>NZ_JBEXYB010000028.1:0-105996 GCF_040630715.1 Streptomyces sp. NPDC005752 | reverse complement strand
GGCCCAGTCATGCTTGGAGACCGTCAGGTCGTCGTCGGCCTTCAGCGCGCGCAGTTTCGGCGCCCACTTCGTGTCGGCGTCCGTGGCTTCCTTCACGGCGTCGGCGATCCGGTTCGCGTACGCCATCGCCGTGCCGTAGTTCGGGTTCGGGTGCATGTTCACCGCCTGGCGCTCCAGGGCGTCCGAGGTCTGGCTGCCCCCGGCACTCCCGGTGACCGTGCCGCCATCAGCGATCTTCTCGTCGCCGGGCTTCTTGCCTGCCGGAAAGGTGACCGAGCCGTCGGGGTTCACTGTGCAGCCGTTGGCCTGGGCGTCCTCGACCGCCGTGTCCAGCTTCCGCTTGGCCACGGCCATGTCGAAGGCGAAGCCATTCAGCGCGGTGCTCACCAGACCGCACTCGGTCTGCGCGTAGTGGAAGTTCTTCGACAGCTTCTGGAGCTCCCGCAGGGCGGCTGCCGCTGCCTTGCCCTCGAGCCGGTTGCGTATCCCCGCGCAGATCTGGTTGTCGACCGTGTCCTTGGCCGCGCCGGCCATGTCGCCGGTCCCCCGGTAGCCGTCCGCGGCGTCCTCGTACTCCGACGGCTTGAATGCTTTCAGTGTCGCAAGATTCATGACCGCGGATCAGTTCTCCTTCGCCCGGCCGCCGACGGCCTCGGTGTCCTCGTACTTCACCTTGAGCCTGTCCAGCTCCCCCATGACCGCCTCGTCAGACGTCGACAGATCGTGACCCGACCTCTCCAGAAGCCCGCCCAGCTCGCCACAGCGGCTGCTCACGTCGCCGACGTACTTCTTCCAGGAGTCGTACAGCTCCTTCTGGGCCGCCGCACTCAAGCACCCGGAAGTTTCACCCAGTCCTGCCTGCCCGTCGCTCAGCTTCGTCAGGGCCGTGCTGATGCCGTCCTTCAGGCCCGTGACACCCTCGCCGGCCTTCACCCATGCCTTCTTGTCCGACTTCAGATCCTCCGAAGCCCCTGCCGGAGCTCCACCCCCCTGGTCGGCCGGGTACTGATTCAGTTGCATCTGTGCGGAACCGCGCGCCGCCGCATCGCCCTTGAGCTGTTCCCATTCGTCCCAGGCCACTGTGAAAGCCTCCCCGTTTCCCCGTTCCCGGTCCCTTCCGGGCCGAGCCGACATGATCTCCGGCTCCGGAGGGCGAAATCAAACGCCAGTGCCCGGCGCCCGGTCGGCGGCCCGTGCCGGGGATCGGCCGCCTGCGCGCCCGCACCGGTGCCGAAACCGTAGCGGGTGGCGGTGAATCGAATCATGCAAGCATGCTTGCTTGTTTTGCGGGCCACTGGCATGCTCCGGGGCACACCGCCACGCCCCGAGGGGAGCGCACCGTGCCCGACGCATCGGACGTGACCGCCGCCGTACTCGACGACATGCGTGAGGAGGGCGCCGAACTCGACGGTCTCGTAGCCGGGTTGAGTGCCCACGAGTGGGCCGCGTCGACCCCCGCCGAGGGGTGGACCGTCGCCCACCAGATCGCCCACCTCAACTGGACCGACGAGGTCGCCCTGGTGGCCGCCACCGAGCCCGACGCCTTCGCCGCCGAGGTGGAGAAGGCACTGGCCGCCCCCGAGACGTTCGTCGGCGAAGCGGCCCGGGAAGCCGTCACCGCCCTCACTCCACAAGCCCTCCTCGTGGAGTGGCGCACGGGGCGGGCCCGGCTCCAGGAAGCCCTCCGTGCGGCCCCCGCCGGGACGAAGCTGCCCTGGTACGGCCCGCCCATGAGCGTCGCCTCGATGGGGACCGCGCGGCTCATGGAGACCTGGGCGCACGGTCAGGACATCGCCGACGCGCTCGGGGTGACGAGGAGGCCGACCGCACGGCTGCGGCACGTCGCCAGGATCGGTGTCCGGGCGCGTGACTACGCCTACCTCGTGCGCGGACTCCAGCCCCCCTGCGAGCAGTTCCGGGTGGAACTCCGGTCGGAGGACGGCGAGTCGGTGGTGTACGGACCCGAAGACGCCACCCAGCGGGTCACCGGGCCCCTCCTCGACTTCTGCCTGCTCGTCACCCAGCGCGCCCACCGGGACGATCTCGCCGTGGAGGCGGTGGGCGCGGACGCCGGGCAGTGGCTGGACATCGCGCAGGCCTTCGCCGGACCTGCCGGGCCCGGGCGGCCGCGGAAGGCGGACCTGTGACGCGCCCGCTCCGCGTCGGCAACGCGTCCGGCTTCTACGGCGACCGTTTCGACGCCGTACGCGACATGCTCACCGGCGGCCCGCTGGACGTCCTCACCGGTGACTACCTCGCCGAACTCACCATGCTCATCCTGGGCCGCAGCCGCCTCAAGGACCCGAAGCGCGGGTACGCCTCGACCTTCCTGCGGCAGCTTGAGGAGAGTCTCGGGCTCGCCCACCAGCGCGGCGTGAAGATCGTCGCCAACGCCGGCGGGCTCAATCCGGCCGGACTCGCCGACGCCGTACGGGAACTGGCGGACCGGACCGGCGTACCCGTGCGGGTGGCGCACGTCGAGGGTGACAGCCGCCCCGTGCCCGACGGGTACCTCACCGCCAACGCCTACCTCGGAGGCGCCGGCATCGCGGCATGCCTGCGGGGCGGGGCCGACGTCGTCGTCACCGGCCGGGTCACCGACGCGGCCCTCGTCACCGGGCCCGCCGCCGCCCACTTCGGGTGGGGGCGCGACGACCACGACGCACTCGCCGGGGCCGTCGTCGCCGGGCACGTCCTGGAATGCGGAACCCAGGCCACCGGAGGGAACTACGCCTTCTTCGGCGACCACGACGTCCGCCGGCCCGGCTTCCCGCTCGCCGAGATCCACGCGGACGGGTCCTGCGTCATCACCAAGCACGACGGAACCGGCGGCGTCGTCGACATCGGCACCGTCACCGCGCAACTGCTGTACGAGACCGGCGGCGCCCGCTACGCCGGGCCCGACGTCACCGCCCGTCTCGACACCGTCCGGCTGTCGCAGGACGGGCCGGGCCGGGTACGGATCAGTGGCGTACGCGGCGAGGCCCCGCCGCCCACGCTCAAGGTCGGGCTCAACCGGCTCGGTGGGTGGCGCAACGAGGTCGTCTTCGTGCTGACGGGGCTCGACATCGAGGCGAAGGCCCGACTCGTGCGCGAGCAGTTCGCCGACGCCCTCGACCGCGCCGGTCCGAAGCCGGCCGAGGTGCGGTGGGAGCTCGCCCGCACCGACCGGGCCGACGCGACGAGCGAGGAGACGGCCAGCGCGCTGCTGCGGCTCGTCGTCCGCGACCAGGACGCCGAGGCGGTCGGCCGCGCGGTGTCCGGAGCGGCCGTGGAGCTGGCACTCGGCAGCTACCCCGGCTTCCATGTGACCGCCCCGCCGGGCAGGGGCGCACCGTACGGGGTGTTCGAGGCCGCGTACGTACCGGCCGGCGAGGTCGAGCACGTCGCCGTGCTGCCCGACGGCACCCGGGAGACGATCCCGGTGGCCGGACCGTACAGGGAACTCGACGAGGTGCCGGAACCGGAGCTCCCCGAGCCGCTCCCGCCCGGGCCCACCCGCACCGCCCCCCTCGGGCACGTCGCCGGCGCCCGCAGCGGTGACAAGGGAGGCGACGCCAACGTCGGAGTGTGGGCACGGGGCGACGACGCCTGGCGGTGGCTGGCCCACGAGCTGACCGTGGCCCGCTTCCACGAACTGCTTCCGGAGACCACCGGGCTCACCGTCGTACGCCACGTCCTCCCGCACCTGCGGGCGCTGAACTTCGTCGTCCACGGCCTCCTCGGCGAAGGCGTGGCCGCGCAGGCACGCTTCGACCCGCAGGCCAAGGCGGTGGGGGAGTGGCTGCGGTCCCGGCATCTCCCCGTGCCCGTGGCGCTCCTCGACGCACCGGAGGTGAACACATGACCGTCCTGCCCACCGCGCTCGACACCGCGGGGCCCGAATACGCCGCCCACCGCGAGGCCATGCTCGCGAAGCTCGCCGAGCTCGACACCGAGCACGCCAAGGCCCTGGCGGGCGGCGGCGAGAAGTACGTGGCGCGCCACCGGAAGCGCGGCAAGCTCCTCGCCCGTGAACGGATCGAGCTGCTGGTCGACCCCGACACCCCGTTCCTGGAGCTGTCCCCGCTCGCCGCCTGGGGCAGTGACTACGCGGTCGGCGCCTCGCTCGTCACCGGGATCGGGATCGTGTCCGGGGTGGAGTGCCTGATCACCGCCAACGACCCGACCGTGCGCGGCGGGGCATCCAACCCCTGGACCCTGAAGAAGGCCCTGCGCGCCAACGGGATCGCCTTCGCCAACCGGCTCCCGTGCATCAGCCTCGTCGAGTCGGGGGGAGCGGACCTGCCATCGCAGAAGGAGATCTTCATCCCCGGCGGCGCGCTCTTCCGCGACCTCACACGGCTGTCCGCCGCCGGAATCCCGACCGTGGCCGTGGTGTTCGGCAACTCCACCGCCGGAGGCGCGTACGTCCCCGGGATGTCCGACCACACCGTGATGATCAAGGAGCGGTCCAAGGTCTTCCTCGGCGGGCCGCCCCTGGTCAAGATGGCCACCGGCGAGGAGAGCGACGACGAGTCGCTCGGCGGCGCCGAGATGCACGCCCGCACCTCGGGCCTTGCCGACCACTACGCCGTCGACGAGCACGACGCGCTGCGCCAGGCCCGGCGGATCGTCGCCCGGCTCAACTGGCGCAAGGCACACCCGGATCCGGGCCCCGCCGAGCCGCCGAAGTACGACGAGGACGAGCTGATCGGGATCGTGCCCGGTGATCTGAAGGTCCCCTTCGACCCGCGCGAGGTCATCGCCCGGCTCGTCGACGGCTCCGACTTCGACGCGTTCAAGCCGCTCTACGGCACCAGCCTGGTCACCGGCTGGGCGCGCCTGCACGGCTATCCCGTCGGCATCCTCGCCAACGCGCAGGGCGTGCTGTTCAGCGAGGAGTCGCAGAAGGCCGCGCAGTTCATCCAGCTCGCCAACCAGCGCGACATCCCCCTCCTCTTCCTCCACAACACCACCGGCTACATGGTCGGCAAGGAGTACGAGCAGGGCGGCATCATCAAGCACGGCGCGATGATGATCAACGCCGTGTCGAACTCCAGGGTCCCGCACCTCTCCGTGCTGATGGGCGCGTCCTACGGTGCCGGGCACTACGGCATGTGCGGCCGGGCCTACGACCCCCGCTTCCTCTTCGCCTGGCCCAGCAGCAAGTCCGCCGTCATGGGACCCCAGCAGCTGGCCGGCGTCCTCTCCATCGTCGCCCGGGCCTCCTCCGCCGCGAAGGGCCTGCCCTACGACGACGAGGCCGACGCCGGCCTCCGGGCCATGGTGGAACAGCAGATCGAGTCCGAGTCGCTGCCGATGTTCCTCTCGGGGCGGCTGTACGACGACGGGGTCATCGACCCGCGCGACACCAGGACCGTCCTCGGGATGTGCCTGTCAGCGATCCATACGGCACCGGTCGAAGGCGCGCGCGGCTTCGGCGTCTTCCGGATGTGAGGCAACGGATGATCACCGCACTGCTGGTCGCCAACCGGGGCGAGATCGCCTGCCGGATCTTCCGCACCTGCCGGGAGCTGGGCATCTCCACCGTCGCCGTGTACTCGGACGCGGATGCCGGCGCCCTGCACGTACGGGAGGCCGACACCGCCGTACGCCTGCCGGGCGCCGCACCGGGGGACACGTATCTGCGCGGCGACCTCGTCGTCGCCGCCGCGCTCGCCGCGGGCGCCGACGCCGTGCACCCGGGGTACGGCTTCCTCTCGGAGAACGCCGGGTTCGCACGGGCCGTGCAGGACGCGGGGCTCGTGTGGGTGGGGCCGCCGGTCAAGGCCATCGAGCTGATGGCGTCCAAGACCCGGGCGAAGGAGCTGATGGCCGCCGCCGACGTTCCGCTGCTCGCCCCGGTCGATCCGGGGAGCGCCACCGCCGCCGATCTGCCCCTGCTGCTGAAGGCGGCGGCGGGCGGGGGCGGACGCGGGATGCGGATCGTGCGGGACCTGGGCTCGCTCCGGCAGGAGATGACCGCCGCCTCCGCCGAGGCGGCCGGTGCCTTCGGGGACGGCGAGGTGTTCGCCGAGCCGTACGTCGAGCGGGGCCGGCACGTCGAGGTCCAGGTCATGGCGGACGGGCAGGGCACGGTGTGGGCGCTCGGCACGCGCGACTGCTCGCTCCAGCGCCGCCACCAGAAGGTCATCGAGGAGGCCCCCGCACCCGGTCTCGACGACGCCCTGCGCGGGCGGCTGCGTGACGCGGCCGTCGCCGCCGCGCAGGCGGTGGCCTACCGGGGCGCGGGGACCGTCGAGTTCCTCGTGTCGAGTGAGGGGAGACCGTACTTCCTGGAGATGAACACCCGGCTCCAGGTGGAACACCCCGTGACGGAAGCGGTGTTCGGCCTCGACCTGGTGGCTCTCCAACTGCGGATCGCGGAGGGCGGCCCCCTGCCCGCCGCCGCACCGCCCGAGCCCTCGGGCCACGCCGTCGAGGCCCGCCTCTACGCCGAGGACCCGGCGCGTGACTGGCAGCCGCAGACCGGAGCACTGCTCACGCTCGACGTGCCGGACGAACCCGGCATCCGCCTCGACACCGGATACACCGGCGGCGACACCATCGGCGTGCACTACGACCCGATGCTCGCCAAGGTCATCGCACACGCACCCACCCGCACCGAGGCGGTCCGTCTCCTCGCCCGCGCCCTGGAACGCGCACGCATCCACGGCCCGGTCACCAACCGGGAGCTGCTCGTACGCTCCCTGCGCCACCCGGACTTCACCGCCGGGCACCTCGACACCGGTTTCTACGACCGGCACCTGGCCGCCCTGACGGCGACCGGTACCCCCGGCGAGGACCCCGCCCGCCGCCTCGCCGCCACGGCCGCCACGCTCGCCTCGGCGTCCCGCGCGGCCCGGGGCGCGCCGGGCGGAACCGGCCCCGCGCGGTTCGGCGCCTGGCGGAACCTGGCCACCGCACCGCAGACCGGGCGCTACCGCGCCGAGCCCGACGGCACCGAGTACGAGGTCTCCTACCGCACCGGCCGGGACGGAGTCCCGGCCCCCGAGACCGGTGAGCGGGTCCTCGCAGTCCGCCCCGATGCGGTCACCCTCGAAACCGGCGGTGTGACCCGGCACTTCACCGTCACCACGCACGGCGACCGGACCTACGTGGACACCACGTCCGGCTCGTACACCTTCACCGCCCTGCCCCGCTTCACCGACCCCGCCGAACGCACCGAACCCGGCTCCCTGCTCGCCCCCATGCCCGGCACCGTCGTGCGTCTCGCCGAGGGGCTCGCGCCGGGGGCGGCCGTCGAGGCCGGGCAGCCCTTGATCTGGCTGGAGGCGATGAAGATGGAGCACCGCATCCTCGCCCCCGCCTCCGGCACGCTCACCGCACTCCATGCCGCCCCCGGCCTCCAGGTCGAGGTCGGCGCGCTGCTCGCCGTCGTACAGGACGCATCCGCCCAGCCGTCGTAGCACGCACCCGGCGCGCCCGTACCCGCTCGGTACGGCCCCCGCCCCCAGGCACGCCCCGTACCCGCACTCGGCACGCTCCGTACCCGTCATGCCCCGCGCCCGCATCCGCGCACCAGGAGGAGACGACCTCATGAGCACCGTCCTCGAAACCGAAGAGCACAAGGCCCTCCGCGCCGCCGTGGCCGCACTCGGCAAGCGCTTCGGCCGCGACTACACCACCGCCCTGGCCCGCAAGGGCGAGCACCCCCGCGAGCTCTGGTCCGAGGCCGGCAAGCTCGGCTATCTCGGCGTCAACCTCCCCGAGGAGTACGGCGGCGGAGGCGGGGGCATGGCAGAGCTCTCCATCGTCCTGGAGGAGCTCGGCGCCGCCGGAAGCCCTCTCCTCATGATGGTCGTCTCCCCGGCGATCTGCGGCACCGTCATCGCCCGTTTCGGCACCGAGTCCCAGAAGCGGACCTGGCTACCGGGCCTCTCCGACGGCAGCCTGTCCATGTCGTTCGGCATCACCGAGCCCGACGCCGGCTCCAACTCGCACCGCATCACCACCACCGCCCGCCGCGACGGCGGGGACTGGATCCTGAGCGGCCGCAAGGTCTTCATCTCCGGCGTCGACATCTCCGACGCGACCCTGATCGTCGGCCGTACCGAGGACGCCAGGTCCGGCAGCCTCAAGCCCTGTCTCTTCATCGTCCCCCGCGACACCCCCGGCTTCACCCGCACCCCGATCGACATGGAACTCCACGCCGCCGAGAAGCAGTTCGAGCTGGTCCTCGACGACGTACGGCTGCCCGCGGACGCACTCGTCGGCGAGGAGGCGGACACGGGCCTGCTCCAGCTCTTCGCCGGTCTGAACCCGGAGCGCATCATGGGCGCGGCCTTCGCCATCGGCATGGGCCGCTACGCCGTCGAACGGGCCGTGGACTACGCGAAGAGCCGCACCGTCTGGAAGGGCGTGCCCATCGGCGCCCACCAGGCCGTCGCGCACCCGCTCGCCCAGGCGCACATCGAGCTTGAACTCGCCCGTCTGATGATGCAGAAGGCCGCGAAGCTCTGCGACGACGGCGACGACATCGGCGCGGGCGAGGCCGCCAACATGGCGAAGTACGCCGCGGCCGAAGCGTGCGTCAGGGCCGTCGACCAGGCCGTCCACACCCTCGGCGGCAACGGTCTCACCCGGGAGTACGGGCTCGCCTCCCTGGTCACGGCCGCACGTGTCTCCCGCATCGCACCCGTCAGCCGCGAAATGATCCTCAACTACGTCTCCCATCAGACCCTGGGCCTGCCGAAGTCGTACTGACGGCTTCCGGCCACGTCCCGGGTCTCCCCATCCGCCCCCGGCAGGGGCGATTCTGGCTCTCCACCCGCGTCGAAGGGGACCACCGTGGTGTTCCACAGCGAGTACGCAGACGTCCAGCCCCTCGAAAGACCCATCCACGAAGCCGTCCTCGGGAACGCCGCCGACTTCGGTGACACGCCCGCTCTGATCGACGGCACCAACGGCATGAGCGTGACGTACGCCCAGCTCGACACCTTCCACCGGCGTATCGCCGCTTACCTCGCCGCGGCCGGACTCCGCAAGGGCGACGTGCTCGCCCTGCACAGCCCCAACACGATCGCCTACCCGGCCGTCTTCTACGGGGCGACCCGAGCCGGTGCCACCGTCACGACGATCCACCCGCTGGCCACCGCAGAGGAGTTCGCGAAGCAGGTCAGGGACTCGGTGGCCCGGTGGATCGTCACCGTGTCCCCGCTCCTCGACGTGGCCCGCCGGGCCGCCGAACTGGCAGGCGGCATCGAGGAGATCTACGTCTGCGACCAGGCCGAGGGGCACACCTCGGTCCTGGACATGCTGGGCTCCGCCGCCCCCGAACCGGACATCTCCTTCGACCCGGCCGAGGACATCGCCGTACTCCCGTACTCCTCGGGCACCACCGGCATGCCCAAGGGCGTCATGCTCACCCACCGCTCCATCGCCACGAACCTGGAGCAGTTGCGCCCCTTCGTGCCCCTCGGCGAGCGCGACCGCATCCTGGCCGTGCTGCCCTTCTTCCACATCTACGGGCTGACCGCCCTCATGAACGGGCCGCTGCGCTACGGCGCCACGGTCGTGGTCCTGCCCCGCTTCGACCTCGCCCAGTTCCTCGAGACGATCCAGACCCACCGCATCACCGGCCTGTACGTCGCCCCGCCCATCGTCCTGGCCCTCGCCAAGCACCCGCTCGTCGGCGACTACGACCTCTCGTCCCTGGAGTACGTCGTCAGCGCCGCCGCGCCTCTGGACCCGAAGCTCGCCGCCGCCTGCTCCCGCCGGCTCGGTCTCCCCGCCGTTCGGCAGGCGTACGGCATGACGGAGCTGTCGCCCGGCACCCACGTGGTGCCCCTCGGCGAGGAGGACCCGCCGCCCGGCACCGTCGGCAAGCTGCTGCCCGGAACCGAGATGCGGATCGTCTCGCTCACCGACCCCGGCATCGACGTCGGCACAGGCTCCGACGGCGAGATCCTCATCCGCGGCCCCCAGGTGATGAAGGGCTACCTGGGCCGCCCCGACGCGACCGACGCCATGATCGACGTCGACGGCTGGCTGCACACCGGGGACGTGGGCCGGGTCGACACGGACGGCTGGCTGTACGTCGTCGACCGCGTCAAGGAGCTGATCAAGTACAAGGGCTACCAGGTCGCCCCCGCCGATCTGGAGGCCCTCCTCCTCACCCACCCCTCGATCGCCGACGCCGCGGTCATCGGGGTGCACGACGCCGACGGCAACGAGGTCCCCAAGGCCTACGTGGTCCGCGGGCCCGGTGCCGGAGACCTCACGGCCGAGGGCGTCATCGCCTACGTCGCCGACCGGGTCTCCCCGTACAAGAAGGTCAGGCAGGCCGAGTTCATCGAGGCGGTGCCGCGCGCGGTGTCCGGCAAGATCCTGCGGCGTGAGCTGCGCGACCGGGAGAAGCAGTGACGACCCTGGCGGCCCCGTCCCACGACCGGGGCATCACCACCCTCACCCTCGACTCCCCGGCCAATCGCAACGCGCTCTCCGCACGTCTCGTCGGCGAGCTCTCCGAAGCGCTGGCCGGGTGCGCGGGCGACGACACCGTCCGGGCCGTCGTCCTGACCCACACCGGCAACACCTTCTGCGCGGGCGCCGACCTGACCGCACCCCCCGAACCGGCTTCCTTCGTCGCCCTGATGCGGGCGATCGTCGCCCTGCCCAAACCCGTCGTGGCCCGGGTCACCGGCCACGTCCGGGCCGGCGGACTCGGCCTGCTCGGCGCCTGCGACATCTCGGCGGCGGGGCCCGACGCCACCTTCGCCCTCACCGAGTCGCGCCTGGGCCTCGCGCCCGCCGTCATCTCCCTGCCCCTGCTGCCACGCCTGGACCCGCGAGCCGCCGCCCGCTACTACCTCACCGGGGAACGCTTCGAAGCGGCGGAGGCCGCCCGCATCGGCCTCATCACGCTGGCCGCCGGTCCCGAGGACGTGGACAAGGCGCTCGTACCGGTACTCGACGGACTGCGCAGGGCCTCCCCACAGGGGCTGACGGCTTCGAAAGAGCTGGTCACGGCTACTGTGCTGAGGAGTTTCGACCAGTACGCAGAAGACCTCATCGCCCGCTCGGCGGCGCTCTTCGCCTCCGACGACGCACGGGAGGGGATGACGGCCTTCCTGGAACGACGGGATCCCTCATGGGTGCTGTGACGCCCCCGAAGCAGGACAGGAGCCGCGCCACCCGGCAGCGGCTCCTGGCGTCGGCGGTGGCCTGCCTGGCCGAACACGGCTGGGCGGGCTCCACGGTCACCGTCGTCGCCGAGCACGCCGGGGTCTCGCGGGGAGCCGCCCAGCACCACTTCCCGACCCGCGAGGACCTGTTCACCGGCGCCGTCGAATACGTCGCCGAGGAGCGCTCCGCCGCCCTGCGCGCCCTCCCCGTGCAGGGCCGCACGGCGGTGGTCGCCGCCCTGGTCGACCTCTACACCGGCCCGCTCTTCCGCGCCGCGCTCCAGCTCTGGGTCGCCGCCTCGAACGAAGCGCAACTGAGGCCCCGCGTGACTGAACTCGAGGCCCGCGTCGGCCGCGAGACCCACCGCATCGCCGTGGAACTCCTGCGCGCCGACGAGAGCCGCCCCGGCGTGCGCGAGACGGTCCAGGGCCTGCTCGACATGGCCCGCGGCCTGGGCCTCGCCAACGTCCTGACGGACGACAGGGCGCGGCGGGAGAGGGTGGTCACCCAGTGGGCGGCCCTCCTCGACGGCGTACTGGACTGAAGGCGACGGAGACACAGATGCCGTATGCACACGACAGTCGCTCCGACCGGCGCCGTGGACCCCGCCCTCGGCACTGGGGCCGGCCGCAGGGGTCACGCACACTGGTGCTCGGGATATGCCTGGCGGTGGGCGGGGTGGCCGGCTCGATCCGGGGCGCCACGGAGGGGGCGGGACTCCTCGAAGTCGTCGGACTCCTCGTGCTGGGTGCTTTCGGGGTGCTGCTGGCGATCGCCTGGGTCCTGGAGTACGCCAGGAAGAGTTGACGGCCGCACGGACGGACGGGCGCCTGCGGAGACGATTCCCCTCCCACAGACGTCTCTCCGCCCCGCAGCTCTCGCTCCGCGCGGTGCGGGAAGCGGATCCGGGGACGGGCGGCACGAGGCACACCCAGCGGGGCCTGGGTAGTCGGGGGCGACGGCTGGGCGGCAGCTCTGATGTGCCTGCGTTCGGAGGCGAGTGATACCCCGTCATCCCACCGGTACGGGAGTGGCCTGGTGGTGGACGTCGACTGGGCGGAGCGGTTTTCGGCCCCGTTTCAGCGGGTCACCAAACAGTTGCCGCTAGGCAAATGATGTCGTGCTGGTGAATATTCCGGGGCGTAACGGTCGGCGGCAACGGCTTGTTCCGGCAGGTTTGCGTTCATGGGGCAGGGAAGTCGTTCGCCGAACGTGAAGCCTCGTGTCAGCGTGTGGAGCTCCAGTGACCGTTGTGGCCGCTGTGATTCTTGTTTCCCGTGGGGGGATTGCATGGTTTCGCGTGCTTCCGGCACGCCGTTTCGGCGTGCTCGCATACATCCCAGAACCGCTCTGACCGCCGCGTTGGTGGTGGTCGCGCTCGGTACGTCCGCACTGCCCGCTCTCGCCGCTCCTGCGGCCGACGACCCGTCGGCCGTCTCGGCGTGGGGGCCGGGCGACACGAAGGCGCGGATGCCTGAGGTGAAGGTCGGATCCAACAGCCCGGTCCCTGCGGAGGCCGAGGCGCCGGTGTCTGCCGAGGTCGCGGCCTGGCGGGCCGCACAGAAGGACCGGGCCCGAGCCGGCAACGGGGCGGGTGCCGCCCGCTCGTCGGCTTCGGTGATGGCGTATGTGCCGGAGGGGCAGGGTTCGGTGCCGTGGCATCAGATCTCCGACTTCCGGGTCACGGACTCGCTCGTCGCGCGGGTGAACTACTCCAACGGCAACCTGATGCTCGCCGCCACCGACTTCGACGTCGCCGGGGTGGGGCAGAAGCTGCGGCTGGCGCGGACGTACAACTCGCTGGACGCCCCGTGGGGGAAGGTGTCGCAGCGTTGGTGGCAGGAGTACGAGCGCTACGCGCAGGTCTTCGCCTCCGAGGTCGTCGTCTACGACGCGAGCGGCGCGGCGGTCCGCTTCACCGAGGAGTCCGACGGCACCTTCACCACGCCCAAGGGATACTCGAAGGACCTGAAGAAGAACGCGGACGGTACGTACACGCTGACCGACCGCAAGTCGGGTTCCAAGGACACCTACGACGCCGGTGGCACGCTGACGAAGGTCACCGACAGGAACCACGGCGTCATCACGGTCACCCAGCACGACGAGGGGTCCGAGCACGAAGGGTTCAAGGTCACCGAGACCCGTTCCGGCCGGTGGGTGGACCTGCTGAAGACGGACGCCTCGCAGTGGCAGGCAAAGGACCACACGGGCCGCACCGCCGTCTACGACCTGAACCCGTCAGGTGACGTCGCGAAGACGACGGACACCGAGGGCAAGGCCACCCAGTTCGGGTACGACGGCTCACGCCGGCTGACGAAGATCACCACCCCGGAGGGGCGGGTCACGGTCTTCACCTACGACGACCGCAACCGCGTCACCTCCATGCTCCGCGCAACCGCCCTCAACGGCTCCGGCCACACGGGTCCCACCTGGACCTACACCTACTCGGCGTCCTCGCCCTCGGCGGCGGGCACGACGAAGGTCACCGACCCCGAGCAGCACTCCACGACGTACAAACACGACGGTGACGGCCAGGTCTCCGACGTCACCGACGCCCTGACCCACAACCGGACCAGGACGTTCGACGCGAACCGCAACGTCGCAACGGCTTCGGACGCCATGGGAGTCGGCGGCACCGGAGCCAACGTCACGACATACGGGTGGGACGGCCGCAACAACCCGACCTCGGCCAAGCTGCCGACCGGGGCCACTTCCACGGCGACCGGCTACCGGACCATCGCCGGTGCCGACCTTCCCGGCTCGATGACGACCGCGGACAACGAGAAGACCAACTACACCTACGACACGGCGGGCAACACCAAGTCGGTCGCGGTGGAGGGCACGGGCGGCGGGAACCAGAGCTTCGACTACAACCCGGCCACCCCGACCTGCGAGGGCTTCGAGGGCCAGCGCTGCAGGGCCACGACGAAGATGACCTCGACGAAGTCGGTGTCCACCACCTTCACCTACGACGCCCAGGGCAACCTCAAGACGGTCAAGGCGCCCGCACCGTTGGGCACGACCACGTACTACTACGACGGCCTCGGGCGCACGACCATGGTCAAGGACGCCCGCGGGGTGACCACGCTCTACACCTACGACAACCGTGACCGCGTCACCGAGGTCGACAGCTCCGACTACGCGACCGTGACCTACTCCTACGACGGTGACGGCAACCTCAAGCAGCGCTCCGACAGCACCGGTGTCATCACGTACGACTTCGATCCGCTGTCCCGGGAGACCGTACGTACGCTGCAGGACGGCTCGCAGACCGTCCTCGCCTACACCCCGGCCGGAAACGTCGACACCTACCAGGACCCGGCAGGGCTGACGGACTACACCTGGAACGAGGTGAACAAGCTCAAGTCCCTCAAGGACCCCAAGGGCAGGACCACCTCGTACGAGTACGACAACAACGACGTCCGCACCAGAACCACCTATCCGGGCAGCACCGTCCAGACGGTCACCCCGGACAAGTCGGGCCGCCCGGAGAAGATCAAGGCCACCTCACCCAAGGGCACCCTGGTCGATCTCGCCTACTCCTACGCCGACGGGACCAAGGACGGCGGCAAGATCCGCACCAGCACGGACGCGGTGAGCGGCTACAAGACCTCCTACACCTACGACAGCGCGGGCCGCTTCTCCTACGCCAAGGAGGAGAAGGGCACCACGCTGAACAGCTCCTGGCAGTACTGCTACGACCTGGCCGGCAACCTGACCTCCCAGGGCACCGACCCCGGCTGCCCGCGGGGCACCACCTACACGATCAACGACGCCCAGCAGGTCACCGCGAAGAACGGTTCCGCGACGAACTGGTCCTACGACAAGATCGGCAACGAAACGGCAGGTGCCTCCACGCCCGAGGACACCAGGACGGGCGAGAAGTGGTCGGACTACTCCCAGATGACCTCTGTCACGGTCGCCGGGAAGACGTACGCGGGGCAGTACGGGTCGACCGACCAGTCCGAGCGGATCAAGCTCGGTGACACCTTCTTCCACAACGGCCCGATCGGCTTGGCCGGCACCTCAACCGCCGGAGTGGACACAGGATTTAATCGCGAACCCGGGGGCACGTTGAACTCCATGACCCGTGGGGGGAAGAACTACTACTACCTGACCGACGCACTCGGTTCGGTGGTCGCCATGGCCGACGAGACCGGCACGAAGGTCAACAGCTACGGCTACAGCCCCCGCGGTGTCCAGCGCTCCACGACCAGCGAGACCGTGCCCCAGCCCTACCGGTTCGCCGGCGGCTACCAGGACCCCACCGGCCTCTACCACTTCGCGGCCCGCTACTACGACCCCAACATCGGCCGCTTCACCAGCCCCGACCCCTCCGGCCAGGAGAAGAACCCCTACCTCTACGCCGAAGGCGACCCCGTCAACCGCATCGACCCCAACGGGCTCCTCAGCCTGAGCGGCGTAGCCGACGCCCTCGGTCCGATAGGCGATGTCGGTACGGGAATTACTCACCTGGCCCAAGGCGACACCGAGGCGCTCTGGGGCGATGTGGCGGGTGCACTGGCAGGCGGTTTCGCCGGAGCGCTGTGCGGAGCGGCGGTAGCGGCTACTGCCGCCCCCACCCTCGGAGGATCCCTCGGAGCTGCCTCGGTGGGGTGCTACGCCATTTCCTGGAGCGCAGGGCAAATAGCATCCAACGCCGTCAGCGGTTGACGGACGGGCTGGTCGGGAGGGGCTTTCCCCTCCCGACCGCAGGACGAAAGGGAATCAGCATGCCTCATGTGGGATGGTCCGTGGAGCAACGGGCGGCCGTCAAGCGGTATCTCCAGTTCGCCGCCGTTTTCGCGGTATTGGGAGTTGCCTTCTCCGTCTTCCTCATCGCTTCCGGCAACGCAGGAGGTTGGGCGCTTCTGGGGATTGTCGCGTGCATTGCGGTGGTGGGCTACTTCTTCATCCAGAAGGGCAAGGGCGGACAACCGTAGGCGACGCCTGCGTTCTTCGGGCTTGCTTCTCATGAGGGAAGGGCCGGGGACGCGGCACGTAGTGCGGGACCGGGCCGCGGTGAGGGCGAGGCGTACGTCCCGTACCGCCTCGCCCTCACCGTCAGTTCCCCAGGTCGGCCAGCTGGTCGTATCCCGGGATCGATCGCGGGTCGCGCGTGCCCGGGCCGACGTACGTCGCCGAGGGGCGTACCAGGCGGCCCGTGCGCTTCTGCTCCAGGATGTGCGCCGACCAGCCCGCCGTGCGGGCGCAGCTGAACATCGACGTGAACATGTGCGCCGGGACCTCGGCGAAGTCCAGCACGATCGCCGCCCAGAACTCGACGTTCGTCGCCAGGACGCGGTCCGGGCGACGGGCGTGGAGCTCCTCCAGGGCGGCCTTCTCCAGGGCCTCCGCCACCTCGAAGCGCGGGGCCGCCAGCTCGCGGGCCGTGCGGCGCAGGACGCGGGCGCGGGGGTCCTCGGCGCGGTAGACGCGGTGGCCGAAGCCCATCAGGCGCTCGCCCTTGTCCAGCGCCTGCTTCACGTACGCCGAGGCGTCGCCGGTCCGTTCGATCTCCTCGATCATGCCGAGGACCCGGGACGGCGCACCGCCGTGGAGCGGGCCCGACATGGCGCCCACCGCGCCGGAGAGCGCCGCCGAGACGTCCGCGCCGGTCGACGCGATGACACGGGCGGTGAACGTCGAGGCGTTCATCCCGTGTTCGGCGGCCGACGTCCAGTAGGCGTCGACGGCCTTCACGTGCTTCGGGTCCGGCTCACCGCGCCAGCGGATCATGAACCGCTCGACCACGGACTCGGCCTTGTCGATCTCGCTCTGCGGGACCATCGGCCGGCCCTGGCCGCGGGCCGACTGGGCGACGTAGGACAGGGCCATCACGGCCGCCCGCGCCAGGTCGTTGCGCGCGGTCTCCTCGTCGATGTCGAGCAGGGGTTTCAGGCCCCACACCGGGGCCAGCATGGCGAGCGCGGACTGCACGTCGACACGGATGTCACCGGAGTGCACGGGGATGGGGAAGGGCTCGGCGGGCGGCAGACCGGGGTTGAACGCCCCGTCCACCAGCAGGCCCCAGACGTTGCCGAACGACACATGGCCGACGAGGTCCTCGATGTCGACGCCGCGGTAACGGAGCGATCCGCCTTCCTTGTCGGGTTCGGCGATCTCCGTCTCGAACGCGACGACTCCTTCAAGTCCGGGTACGAAGTCGGACATCGGGCGGCTCCCTCGGCTCGGCGGCTGTGTGACGGCCATGAAGGCCTGTCCACGATACTGGCGGGTACCCACGATGCGGGGAAGAGTGACGTCCGGCACAGCCTCCCGGCGGCCCGACTCCTCCCCGCAGGAACACCGGTCCACTGGGGCAGGATGGCCCCGTGCCCACAGCTGATGCCACTCCGTCCTCCGCTTCCGCCTCCTCTCGCGCCTCTGCATCCGATTGCACCACCGATCCGGCCACGATGCGCGAGCAGTACCGCTCCGAGGACTTCACCGAGAAGGATCTCGCCGCGGACCCCATGGCCCAGTTCGCCCGGTGGTTCCGCCAGGTCGCCGGGGGCGGAGCGCTCCACGAGCCGAACGCGATGGTGGTCTCCACGGCCGACACACGGGGCCGTCCGTCCTCCCGGACGGTGCTGCTGAAGCACTACGACGAGCGCGGGTTCGTCTTCTTCACCAACTACGGCTCCCGCAAGGGCCGCGAGCTGACGGCGAACCCGTACGTCTCGCTGCTCTTCCCCTGGCACCCGCTCGCCCGTCAGGTCATCGTGACCGGAGCCGCGGTCCGTGTCGGACGCGACGAGACGGTGGCGTACTTCCGTACCCGCCCGCACGGCTCCCAGCTGGGTGCCTGGGCGAGCGACCAGTCGACCGTGATCGGCTCCCGGCAGGAGCTGGTCGACCGCTACGAGGAGCTCGCGGCCCGCTATCCGGAGGGTGAGAAGGTCCCGGCGCCGCCGCAGTGGGGCGGTTTCCGCGTCGTGCCGGAGGCGATCGAGTTCTGGCAGGGCCACGAGAACCGACTGCACGACAGGCTGCGGTACGTCCGGGAGAGCCCGGACGCCGACTGGCGCGTGGAGCGTCTCTGCCCCTGACGCACCGGGCCGTCAGCCCGCGGACCGCCCGGGGGACGTCGGCAGGAGTCGCACCAGGTCCAGGAGGTCGGTCTCGGTGATCTCCTGGCCCAGGAACACCGTCCGGTACACGACGTAACCGATCCAGCTGTCCACGATCGCGTCCAGCGGCAGTCCCTCCGGCAGACCGCCCCGGGCCACGCCGTTCCGCATCAGCCGCGCGGCGGGCTCGGCGTGGGCCCGGAGGAGGTCCCGCAGGTCCGCCCGCCCGGCCTCGCCGCGCTCGGTCAGCGCCCCCGTCACCACACCGGGGTCGCCCAGCAGCGTCAGGGTCCGCACCAGGTTCCGCAGCCAGAGCAGCGCGTCCTCGCGCACGTCACCCGTATCGGGGGCCGGTCCGGGGGCGAGCCGGTCGGCGACCGCCTCGGTGATCACGGCCGCCTTGTTCGGCCACCAGCGGTAGACCGTCATCCGGGCCACCCCGGCCCGTGAGGCGATGCGGTCCATCGTCACGCCCTTGTAGCCGAGCTCGGCCACCAGCTCCCGGGTGGCCGACAGGACGGCCTCATGGGCGTCCGGGTCGCGGTGCGGGCCACGACGGGGGCGTGCCGCGGGGCGTTCGTCGTCCATGGAACCTCCTGAGCCGCACGATACGGGCACAGCGGAATATTTAGACTGTACGTACTGTCTAGTCTAGTGTCACCCGGCACATCTCAGCGTGGAGGTTCAATCGTGGAAGACCGGTTCAGCGGCAAGGTCGTCCTCATCACCGGCGGCGGCTCGGGCCTCGGCCGCTCGGCGGCCGTGCGCGTCGCGTCCGAAGGCGCCAGGCTGGCCCTCGTCGACGTCAGCGAGCAGGGCCTCGCGGACACGGCGGCCGAGGTGGAGAAGGCCGCCCCCGGCGCGGAGGTCCTGCGGATCACCGCCGACGTCAGTTCCGAGGCGGACACGCAGCGGTACGTCTCCGCCACGGTCGAGGCGTACGGGCGCATCGACGGCTTCTTCAACAACGCGGGCATCGAGGGCAAGCAGAACCTCACCGAGGACTTCGGCTCCGACGAGTTCGACCGCGTCGTCTCGATCAACCTCCGCGGCGTCTTCCTGGGCCTCAAGTACGTGCTCCCGGTCATGAAGGGCCAGGGTTCCGGCTCCGTCGTGAACACGGCCTCCGTCGGTGGCATACGAGGCGTGGGCAACCAGTCCGGCTACGCGGCGGCCAAGCACGGCGTCGTCGGCCTCACCCGCAACTCCGGTGTGGAGTACGGGCGGTTCGGCGTCTCGGTCAAGGCGATCGCCCCCGGAGCCATCATGACCCCGATGGTCGAGGCATCGCTCAAGCAGATCGACGCGGACGACTGGGAGAAGGCCGGCGAGGCATTCGTCAGCGTCAACCCGATGAAGCGCTTCGGCAGGCCCGAGGAGGTCGGCAACCTGGTCGCTTTCCTGCTCTCCGAGGAGTCGGGCTTCATCAACGCCACGGTCATCCCGATCGACGGCGGCCAGTCCGAGCAGTACTGAGCCCTTCCTGCCCGGAGAACGCAGAAACCCGCAGGCTCTGGTCCCTCCTTGCGGAGGAGCCGGCCGGACTTACCGGCGAGCCTGCGGGTCGGTGACTGCTTGGCTTTCGGCAGACAGCCTGCCGAGGTGCACTGTGTGCGACGACGGGCTGTCAGCCCGCAGCCACCTCACGAATCCGATAAGACTGCACTTTTCGGATCACCTCCTTTCAACGTGTACCCACAGCTTAGGAACGGCCCCGCAGCCGCACAAGTGAATTAACGCGACCCCGGTGGAGGCCCGATTTCCGGGAAGTGGACGTGCGGTGGACCGCGTTCGAGTTGAATGATCTGACGTGCGGCAATGCGGAGTGCGAAGCGGAATACGTCCTGCGGGAGGTACGGAGTGAGTGCGTCCAGGAGCACCGGGACCACCGACGCGCTCGGGCCCGACGAGGACCCGGAACGGGAGCCGTCGGCGGCGGCGATTCCGGGCTCGAGGCTTCTCGCCGCACTGCTGGACGGGATGGACGCCGCGCTCTGCGCGTTCGACGCGCACGGCACGATCACCCACTGGAACCGCGAGGCCGAACGGATCCTCGGCTGGACCGCCGCAGAGGCCGTCGGGCGGCGCGGTTTCGCGGGGTGGGCCGTGCGGGGCGCGGACGCGGGGGACGTGCAGGGGCGGCTGATGGCCGTCATGGACGCATCCGGTCGGCAGGTCCACGAGTTCGCGCTGCTGCGCAAGGACGGCGGGCGCGTGCTCGTGCGGACCCAGTCGTCGGGAGTGCGCGGCGAGGACGGGAAGCCCGCCGGGGTGTACTGCGCGTTCAGCGAGGTGCACGCGCAGATCGATCTGGAGCGGTCCATCGCGCTCAGCGAAGCCCTTTTCGAGGACGCGTCCTGGGGCGTGGTCCTCGTCGACGTGGACCTGCGCCCGACCGTGGCCAACGCCTACGCGGCCAGGGCGCTGGGCGGCGGGCGCACCGCGTTGCTGGGTCGCCCGCTGGGCGAGCTGATCGTGCAGGGCGTCGAGGACCTGGAGGGCGCGCTGCAGCACGTCCTCGCCGAGGGATCGCCGGCCGCTCCGGCCGAGCTGTGGGTGACCCTGCGGACCTCGGAGGGCGACCGGCGGCGCTGCTGGCGCAGCGGGTTCCTGCGGCTGGCCTCGCCGCTGGCGGAGGAACCCGTGCCGCTCGGGGTCGGCTGGCTGTTCCGGGACATCACGGCCGCGAAGCTCGCGGAGCAGGACGCCGACCGCGTGCGCTTCCGCGCGAACCAGTCGCACCGGGCGGCCCGCCAGGCGGCGGAGTGCGAGGACCCGATGGAGGCGGCGACCACGGCACTGGACTACGCCGTGGCGGGGTTCGCCGACCACGCCGTGGTCGATCTGCTGGTGGACCTGGAGGCGGGGGAGCGGCTCGTACGGGCCGTCGCGACGCCGTCCGACGCGCCGGGGCCCTGCCTGCCGGTCCCCGGCGGCCCGCTCCCGGTGCGGTACGCGCCGGGGCACCCGGCCCTCCAGTCGGTGGAGCGCACCGGCTCCGTCCGTGCCGCGGCTCCCGCGGGTGCGGGCGTGGCGTGGGCCGTGGAGCGCCAGTGGCCGGGCGACTCGGCGCACGCCCTGTGCGCGGTGCTGCGGAGCCGGGGGCGGACGCTGGGGGTGGTGACGTTCCTGCGCGCGGCGAACCGCGGCGCGTTCGAGCGGCCCGACGTGACGTACGCGGAGAGCGTGGCGGCGCGGGTCGCCGCGGCGGTCGACCTGGCCCGGCTGACGGCGGGGCCGGACGCCTGACGGCCTCCGGTGCGGGCGCGGGCGCGGGGCCGCCGTGTCTGCTCAGTGCCGGTAGAAGATGCGGTCGCCGTACTCCCGCATCACACGCCCGTTCCACTCGTGCCCGCCGTCGACGTTGCCCGAGCGCAGCATCGGCGGCTCGACGCCCCGGGCGACGAGCTCCTCCGCCGCGGTGGCCATCATGGCCTGCATCAGCGCGCTGGTGACGACCGTCGAAGCGGGTGCGAACGGTGCTTCGACGCCCTCCGCCCGCAGCTCCGCGTCGCCGATCGCGATCTTGCTGTCGAGCACGATGTCGCAGTGGTCCCTCAGGAATCCGCCGGAGACGTGCCGCGACCTGGTGCCCGTCGTGTAGGCGACCGAGGTGACCCCGACGACCGTCAGCCCGAGTGCCCGCGCGTTCTGCGCCATTTCCACGGGCAGCGCGTTGCGCCCGGACAGTGAGATGATCACGAGGAGGTCGCCCGCGCGTGCGGGGCTGGAGTCGAGCACGGCACTCGCGAGCCCGTCCACCCGCTCCAGCGCGGAGCCGAGCGTGGCGGGCATGACGTCCACCCCGACGGTGCCGGGTACGGCGAGCAGGTTCATCAGGGCCAGGCCGCCCGCCCGGTAGACGACGTCCTGGGCGGCGAGCGAGGAGTGCCCGGCCCCGAAGGCGAAGAGCCGGCCGCCCGCGGCGACGGTGTCGGCGATCGCGGACCCCGCGGCGGCGATCGATGCGGCCTCCTCGTCGCGCACCCGCTCCAGCAGGCCGATCGCTGCGTCGAAGAACTGACCGGCGAGCTTGCTGTCGCTCATCGAGGAGGCCTTTCCTGCGGGTGTGGGGGCCCGTGCGGTGCCCGTGTCGCGGATCACGTTGCGGTCTGGACCAGTGGGCTGTCAATAGCGCTCGGGACGGGCCGTGGGCGCGGACTCCCGACGCCGGGGCATGCTTGTCGGTGCTATACGTCAGAATTGGTGCAGGGCCATCGCACGACGACTTCACGTCACAGCATCGAGGGGCACGTATGTCCGGACTGATCGACACAACGGAGATGTATCTCCGCACCATCCTCGAGCTCGAAGAGGAAGGCGTGGTCCCCATGCGCGCCCGGATCGCCGAGCGTCTGGACCAGAGTGGTCCGACGGTCAGCCAGACGGTCGCGCGCATGGAGCGGGACGGCCTGGTGCAGGTCGCGGGCGACCGCCATCTGGAGCTCACCGACGAGGGGCGCCGGCTGGCCACCCGGGTCATGCGCAAGCACCGGCTCGCCGAGTGCCTGCTCGTCGACGTCATCGGCCTGGAGTGGGAGCAGGTCCACGCCGAGGCGTGCCGCTGGGAACACGTGATGAGCGAGGCCGTCGAGCGCCGGGTTCTGGAGCTCCTGCGGCACCCGACCGAGTCCCCGTACGGGAATCCGATCCCGGGCCTGGAGGAGCTGGGCGAGCAGTCCGAGGCCGATCCGTTCCTGGACGAGGGCATGGTGAGCCTGGCCGAGCTCGACCCGGGCGCCGAGGGCAAGACCGTGGTGGTGCGCCGGATCGGCGAGCCGATCCAGACCGACGCACAGCTGATGTACACGCTGCGGCGGGCGGGGGTGCAGCCCGGGTCGGTCGTCAGCGTCACGGAGTCGGCCGGCGGGGTGCTGGTCGGATCCAGCGGGGAGGCGGCCGAGCTGGCCGCGGACGTCGCCTCGCACGTCTTCGTCGCGAAGCGCTGACCAGCGGCTTCGCCTGCCTCCGTACCCCTTCCGCACGTGCATGCGCCGGTGCGTATGCACGTGCAGATGTGAGCCGGTAAGCCCGCTTTCTGTTTTCCGCCCGGAATCGCAGCGCCCGGGCGAAACGCGTGCCAGGCTGTGGCCACGCATATGGCCTGGGGGCGTCGGCAGGGGGCTGCCGCGCGGTCGGGGAGGGAGCAGGGGATGCGCCCGTCTTACTGGCGCGTGCGCCGTGAGGTGACAGCCGGGTTCTCCGTCGCCCTCCCGCGTCCCTGCACCCTCCTCCCTGCCGGTGGCTCCCCGCCTCCTCCCGCCCCCCTGAGCACCCTTCTGCGGCCGGCGGGCCTCCAGCCCGCATGCGCCACCCTGCTCCCCGACGTCGCCGTCGAGGCCGTGCGTCGCCCGGGCGACGCCCCCGCGCGTCCTGGAGCCTCGCCGGAGGCCGCACGGACCGCCCTCCGGGCCCGCCCCGATCGCGCGCGGAAGTGTTCCGGAACGGCGAGCGGCCCCGGCGCCCGAAGGTGCCGGGGCCGGTCCTCCCCTGCGCTGACCTGGAGCCCCGAGCTCTCGAAGTCAGTCCCCGCGGACCCCTGTCCCCGAGTGGTCCGCTTCCCGGAGAAGGTCTCCCCAGGGGGGCCGTCGTCAATCCCGAAGTGTTGTCACCCGAACGTGGGAAGTTGCGAGCCGGAAGCGAGTGTTCGAATAAGAGTTCGATAGTCTGCCTCGCACGAACACGCGGTGTCCGAGGACCAGAAGGAGGTGCCAGAACCTATGGTGCGGCGCATCGATGTGACCGGATCGGACGGCCTACGCCTCGCGGCCTGGGAGTTCGCCGATCCGCCCAAGGGGAGCGTGGAGGCCGCGCAGGCTCCCGGGATCTTAATGCTGCACGGGCTGATGGGCCGGGCCACGCACTGGGCCTCCACCGCCCGCTGGCTCTCCGAACGCCACCGGCCCGTCGGCCTCGACCAGCGGGGCCACGGGCGCAGCGCCAAGCCCGCCGACGGCCCGTACACCCGCGACGCCTACGTCGCGGACGCCGAGGCCGCGATCGAACAGCTCGGCCTCGCCCCCGTCACCCTCATAGGGCACTCGATGGGTGCGCTCACCGCATGGCAGCTCGCCGCGAAGCGCCCCGATCTCGTCAAGGCGCTGATCATCTGCGACATGCGTGCCTCCGCGCTCGGGGCGGCCTCGCAGCGTGAGTGGGAGGACTGGTTCGACGCCTGGCCGCTCCCCTTCGCGACGCTCGCCGACGTACGGAAGTGGTTCGGCGAGGACGACCCCTGGGTGGAGCGGCCCAACCCCTCCCGCGGCGAGTTCTTCGCCGAGGTGATGACCGAGGGCTCCGACGGCTGGAGGCCCGTCTTCTCCCAGGAGCAGATGCTGACGTCCCGGGCGACCTGGGTCCACGACGCCCACTGGGAGGAGCTGGCGCAGGTGCGATGCCCCACCCTGGTCCTGCGGGGCATCGAGGGAGAGCTGGGCAGGGCCGAGGCCCAGGAGATGGTCCGTGTCCTGCCGCGCGGGCAGTACGCGGAGGTGGAGGACGCCGGCCACCTCGTCCACTACGACCGGCCGGAGGGCTGGCGCAGGGCGGTGGAACCCTTCCTGGAGCAGCTCGCGGAGGGATACAGGGACGACCGGGAACCCGTCAGCCCCTGAGCCCCGGACGCCTCCGCCCCACCGCCCCGCCCGCAGTGCGTCCGCGCGGGGTGCCGGAGGCCCCGTCCCCGGCACACCCGGGCCCTCAGCCCTTGCTGACCGCGGCCAGGATCTCCGGGAGCCGGTTCGCCGTGCGGGGCGCCGCCAGACGCACGCCCAGCCAGCCGATGAACGTCCCGTACGCCGCTCCGGCCGGCAACAGCAGCCACAGCATGTCCTGGTGGTCCGCCACGTGCAGCCAGACCGTCATCCCGATCACCGGCCCACTGAGCACCGCGGCCGCCACCATGCCGAGGAGGATGGAGATCCAGGCGAGCCCGGCCTGCCCGGGCACGACGTTCTTGAAGGCCCCGTCCTGCGGAATCGAGTACGGGAACAGCGCCGACGCCAGCGCGCCCGTCGCCAGCATCGCGCCGAGCAGCGCGAACGACAGCCCCATGACCCCCGGCAGCGCCGCCCAGTCCCCGAGGACCCCAGCGGTCACCACCGTCACCAGGACCGTGTACGGCAGGGTGATCAGCAGCAGTGCCAGGGCCCGCGCCCGCAGCTCGAGGTAGGCGTCCCGGGTCGACGAGACCGAGAGCGCCACCATCCAGAAGGCGGAGGTGTCCTGCCCGAACTGGTTGTACATCTGCATGCCGAGCATGCCGGCCGCGAAGCACGCGAAGTAGACCGAACCCGAACCCTGCACCGCGTTGAGGACCGGCACGATCAGGCCGACGGCCAGAGCCGTCACCCACGCCGACTTGGTCTTCGGATCCCGCACGACATACCGCAGGCTCCGCTGCATCACCGTGCCCGTACGCCCTTCGGGGAACAGCGGGAAGTGCCGGGAGCGGTCCGCGCCCGCCCGGCCGGCCGACGGCTCGGCCGCGGCGATCGTGGAACCGTCCGGAGCCGTCATCAGCTGCACCAGGCTCCGCTGCCACAGCCACAGCAGGCCGCCCAGTGCGAGCACCGAGAGCAGCAACTGCCCCAGCGCCGCCCCGTACGCCCCGTCGGAGGCGGACTCCACCGCCCCGAGCGCGGAGGCCGGCGGCAGCCAGCGCACCACGTCCGCCACCGGTGCGAGCGAGGACACCCCGCCCGCGCTGCCGAGGCGCTGGACGCCGAAGTTGACGAACTGGATGCCCACCGCGATCACCAGCCCGCTGAGCACCGCGAGGTCGCGGCCTTTGCGCGACGTCAGCAGGCGGACGTTGGCCGTGGCGACGGACCGTGCCAGCGCCACACAGACCAGCAGCGTCAGAGGCACGGCGATCACCCCGAACAGCGCCGCGGCCGCGCCGTGCGCCACCGCGACCACCGAGCCGAGGGCCAGGGCGAGCGTGAAGAGGGGCCCGACGCCGATCAGTGAGGCCGTCAGCAGCGCACCGATCAGCGGACGGGGCCGCAGCGGCAGCATCACCAGCCGGCTCGGGTCCAGGGTCTCGTCGCCGCTCGGGAAGAACACCGGCATCACCGCCCAGCCCACCGCCACCACCGCCGTCAGCAGCACCACCAGGGTGCCCGCCTGCGCATGGCCGCGGAGCGCGACGAGGCCGATCACCTGGACCGCCGCGAGCAGCACGGTGACGACGAGGGACGCGACATAGGCGGCCCGCCGTCCGGCCGACAGGCGCAGCCCGTTGCGCAGCAGCGTCAGCTTGAGCTTCACGAAGACGGGGACGAGACCCTGACCGCGTACGGCCGGGACGGCGGTGTCCGCGGGGGCGTCCAGCACCGTCATCGGGCACCGCCGAGCCAGTCCAGGGACTCCCCGGTGTCCCGGACACCCGCGCCGACCAGTTCGAGGAAGGCGTCCTGGAGCGAGGCGGCGTCACCGCGTACCTCGGCCAGCGTGCCCTGAGCCCTGATCCGCCCCGCGGCCATGACGGCCACCCAGTCGCAGAGCGACTCGACGAGCTCCATCACATGGCTGGAGAAGACCACGGTCGCCCCGGAGCGTGTGTAGCGCTCCAGCACCCCGCGGATCGTCTGCGCCGACACCGGGTCGACGCCCTCGAACGGCTCGTCGAGAAAGAGGACTTCAGGGTTGTGCAGCAGTGCGGAGGCCAGCCCGATCTTCTTCCGCATGCCGGTCGAGTAGTCCACTACCAGCTTGTTCTGGGCGCCCGCGAGGTCCAGGACGTCGAGCAGCTGGGTGGCCCGCTTGTCGACCTCGGCGCCAGGAAGCCCGCGCAACCGGCCTGTGTAGCTCAGGAGTTCACGGCCCGACAGTCGCTCGAAGAGCCGCAGTCCCTCCGGGAGCACCCCGATCCGGGACTTCACCTCGACCGGGTCCCGCCACACGTCGTGGCCGGCGACCTCGATCCTGCCCATGTCGGGCCTGAGCAGCCCGGTCACCATCGAGAGGGTGGTGGTCTTCCCCGCGCCGTTGGGGCCCACCAGGCCGATGAACCTGCCCGCGGGCAGCTCCAGATCGATCCCGGCGACGGCGACCTGTTCCCCGAACCGCTTCCAGAGTCCCTCCACCCGCACGGCGGGAGATGGCACCTGAGCCACACCCGCCGTGTCCGTCCCGCCCGTACTGTCCGCCTGGTCCGGCATGGCCCTGCCCTTCTGGTGTCCCCGCGTGTGGGGACCACCCTACGAAAGGCGTGTCCGGGCGTCGGCCGCCTCCCGGGCGCAGGCGTACGCGAGGGGGCTGATCAGCTCGCCCGCGTCGGGCAGCCACAGGTTGGCGCGGGACGGGCGGCGGGCCCACTGCACGGCGCCGCTCCCCGCCAGCCGGGTCGGCGGCCCGGCCACGTAGTCGCCCTCGCCACGCCCCACGATGCCGATCACCCCGGCGTCCCAGCCCAGTTGCCGCACGAGCTCGGGTGCCTTGGCCGCGGCGCCCGGCAGCGCGAAGAACAGCATCCGGCGGTCCGGGGTGCGGGTCACCGGGCCGAGCGTGAGGCCCATCCGGTCCATCCGCGCCAGGGCCAGGAAGCCGGCGGACTCCGGGACGTCCAGGGCGTCGAAGGTCCGGCCGGAGGGCATGAGGACCGACGACCCGGGCTGCCCGGACCACATCCGGCGGGCCGCGGCGGCGCTGCCCGTCACCTGCTCCGCCCAGTCCGGCCGGGTGGGGTGGGCTCCAGGAGCGGGGCAGCCGGCGTCACCGCACGAGCAGCGCTCGGTCCCGCCGACGGCTTCGAGCCAGGTGCCGGGGAACACGTCCCAGTGCCGCTCCTGGGCGTACCAGGCCGCGGCTTCGAGCAGCTGTTCACCTCGCTGTCGGGGGACCTGGACGGCTTCCGTCACTCCGTTGGGCTCTTCCACGCCCGGTCAACTACCGGCTCCATCACGGGTTACGGGCGAACGTGCGCCGGCGGTGGGGGATCGATCCTGCACACGGGGCGCACGGATGCATGGGCGGGGGCGCGTGGGAGGAAGCGCACCGGTGTGCGGGTAGCGGTGTGCAGGACTGTGCCAACTCACCACCAGCCATACCCGATACAGATGAATATGCGCATTTCTTGTGCCGTGCCGGGCAGTGATGCCTTCACTGAATCACTGCGGTCCCAGGGGGAAAAAAATGGCAGCCAGGCCTCTCGTCGCCCGCCAGCCGAACGAACGGCTCCAGACGCTCATCCAGGAGGCGGCGTGTTCCAACGCCGGTCTCGCACGCCGGGTCAACATGACGGGGGCGGAGCGGGGGCTCGACCTCCGCTACGACAAGACCTCCGTGGCCCGCTGGCTGCGCGGACAGCAACCACGCGGCAGAGCGCCGGGAATCATCGCCGAGGCGATCGGGCGCAAGCTCGGCCGCACGGTCACGATCGACGAGATCGGCATGGCCAACGGCAAGAGCCTGGCCTCCGGCATCGGTCTGCAGTTCGCGCCCACCGTGCTGGGTGCCGTGGAGCAGGTCTGTGAGCTGTGGCGCAGCGACGTGGGCCGCCGCGACCTGCTGTCAGGGTCGGCGGTGGCCGCCTCCGCGCTGGTCGAGCCGAGCCGCGACTGGCTGATCACGGGCGCCGATCCGCAGGTGGCGCGGTCGACGGGCAGCAGGGTGGGCATGCCGGACGTGGCGGCGGTGCGGGCGACGACGGCCGCGCTCGTCGACCTGGACCACCGCTTCGGCAGCGGACATGTGCGTCCCGTCCTGGTGCACTACCTCAACAGCGTGGTGTCCGGGCTCCTTTCGGGTTCGTACCGGGAATCGGTCGGCCGCGAGCTGTTCGGTGCCGCCGCCCGGCTCACCGAGCTCGCCGGGTACATGGCCGTCGACACGGGCCAGCCGGGGCTGGCCCAGCGGTACTACATCCAGGCGCTGCGTCTGGCCCAGGCCGCGGGCGACCGTGCGTACGGGGGCTACGTACTGGCGGCGTCGATGAGTCATCTCGCGGCCCAGCTCGGCAACCCGCGCGAGATCGCCCAGCTCGCGCGGGCCGCGCAGGAGGGCGCGCGGGGGCGGGTGACCCCGCGCGCCGAGGCGATGTTCCACGCCGCGGAGGCCCGGGGCCACGCGCTCATGGGCGATGCCCGCACCTGCCAGGCCGCGTCGGGCCGGGCGCTGACGGCGCTGGAGCAGGCCGACCCGGACAAGGGCGACGACCCCGCCTGGATCACCCACTTCGACGCGGGCTACCTCGCCGACGAACTCGCGCACTGCCACCGGGACCTGGGGCAGGCCGAACCGGCGGCCCGCAGGGCGAAGGAGGCCCTGGCGGCCCTCCCGGCGTCCCGGACCCGGCGCCGGGGCATCGGCCTCGTGCTGCTGGCCACGGCGCAGGTGCAGCAGCGTGAGGTGGAGCAGGCGTGCCACACGGGGCTGCGGGCGATGGAACTTCTGGGAACGGTGCGCTCCAGCCGGGGTGCCGAATATCTCGACGACCTCCAGCAGCGGTTCGAGCCGTACGCGGACGAGCCCGCGGTCCGTGAGTTCGGCGCCAGGCTGGAGCTCCAGGCCGCCTGACCGGCGCCTCGGGCGAGTTGACCATGATCAGCGCCGGGTGTGCCTCACGTGTTACCCGCGGTGTGAAGGGGTGGTGAGCGCTCCTGGGCGCTTGGCGCCGGGCTTCGCGCACCCGGTAGCGTGAGCCGACGATTCCATAGGTTCACACGTAGGAGTCCCGGTGACGCAGAGCGGACAGGGTGACGAGCGGCAGCTTCCCGCTGTACGGCCCGCGCACGAAGGTGTCGTGCTGCCCGCGGAGGGTGGTGCCCCCTGGTACCCGGCGGGGCCGGCGGGCGGGCAGCAGGACCAGACCGCCCCCGCGGGCGGGCAGCCGTGGGGCAGGCCCTGGGGGCCGCAGGACCCCCATCAGGACGGCCCGCCACCGGGGCAGCTTCCACCGGAGCAGCCGCAGGGCGCGTACCAGCAGCCGCAGCACGGGCAGTACCAGCAGCAGCCGCAGCAGTACGGGGCGCAGCAGTACGCGCCACAGCAGGACGCGTACCACCAGAACTCCTACCAGCAGCAGGACCCGTACCAGCAGCAGGATCCGTACCAGCAGGCGCCGCAGCCGCAGCCGCAGCCGTACGCCCAGCCCCTGCCGCCCGAGGCCGTTCCGGGGCAGGGCACGCTCCCGGGCGGGGACGCGGACGCCACGCAGTACATCGCGCCCGTGGCGGGCGGCTCCCTGCCCGGTGGGCTGCCGGCCGAGAGCCCGGCGGAGGCCACCCAGCACCTGGCGCAGTCCGGGTCCCACGCGCAGCCGTCCGACGCCGACGCGACCCAGTACATACCCCCGGTGCCCGGCGGCGCCCCGTACGGAATACGGCCGGGGGCACCGGGCGACCGGCAGCCGCCCGCGGAGTTCGACAGCCTCTTCCGCAGTGAGGAGCCCGCGGGCGCCACACAGCAGATGCCCCGCTTCGCCGGACACCAGCAGCAGGGGCACCAGCAGCAGGGCGCAGCCCCGCAGCCGCAGCGCCCCCAGCAGGACGCCCAGCAGCCTCCACAGGGCGCCCCGGCCCACCGGCCCGCCCCGCAGGGACCCCGCGACGGGTACGGCGCTCAGGAGCCGGACCAGGGCCGCGCCGCACCGCGCCGACGGGCCGCGCACATCCCGCTGATCGCTGCCGTCGTCATCGGATGTGCCGTCATCGGGCTCGGCGCGGGTGCCCTGATGAGCGGGGGTGACGAAAGCTCCTCGGACGACAAGCAGCCTGTGGCCGCCGGGAGTTCACCGTCGGGTGACCCCTCCGCCCAGGCGCCCGACCCCGCGAAGCCCCAGGCCGAGGCGCTCGACGAACTGCTCGCCGACAGCAACGACAGCCGCTCGGCGGTGATCAGCGCAGTGGAGAAGATCAAGAGCTGCCGGGCGCTCGACCAGGCGGCCACCGACCTGACGGGCGCGGCCGAGCAGCGCCGCGGCCTGGTGACCCGGCTCGAAGGGCTGAGCGTCGACAAACTCCCGGACAACGCCGAGTTGAAGGCCTCCCTGACCAAGGCGTGGCAGGCCTCGGCGGAGGCCGACGACCACTACGCCGCGTGGGCCCGTCAGGCCAAGAACGAGAAGAAGGTCTGCAAGGGCGGCTCCGCCCGCTCGACCGACGCGACCGCCAAGGCCAACGCGTCGAGCGGCGAGGCCACCACGGCCAAGCGGAAGGCCTCGGGGCTGTGGAACTCCATCGCCGGGAAGTACGGGCTGACGGAACGCGCCCCCACGCAGCTCTGACGCCCGGCAGCCCCCGGCCCCGCTCCCGGCGGGGCCGGGGGCCGGGTGCCCGTGGGTCAGCCGCCCGAGCGGGCGTTCACCAGGGTCTCCGTGACATCCACGAAGCCCTCCTTCTCGGCGCCGAGGCGGCCGTCGCGGACCACCTGGAAGGTCACCCGCCCGTTCACGATGCGCGCGTACGCGGCCGTGCCGACCATGTCCTGGAAGCGCCAGCGCAGGGTGGGGGTGAGGCCGCCGGTGTCCACCTCGGTGCCCCGGTTGAGGCTGACGGATATCCCGCCCGCCGTGACGTCCGGCCGGTCCATCGCCTCGACGACCGCTCTGAGCGCGGTGTACGCGATCCAGGTGGTCTGCACCCCCGTGTCCGAGGGATCGATCCGGTTGTCACCGAACGCGTACTTCCGGATCACCTCGCGCATCTCGTTCCAGCGGACGTCACCCGAATCCGGGTACCAGCCGGTGACGAGAGCCCCTTCGAAGGGGCTGTCCGGTCCGCCCGAACGGTCGATGAGGCCCTGGCCCACGCTGCCGAGCACCGACGAGATCCGCACCTCGCTGCCCGTGGGCTCCAGGCGGCGGAAGGAGTCGAAGAACGTCTCGGTGCCCTTGCCGAGCACCGCGGTCACACAGCCGTCGCCCGCGTTGTCGAGGGCCCTGGCGGCCTCGGCGTCGTACGACGTCGCCTCCTCGGCCGCGCTGATGTCGTAGGAGGCGGGACGGCCGCTCCGGCTGAGACTCGTGTCGAGGAGACCGGGCATGGTGTCGCCGACCAGGGTGTCGGGCCGCACGAGCGAGACCCGCTCGCAGCCGGCGGCCAGCTGCTCGCCGTTCCCCGCGACGAGCGCGGGCTGGCCGCCGTTGACCGGGTAGGAGAGATAGCTGGTGAACTCGTCGGCGGAGGCTCCGTACCCGCCGATGTAGGGGATTCCGGCCGACTCCAGCGGAGCCAGGAACGCGCGCCCGTGCCTGCTGTACGAGCCGACGACCGCCGCCACGTTCTCGTCGGCCGCCCGCCGCGCGCACTTCGAGGCCCCGGTGGCGGTGTCCCGCTCGTTGCAGGTGAGCACCCGGAGCTCGTGGCCGCCGATTCCGCCCTTCTCGTTGATCCAGCGGGCATAGGTCCGCGCCATGGCCGGCATGCCCGCCATGCTCACGGTGTCGGCCCCGGTGGTGTCGGGAGCCCAGGTCATCACGGTGACGGGCTCCCTGGAGCCCTCCGAGGACCCCGGCAGGACACCGCAGCCGGACATCAGCAGCGCCCCCGCCACCGCCGTTGTGAGGAGTTCGTAGGGGCGGGAGGAGATGAGGCGTCGCCATCCGGTCATGGGCATGAATTTTTCCGGCTCACGGGTAACGCCGCAGTGTGCCGTGGTCGACGCAGGGTGACCTGGCGGTGAATTACGGGGGGCCGCGTGCGGCCGCCCGGAGGGAACGTACGATCGGCAACCGTGCAGCAAGGTTCGGAGAACACTTCCCGTCGCGGCCGTCGCTCCTCCACCATGGGCGGCATGCCCCCCAACGACATGCCGTGGTGGCGCTGGCGCAGCAACGTGCGCTCGGCGCTTCACATGCTTTCCGACCCCGTCTTCCACCACGAGTGCTGGCTGGCCGGCCGGGAAGGGTACGGCGACGTCACCGACGCCGTGTACCGCCTGGTCGAGGACACCTGGCTGGACAACTGGTCCGCCGAGAAATACGTGGGGACGATCTTCCGCGACTCCGCCGAGGCGGCTCTCGTGGACGTCGCCGCCCTGCGGGTGCTGCGCATCATGCACCAGATAGGCGCCGACGCCCCCGTCTCCGCCTACCTGGAGCATCCGGGCTGGCAGGAGGCGGTCACAGCCGCCCGCGAGGCCCATGTGATGCTCGCCACCAATGACGCCGAGGACCCCGACACCCCGCCGCACTCCCTGGACGTGCTCCGCATCATGACCGGTTCGGCGTGACCCGCGGGCGGTGTGGGACCCTACGGGGATGACCGCGCCGCAGCCCGCCGAATCCGTACCCGCTGCCTCGGACACCGTCGCCGAGCAGTACGTCCTCACGCTCTCCTGCCCGGACAAGCAGGGCATCGTGCACGCCGTGTCGAGCTATCTCTTCATGACCGGCTGCAACATCGAGGACAGCCAGCAGTTCGGCGACCACGACACCGGTCTCTTCTTCATGCGCGTCCACTTCTCGGCGGACGCCACGGTCAGCGTGGACAAGCTGCGCGCGAGCTTCGCCGCGATCGGGGACTCCTTCCGCATGGACTGGCAGATCCACCGGCCCGCCGACCGGATGCGGATCGTGCTGATGGTCAGCAAGTTCGGGCACTGCCTCAACGACCTGTTGTTCCGCTCCCGCACCGGCGCCCTGCCGGTCGAGATCGTGGCGGTCGTCTCCAACCACACGGACTTCGCCGAGCTGGTCGCCTCCTACGGCGTCCCGTTCCGGCACATCCCCGTGAACAGGGAGAACAAGCAGGAGGCCGAGGCGCAGCTGCTGGAGCTGGTCCGTGGGGAGAACGTCGAACTCGTCGTCCTCGCGCGCTACATGCAGGTCCTCTCGGACGATCTCTGCAAGCAGCTGAGCGGCCGGATCATCAACATCCACCACTCCTTCCTGCCGAGCTTCAAGGGTGCGAAGCCCTACCACCAGGCCCACGCGCGGGGCGTGAAGCTGATCGGCGCGACGGCCCACTACGTGACCGCCGACCTCGACGAGGGGCCGATCATCGAGCAGGAGGTCGAGCGCGTCGGGCACGGCGTCACGCCGGACCAGCTCGTCGCCATCGGCCGGGACGTCGAGTGCCAGGCACTGGCCCGTGCCGTCAAGTGGCACGCGGAGCAGCGCATCCTGCTCAACGGCCGCCGTACGGTCGTGTTCGCCTGAGGTCCGTGCTCACAGCCGGCTGAGGGAGGCCGCGGCGAACAGGACGTCGCGGATCGCCTCGCGGTCGCCCTCCTGTCCGGCAGCGGCCTCGACCGGCGGCACATGGCCGGCGACCAGCTTGCAGAACTCCACCCCGTCGAGCGCGACCTGCGCGACCGTGTGGGCGGGAGAGCCGAGGGCGGACGGTGAGTCCAGCGCGATGTACCAGTCGCCGCCGCCTCGGCCCTCGACCTCCAGATGGAGGGAACGGCCCGGCGACCCCGCGGTGACCAGGTGGCGGGACGGTGCGGCCAGCCCCGCGCGGCGCCGGCCGGCCAGAGTGGCGGGCAGCAGCCGCACCGCGAGGTCGATCATCCGGTGGAGATGGGCGGCGGCCGGCGGTTCGTAGGGGTAGTCCACCGCGTCCGCGATGTCACCGCCGTGCATCCAGCACTCGAAGGCACGCTCCAGGAGCGAGTCCTGCAGCGGGAGGCCGAAGTCCCCGTACGGCACGGAGCGCTCCGCGATCCCCCGGCCTGCGAAGGACACCGTCCGGACGAGGGCGTGGCTCTGGTCACGCCAGGGCTCCCGTACGGCCCGGGTCGGCGGAAGGAGAGCGGCCGACCAGTAGTGCTCGGTGCGCTCGGTCGGGGTCGGCGGCAGAGGGCTCCCGCTCTTCCCGAGGGGGTCGTCCAGATCGAGCGCCCGCGACACGAGACCGTCGACGGCCATCAGATGGCCGATCACCCCGGCGACCGTCGTCCTGCGGGTGACCTGCCGGTCGTCCTCGAACCACTTCAGCCGAACCGGCGCGTGCCACTCCGAGTCGCCGATGTCCCGCAGGAGCGCGTCGAGCCGTGCGGTCTCCGCGTCGTACGGCGCCGCCCACGAGGGGACGGGGATGCGTGCGGGACGGCGGCCGAGACAGCCCTCCAGCACCCGGGACCTGAGCATCGGGTCCAGGTCCAGCGTGCCGTCGGCGTGCAGCAGCCCCACGGCGTCGCGCAGCCGCAGCGCCTCGTCGGCGCAGGGCGCGCACGAGGTGAGGTGTTCCTCGACGGCCGCCGTCTCCTCGGCGGAGCAGGCGGCCAGAGCCCAGGCGCCGAGGAGCGACGTGAGCACCTTGTGGGGGAGCGGCGGTGCGGGCGGCTCCGGGATCACGGGCCGGGCCGGGGGCAGCCTCTCCTGGTCGTCCGCCGCGACCCGGGGCCCCGGTATGCGCCGTTCCACCGGCTGCTCCCCGTCGCGGCCGTCGCCGTCCCGGCCCCCGCTCACGGTGTCGGTCCGTATCCGGGAGGCGCCGAGCCGGCCGAGGGCCCGGTGTTCGCGGTGGACAGCAGCTGGAGGCCGAGCCGCAGCCGGCGCCTGGCCTCGTCCCCGGTGACGCCGAGGTCGGCCGCGGCCTGCCGGTAGTCCCGGCGCTGGACGTACGCGAGCTCCAGGGCGGCGCGCAGCGGGGCGGGCATGGAGGCGACGATGTAGTCGGCACGCGCCGCGGCGGTGGCCTTGAGCACCCGGTGCTCCAGGTCCTCGTCCTCGACCCGCCCGTCCGCGTCGGGCCCGCCCTGTTCCCTGCGGAGCCGCTGCACGGACAGACGGTGGGTGAGCCGCGCCACCCAGGAACGCATGGAGCCCTGCTTGGGGTCGTACACGTCCGGGTTCTCCCAGACGTATCCGAAGACCTCCCGCGTCACCTGGTCCGCCGCGTCCTCGTCGTCGAGCATGCGGTGTGCCTGGCTGTGCACGAGGGCGGCGAAGCGGTCGTAGAGCTCACCGAGGGCCGCCGCCTCGCCACGCGTCAGCCGCTGCTGCATCCGGCGGTCCCAGCGCGGTGGTGCGTCCTTCGCCATCCAGCCCCCAGCCCTGTGCCTCTCTTCGCACGTCGAATGTAGTCGTCGGCGTGGTCCGGTCATGCACCTTTGCGGCAAGTACGTCCCTGGAATGGCGTCGGATGATAAGGAATGATTGACACCTCGCCCCTTCCTGATCGCGTAAACGAACCTCAAGTGATCGTTCACGGTGCGATCCTGGGGGGAGGAGGGCGAAAGGGAGTTTCACGGACCCGTACGCGGGCAGCCGCGAGGAGGAACGGAAACTTCCGGATCCTCCGGAGCCCCCGGAACGAGAGGCCGAGTCGCGTGACGCTGAAGGTGTACGAGACCGAGCAGGACGCGTGGACCGTGCTGCGCATCCACGGCGAGCTCGACCTCGTCAGTTCACCCGTCGTGCGCCAGTCCGTGCACGGGGCGGTGGCCGCAGGGCAGCACGACGTGGTCCTGGACCTCTCCGGCGTCCTGTTCTGCGACTCCAGCGGAGTCAACGTCCTGATCGCCGCCCGCCGCCTCATGAAGTCCTGCGGCGGCCGGCTGAGGCTGATCCTCCCGGCCCGCGGCGCGGTCGACGGCTCGCACGTCAACAAGGTGCTCGGCGCCCTCGGGGTACGCCGGCTCTTCGACGTCTACTCCGACGCGGACGCTGCCACCGACGACGAATCCCAGCCGCTCACCGCTTGACACGCCGTACCGCAGCGAGGTTGTCACACCACTGAGGACGGTTGGTGACACGTGGCCCCGCTCGGCGTCGTACGCTCGCCGCATGGACAGCGCAGAGTACGAGCGCAAGATCGCGCACCGCTTCGCCGCCTTCGACCAGGACGGCAACGGCTACATCGATCGCGCAGATTTCAACGCCGCCGCGGCCCGTCTGCTCACCGAGTTCGGTACGACGGCCCGCTGCGACAGGGGTCAGTCGCTCTACACGGGTGCCGAGGCGTTCTGGCAGGGCATGGCGGGCATCGCCGACGTGGACGGGGACCAGCGCGTCACCCGGCAGGAGTTCGTCGGCGGGGCCGTGAAACGGCTGCGTGACAACCCCGACCGCTTCGCGGAGATCGCGCGGCCCTTCCTGCGCGCGGCGATCGCCGTGGCCGCCGGCACGGATCCCGAGGGCTCCGCCCCCGCCTCGGCCCCCGTCGCCGCGGTGGAGCGCGCGCTGCGGGTGCTGGGCGCCGCGGACGACATCGCGAGCGTCGCGGCCCGGAGCCTGGACACCGACCAGGACGGCCGGATCGCCGAGGACGACGCGGTCGCCGCCTTCTCCGCCTACTTCACCGTGATCGAGCCCGACGCGTAGCGACCCGGCCGGACCGGGCGCTCGGTGCCCGGTCGGCCGGAGCGCGGTTCTCGCTCCTCGACGCCCGACCAGGTGAGCAGCTCGTGCTCCTCAGCGGCCCGGACCCGGCTTCCCCCGGGCCGGGCCGCACTGCCGTGCCCCGGCGGTCGTGGCCGACCACGGGCGTACGGACGGTGCGCCGGGGGTGACGCAACGCATCCGGGAGCCGGCTCGGTACCGGGAGCCATCTGTCACCGGGCGGAGTCGCGAGCCCGTGCTCGGGTACGCTCCGGTGGATGCGAGCGGTACGGGAACCGAAGGATCCGGGTGCGACCCCTGTGGCCGCCCCGGGCGGCGCGCGGTGTCCTGCTCGCGGCCCACGGAGCTGCGAGGGGCCCGACGGGGACGCGGTCCCCCGGGCGCCGGTGCGCTTCTGTTCGACTCTTCGCAGCACGCGTCGCACACTATGGACCACGCGTACTCCTTCGCGCTGGAATATGCCCGAAGCGCTTGTTGCGGTGACTGTACGTCAACCATGCTGTCTCGCAGGGGAGTCACGTTCCGTGACCCCGAAGAGGCGCGAGGCGATGTGTCCGCCGGTTCGGATGGTGTGAGCGGTGCAGGTGCTTCAGGTTCAGCTGGAAGTCGGGCCGGATCCCGCGGAGGTGGGGCGGGCCCGCAGATGGGCGCGGTCGCGTCTGGCCGGCTCGGGGATGGACGACGACGAGCCGCTCGCGGAGACGCTGATCCTGCTGATCTCGGAGCTCGTCACCAACGCGGTGGTCCACACCGGCTGTCCGGCCGTGCTGCGGATGCTCTTCGGCACCGCGAATCCGGCCGGTTCGGCCGGGACGGTCCGGGTGGAGGTGGCCGACACCAGTTGCCGGCCGCCGCAGCCGCGTCACGCCGAGGGCGAGGACACCGGCGGCCGTGGTCTGGAACTGGTGGACGGCCTGGCGGATCGCTGGGGCTGGCAGCCGGAAGGCGCCGGCAAACGGATCTGGTGCGAGCTCGACCGCGGTGCCCCCGTGCTGGTCCCGGTGTCCGGGAGCGGTCAGGCGACCGGGCGCGTCTGCGAGGGCACAGCCGGACGCCCGGTGGACCTCGCCCGGAACGTCCGCCGGTAGACCGTGGGCGGCACCCCCAGCGCGGCCTGCACGTGCTGCCGCAGGGAGGTGGCCGTACCGAAGCCGGAGTCCTGCGCCACCTGGTCGACCGACAGGTCCGTGGACTCCAGCAGGTGCCGTGCCCGCTCCACCCTCTGCTGGGTGAGCCACTGCCCCGGGCTGACGCCCGACTCCTCGCGGAAGCGCCGGGTGAAGGTGCGCACGCTCATCGACTCCTGCCGCGCCATGTCACGCAGCAGGATCGGCTGTTCCAGTCGTCCGAGGGCCCAGGACCGCGCGGCCGTCGTCGTGGCGAGGCCCGCCTCGGGCAGCGGGCGTCGGACGAACTGGGCCTGGCCGCCGTCACGGTGCGGCGGGACGACGGTGCGGCGGGCGACGTCGTTGGCGACGGCGGTGCCGTGGTCGCGGCGCAGGATGTGCAGACACAGGTCTATCCCTGCGGCCACACCGGCCGAGGTCAGCACGTCCCCGTCGTCGACGAACAGGACGTCCGGATCGACGCGGACCTTCGGGAAGAGCCGCTGGAAGCGGTCGGCCGAGGACCAGTGGGTGGTGGCGGGGCGGCCGTCGAGATATCCGGCCGCGGCGAGCACGTAGCCGCCCGTGCAGATGGAGACCATCCGGGTCCCCGGCCTGATGTGCGACAGAGCGGCGGCCAGCTCGCCGGTGAGCCGGCCCTCCTCGTGGACGGAGCCGAGTTCGTACGAGGCCGGGACGACGACCGTGTCGGCGGTGGCGAGTGCGTCGGGCCCGTGCTCGACCAGGATGCTGAAGTCGGCGTCCGTGCGGACGGGGCCCGGGGGACGGACGGAGCAGGTCACGACGTCGTACAGCTTCTCGCCCCTGCCGGGCGCCCCCGGACTCCGCGCGAGGCCGAAGATCCTCTGCGGGATGCCCAGTTCGAAGGGGATCACCCCGTCCAGGGCGAGCACGACGACACGCTGGCGCATCTGGAACCCCTGCTCTTCCGCGGATTGTGCGTGACGGGTGGTGGCCTGATAAACGTACCGACCATGGAGAGAACGCCGGCTGTCCCCGCATCCGTTCCCCGGCCCGTCGTCGTTCGCGCGACGGCCGCGGCCGCCGCACTCGTGACCGTGGCGGCCGGCCTCGGCATCCGGTCGGCGGCGAGCGGGGACGTGGCGAAGTACGCGGGCGACGCCTTCTACACGGTCCTGATCCACACCCTGGTGGTCCTCCTCGCGCCCCGGGTGCGGCCGCTGACGGCGGCGGGTGCCGCCCTGGCCTTCAGCTGGGCCGTCGAACTCGCCCAGCTCACCGGCGTTCCGGCCGAACTCGCACAGCGGAGCACGGCGGCACGGCTGGTGCTCGGTTCGACGTTCAACGCCCCGGACCTGCTCTGGTACGCGGTCGGGGCGGCACTGGCCTGGGCCGTCCACAGCCGCCTGCGGTCGGGAGGGGCCCTCGTCCGGTCCCGCACCTGATCCCGCGGTGGCCCGATCCCTGCGAAGCGTGTCCTTCCAGCCACTCGCCCGGGTCGGCCGGCCGGCCCGATGCTGATCGGCGTGACCCAGACGACGGACAACGCGACGGCCGAGTACGCCCCTCGCCGCCGCTTCCTCCCCCGGATACACCGCGCGTGGATCGTGGCTGCCGTCACCTTCGTGACGATCATCGGCGGCGCGGCCTTCAACTCCCTGCCCGGTCTCCTCATCGACCCCCTCCACACCTGGTTCGGCTGGTCACGCGGCGAGATCGGTCTCGCCGTCTCCCTCGACATGGCGCTGTACGGGCTGACCGCCCCGTTCGCCGCGGCGCTGATGGACCGGTTCGGTATCCGCCGGGTCGTGGTCGTCGCCCTCGGGGCGGTGGCCACCGGGGCGCTGGCGAGCGTCTGGATGACCGCGTCCTGGCAGCTGATGCTCTACTGGGGCCTGCTCGTCGGGCTTGGCACCGGTTCGATGGCGATGGCCTTCTCCGCGACCGTCACCAACCGCTGGTTCGTGGCCCGCCGGGGACTCGTCACCGGGATCCTGACCGCGGCGGGGGCCTCCGGTCAGCTGGTCTTCCTCCCGCTGTGCGCCTGGATCGTCGACAGGCACGGCTGGCAGCCCGCCTCCGTGACGGTGGCGCTGGCCGCCCTCGTCGTCATCCCCTTCGTCTGGCTGCTCATGCGCGACCACCCGGCCGACGTGGGTATCGCCCCCTACGGCGGTGCGTACGTGGAGAAGCCGGCGCCCGCGACCGGGGCCGCCGCCCGCACCCTGCGCGTCCTGTTCGACGCGGCACGCACGGGCCCGTTCTGGCTGCTCGCGGGCTCGTTCGCCATCTGCGGCGCGTCCACGAACGGTCTGATCCGCACCCACTTCGTCCCCTCGGCGCACGACCACGGCATGGAGATCACGGCCGCTGCCTCCCTGCTGGCGGTCATCGGGGTCTTCGACATCATCGGGACGATCTTCAGCGGCTGGCTCACGGACCGCTTCGACGCCCGCAGGCTGCTGGCCGTCTACTACGCGCTGCGGGGTGTCTCGCTGCTGTTCCTTCCGATGCTGATGGCCCCCGCGGTGCACCCGCCCATGGTCTTCTTCATCGTGTTCTACGGCCTGGACTGGGTCGCCACGGTCCCGCCGACCCTGGCCCTGTGCCGCGAGCAGTACGGCGAGGACAGCGCGATCGTCTTCGGCTGGGTCCTGGCCTCCCACCAGGTGGGGGCCGCCCTGGTGGCGTTCCTCGGCGGGGTGGCCCGTGACGTGACCGGCTCCTACGACGTCGTCTGGTACGCCTCGGGCGCCCTGTGCGCCATGGCCGCCCTCATGGCCCTGCTGATCCGCCGTCGGCGGGACGCGGGCGCACCGGCCGCCGTGTGAGGGGCCGGCGGGCGGGCGTCCGGGGTCAGCCCGCCCTCGCCACGCGGGCGGCTATCTTCCGGGCGTCCAGGGCCATCTCGCGGAGCATCCCGCTGATCGGGTTGGTGAAGCCCGTGAAGTACAGGCCGGGGGCTCCGGCCGGGGTGCGGGCGCCGTGCACCACGGGGCGGCCCCTCGGGTCCAGTACGCCGAGATGGCCGACCAGGCCCTCCAGGGCTCGTTCGTAACCGGTCGCCGCTATCACCGCGTCCGGGGTGATACGCGTCCCGTCGGCCAGTTCCACCGCGTCCCCGTCGAACGATCCGACGGTCGCCACGGGAACCACCCTGCGGCTCTTCACCGCGTCGATCAGCCCGACGTCCTGGACGGGGATCGCGCCCTCCCTGACCCGGGAGTACAGGCCCGTGTCGGGCCGGGGGAGGCCCTGCTCCGCCAGGTCGGGGACGGAGACGCGGCACATGAGGCGGCCCGCGCGGTCGACGAGCCGGACCGGCAGTCTGCGGACCAGTACGGCGGTCGCCTGGGCGGGCCAGCCCGCCGTGGAGCGGCGCACGATGTGCGGGACCGTGCGGACCGCGATCCGCACGCGGGCGGCCCCGCCCTCGACCAGGTCCACGGCGATCTCCGCGCCGGTGTTGCCGATGCCGACGACCAGGACGTCCTTGCCCGCGTACGGGGCCGGGGAGCGGTACTCCGAGGCGTGGACCAGTTCGCCGGTGTAGCCCTCGCTCCCCGGCCACCCGGGAATCCGCGGGGTGTGGTTGAAGCCGGTGGCCACCACCACGGCGCGTCCGGTCAGCACCCGGCCGCCGGTCGCGCTCAGCTGCCAGCCCGAGCCGTCGTCGGTCCGGTCGATCCGGGAGACCTCGACGCCCGTGACCACCTCGAGCTCGTGGTGCTCGGCGTACTTCTCCAGGTAGCGCACCATGTCGTCGCGCGACACCCAGCGACCGAACCTGCGGGGCATCGCCAGCCCCGGCAGCGCGGACCAGCGGCGGGTCGTGTGGAGGTGCAGCCGGTCGTAGTGGCGGCGCCAGGACGCCCCCACGTCGCCGGACTTCTCCAGGACCACCGCCCGTACGCCCCGCTCCCGCAGGGCCGCCGCGGTGGCGAGGCCGCCCGGGCCGCCGCCGATCACATAGACCGGCCGGCCGTCGGTGCGGTCGATCGACGAGGGCTGGGCGTCACCGGGGGTGGATGTGCTGTCTGGCATGGTTCGGAGCGTAATCGGACATGGACATGATGGGTTCCGGTCCGGGCGGGAATCGGTTGCGAAATGATCACGGGCGGGTGAGCGGGCCCGCTCAGAGCCCCGGCGCTCCCCACACCGGGAACCAGCGCGACAGGTCGTCCTCCACCCGGAGGTCGTCGCCGAGCACGGCGCGCACCTGGAGTTCCAGCTGGTTGTCACGCTTCTCCCCGCCGCCCGGAGCCGGGGCGAACGGGTAGAACGTGCCCCGCTTGTAGAGGTAGACCAGCGCCAGCGGACGCCCCTCCGGATTCCGGAACCCGATCATCGAGCAGAGCAGATGGGGGCCGAAGCCGCCGTCCTGCAGGAGGGTGTTGACCGCGTGCAGGTCGTTGACCAGGGCCGCGGTGCCCTCGGACTCCGGCTCCTGGCGGGCGAGCAGCCAGGTGTAGCCGTAGGCGTCACGGCTGAACTCGACCGGGATCCCGCCCCGGCCCGTGTCCGCGTCGAGCAACTCCCTCACCTCCTGCTGGATGCGGGCGAACGTGCCGCCCTCCACCCCCGCGAAGCACACCGAGCCGGATCCGGTCGGTGCGAAACCGGTGCCGGCCTGGAGGGTGAGCGCCGCGGAGGGGACCGCGAAGAGCTGGTCGAGGTCGGGGCGGACCGGTTTGCTGCGCCCCAGGATGCTGTCGAGCAGGCCCACGACGGGCTCCTCACGGGTCACGGGTGGGACAGGCCGGCGGAGATGCGGGCCAGCTGGTCCAGGCGCTGTTCGAGGGTCGGGTGGGAGGAGATCAGCCGGCCCAGGCTCTCCTTGGAGGCGAAGGCGGGCACGAAGTAGAAGGCGTTGTACGGTTCCGCCTTCCGCAGGTCCTCCGTCGGGATCCGGGCCATCTGCCCGCTCACCTTGGTGAGGGCGGAGGCGAGCGCCGAGGGGCGGCCGGTGAGCAGTGCGGCCGTGCGGTCGGCGGAGAGCTCGCGGTAGCGGGAGAGCAGCCGGGTCAGCAGGAAGCTGAGGGCGTACACGACCGCGCTGATCAGCGGGATGAGCATGATGATGATGCCCGCCGGGTCGTTGCCCCGGCTGTTGCGGGCGAAGCCGCCCCACAGAGCGACCCGGGTGACGACTCCGGCGAGGACCCCGAGGAACGAGGCGATCGTCATGACCGCCACGTCGCGGTGCGCGACGTGCGATATCTCGTGCGCCAGGACGCCTTCGAGCTCCTCGGGTTCCAGTCTGCGCAGCAGCCCTGTCGTGGCGCAGACCAGGGCGGTCTTCTCGCTGCGGCCGGTCGCGAAGGCGTTCGGCACGTCGCTGCGCGCGATGGCCACCCGGGGTTTGGGCATGTCGGCGAGGGCGCAGATCCGGTCGATCGCCCCGTGGAGTTCAGGTGCCTCCTGCGGGGTGACCTCCCGGGCGCCCATGCCGTACGCCGCGATGCGGTCGCTGAACCAGAACTGGGCGACGAACATCCCGCCCGCCAGGATCAGGACGAGGGGCCAGGCGCCGCGCAGGACGGCCAGCAGTACGCCCACCAGGACCACGTACAGCAGGCCGATGAAGAACATCGTGCTCACCATGCGGGTGGTCAGACCGCGGTCGGGGGCGTAGCGGGAACGGGTTCGTGCCATGGGTGCCTCCAGTGGCTCACCTGACTCCCATAGTGCCCCTTTCATGCAAAAGACGTATAAGGACCGGTTCAGGGCCAGAGGAGCTCGCGCGTCCATCCCGCACCGTCCCGGCGGTAGCGCAGCCGTACGTGCCTGCGGCGGTCGTCGCCCTGGAAGAACTCCACCTCCTGCGGCTCGACCGCATACCGCGTCCAGGTCTCCGCCTCGGCGTCCGGCTCCGCCCGCGCACGCTGCCAGGCCGCCTCGGAGGCCCGTACGAGGTCCTCCAGCGAGGGCAGAACGGCGCTCTGCGATCCGGTCAGCGCGGCGGCCAGCGCACCGGTGGACCTGGCCCGCAGATCGGCCCGGCTCTCCTGGCGGCTCGCCGCGACCGCCGTGCCCCGTACGCGCACCTGGCGGCCCTGGGCGGGCCAGTAGAAGCCGAGCGCCGCGTCCGGGCGGGCCGCGAGCTGGCGGCCCTTCGCGCTGGTCGTGTGCGTGGCGAAGTGCCAGCCGTGCTCGTCCGCGTCGTGCAGCATCAGCGTGCGCACATCGGGCCGGCCCCCGGGGTCCGCGGTCGCCAGGGTCATGGTGTGCGGTTCGGTCTGCCCGGCCGCCACCGCCTCGGCGAACCAGGTGTGGAAGAGGGTGAGAGGAGCGGCGGGTGCGCCGGACGGGTCGAAGCCGGGGAGGGGCACGTCCCAGACGCGCTGCGCGCGGAGCAGGTCGCGGAAGTCGTTCTGTGCATCGCTCATGGGTCCATTCCACAGCGTCGCGGGCCGGTGCGGGAACGCCGACGGCGGACCACAGGGGTGGTCCGCCGTCGGTGAGACAGGACGCGGGGGAGCCGCGGAGGAGCGCGGTGTCCGGTGTGTGCGGGGGAGTCCTGGCCGGCGCCTACCTGACCGGCTTCTTGCCGGTGATGCCCAGGTGGACCAACAGAGCGAGGTTCGGGCGGAGTTCGGCCTGCTTCACGCCCCAGGTGGTGAAGCCCTTCTGGTGCGAGGCGACGCCCGCCAGCATGACGACGAGGGATCCGGCCACCGCGCCGGGGCTGACGTCCTTGTCCACCCTGCCCTTGGTCTGGAGCTCCTTGACCGCTTCGGTCAGGGAGTGGGTGACCGAGTTCAGGACCTTCATGCGGATCTTGTAGAACCGCTTGTCGCCCTCGGCGGCGCCGAGGTCGACGACGCGGAGGATCGCGTCGTGGCGGCGCCAGAAGTCGAGGAACCCCTCGACCAGTTCTTCGGAGGCCTGCCAGCCGGCCTTGCCGACCCAGGAGCGCCCGCCGACCAGTTCGGTCAGGCCGGTTCCCTCCTTTGCCATTTCCTCGGCGAGTTCGAGAACGGCGCCCTCGACGTCGGGGAAATACTGGTAGAAAGTCGCGGGTGAAGTCCCCGCCTTACGGGCCACGTCGATGACTTTGACGTCCCGGTACGGCGAGGAGCTGAGCATCTCGCTGAGGCAGTCGAGCAGCTTCTGCCGCGTCGCCTGACCGCGTCGACCAGCCACGCGGCCGTCGACGGTGCGCACTTGTCCTGTCATGCCGTCAGCTTACCGAGGGGTGATCCGAGCGCGATCTGACCGACTGCAAATGGGGAACGCTTCAGTCGGGACGGGGTGAGCAGCGCAATTCCCCGTGGCGCCTGAGTCCCTTTTCGTGCGCCCGCGAACAATTCGCGGAATTGCTCTTCAATCCGCTTCCGGCCGCTCCCGGCCGCTTCGGACCGTCTCGGGCGCGTTCCGGAGTGATGGTGTTATCAACAGCCTGTGGATAACTTCGGTGGACAACTTCCGTCCACGAGGGTCACCGGGCCTTCACGATTCGGGCAAAGGTTCCATTCGGGCCCTCGGGGCGCGCCGTGGGGCCCCCGACGCTACGTTGAGTGTGACGGGCGTCACGGTCGCCGTCGCCGCGGTCCACAGTGCTCCACAGCTCGCCGCCGCGGGGCGCCGGGGGTGTCACCGCGACCTCACCGCGACCTCACCGCGACGGAAGGACCCGGGCCATGGCCGCATTCGCGCAGTCCGCGCCGTGCTGGGTGGATGTGCAGCTCTCCGACCTGGAGGCGGGCAAGCGCTTCTACGGCGGGCTCTTCGGGTGGACCTTCCACGCCGGGGACGGCATGCCCTTCGCCGACGCGTACAGCGAAGGCGAACTCGTCGCAGCGCTGGCCGCCAAGAAGGACGGCCGCATGCCCACGACCTGGGGCGTCTACTTCTCCACCGACGACATCCTCGCCACCGTCGCCCTGGTCCGTAAGGCGGGCGGGCAGATGATCACCGATCCGGTGCGGGCCGGAGGGGCCGGGGTCCTGGCGCAGGCGGCGGACCCCGGGGGTGCGGTCTTCGGCCTCTGGCAGGCGGGTGAGCGCGCCGGCTTCGAGAAGGCGAACGCGCCGGGAGCCTTCTGCTGGACCGAGGTCCACACCCGGCAGCCGGAGCGCGTGGACGCCTTCTACGAGGAGGTCTTCGGCTTCCGGGGGACCGACGTCGAACTGCCCGGCGACGACGGGACTGGCGAGCCGTTCCGGATCTGGTCGCCCGCCGGGGCCGAGCCGGGTGAGGACACGGCGATCGGCGGGCGCGCGGTGATCACGGACGCGTTCCCCGAGATGCTGCCCAGCTACTTCCTCACCTACTTCGCCGTCGCCGACTGCGACCGCGCGGCCGAGGCCGCCGTACGCCTCGGTGGCCGGATCACGGCCCCGCCCCTCGACATCCCGTACGGGCGGACGGCGGTCCTCCAGGACGACCAGGGTGCGGCTTTCGCCGTACTCCAGCCGACCGAACTGCTTTCCTAGCCTTCCCGTCCCTTCCCGGCAGGTGTCCTGAAAGGGATGGAGTGCCACACAACACCCCGACTCGCCCCCGGGTTCGCAACCGGGGCCCGGGACAGGAAGAATCAGGGTGCGCACCGCCAAGTGGTGCCCAGTGGTGAGACGCTGCACAGGGCGGGATTTCGCGGGCTTCTGTTCCTGAGGTCCGTACGGGGAGGTGGCAGGCAAGTGGAGCAGCTGACGCAGCATGACCCGAGGCGGATCGGCCCGTTCGAGGTGCTGGGACGGCTCGGGGCCGGCGGCATGGGGCTGGTCTATCTGGCGAGGTCGGCGTCGGGCCGGCGGGTGGCGATCAAGACGGTCCGTACGGAACTGGCCGAGGACCAGCTGTTCCGGGTCCGCTTCACACGGGAGGTGGAGGCCGCTCGAGCGGTCAGCGGTTTCTACACCGCCGCCGTGGTCGACGCCGACCCGAGGGCGGCGGTGCCCTGGCTGGCCACCGCCTACGTGCCCGCTCCCTCCCTCGAGGAGATAGTGAGTGAGTGCGGTCCGATGCCGACGCAGGCCGTGCGCTGGCTGGCCGCAGGGATCGCGGAGGCCCTGCAGTCGATCCACGGGGCGGGCCTCGTCCACCGCGACCTGAAGCCGTCCAACGTCCTCGTGGTCGAGGACGGCCCGCGGGTGATCGACTTCGGTATCGCGTCCGGCGTCTCCAACACCCGGCTGACCATGACGAACGTGGCGGTGGGCACGCCCGCCTACATGTCTCCGGAGCAGGCCCGCGACTCGCGCAGCGTGACGGGCGCCAGCGACGTGTTCTCGCTCGGCTCGACCCTCGTCTTCGCTGCGACGGGCCACGCCCCCTTCCACGGGGCGAATCCTGTCGAGACCGTGTTCATGCTGCTGCGGGAGGGCCCCGACACCGAGGGGCTCCCCGACGATCTGCGGCCGCTCATCGAGTCCTGCATGCAGATGGACGCGACCCGGCGGCCCAGCCCGGCCGACCTGCAGTCCCAGCTGGCCCCGCACCTGTTCGCCTCGGGCAGCGACGACAGCGGCACGGCGTCGGCCTGGCTGCCGACCGTCGCGACCGCGATGATCGAGCAGCGCCGGGGCGGCGGCCGCACCGTCGCCGTCGCGCCGGCCCCCGTGGCCGTGCCGCCGCCTCCGCAGCGGCCTCCGCCGGGTGCCGACTGGGGCGGGGCGTGGCGCAGCGGCGGAGACCTGCGGACCGCGCCGGCCCCCGCCCCGGTGTCGGCGCCCGCCCCCGACGGCGGTCCCGTACGGCTGGGTGGTGCCCAGGTGCCGATCGGCCCCGGACCGCGCCCCGTGGACGTACGCGGCCCCGCCGCCGCGCACGCCGACCCGGCCACCGGCTGGGTGCGCCCGCCCGCCGGGCACCCTTCCGCCGCTCCGGCCGCTCCGCTGCCCGCCCCCGCACCGGCCCCCGACGCGGCGCCGGAACGCTGGCGTCCGTGGCGTTTCCGCATGTCGAACGACGTATGGGGTACGCCCGTCGTGGTCGGCGACCTGCTGTACGTGACGTCCTTCGAGGTCCACGCCCTGGACGTGGGCAACGGGAGACGTCAGTTCAAGACCCGCGACGTGGCCTGGTCGATGGCCGTCGACGGCGGCCGGATCCACGCCTCGGACGGACCGTCCCTGTACGCGTTGGACGCGGCGACCGGCACCGAGCGGTGGCGGCTCCGGACGGACGCCTGGGTGTACTCCCTCAAGGCCGACCGGGGCACCGTCCTGACCGGGACGCGAGGCGGCGGCGTGCAGGCGTGGGAGGCGTCCAGCGGCGAGAAGCTGTGGGAGACCACGGGAGTCCAGACGGACTTCGAGACGCCGGAGGCCGGGCCCGTCATCCACGACGGCACGGTCTACCTCTGGCAGGACGCCCGGCTGCGGGCCGTCGACGCGCGCACCGGCACGGAGCGCTGGTCGTACCCCGTCGGCGACGCCGCGTCCTGCGGCGGAGTCCCGGTCCGCCTGACGCCCGCCCCCGACGGCTTCGTGTACGTCGCCGCGGGGACGCGTGTGCTGGCCGTGGACACGGTCTCGGGCCGGGTGCGCTGGCACTTCGAGTCACCGGCGGTCTTCCTCTCCCCGCCCGCCTTCGCGCCGGGTCCCGCGGTCACGGGCGGCGGTGTGTACCTCGCCGACTACCTCGGCACCGTGTACGCCCTGGACGCCTCGACCGGCAAGGACCGCTGGCGGATCGCGACGGAGGCACGGCAGTCCGTCGAGCCCGCGCTGGTGACGGGGGGCAACGTGCACGTCGGAAGCGGCAGCGCGCTCTACACCCTGGACGCGGTGACCGGCACGCCGAAGTGGCGCTTCGCCGCGGGCGGTGAGGTGGTCGGCGCACCCGTGGTCGCGGACGGGCGGGTCCACTTCGGCTCGGCCGACCATGTGCTCTACACCCTGGACGCGGCGGGCGGCCAGCTCCGCTGGAAGCTCGCCACGGGCGGTGAGATCACGGGTTCCCCGGTGGTGCAGGGGGGTGTCGTGTACGCCTGCAGCAAGGACCGCTGCGTGTACGCGCTGGACGCGCTGAAGGGCACCGGGACGGGCAACAGGGCCCGTACCTGAGGCCTCAGGGGTGGGGCGGGTGATACCGGTCCCGGTCCTGCCGGTCGCCCTCGTCGGGGTACTGGACCGGGTACTGGGCGGTGTCCTCGTCGGAGGGCGAAGCCCGGTGCCGGCCGGGCCCGGTGTACGGATCCGCCTCGGGCTCCGGCCCCGGCGACGTCTGCGCGGCCGGGCCCGGCTCCTGCGTCGGCGGCCAGGTGTCGGGGTGGTCGTCCGGCGGCACCGGATACGGTTCGGCGGCCCGCCTCTGCCGCGTTCTCCTGCGCCCCGACATCACCAGCGCGCCCAGCAGGAGCAGCACACCGCCGGCCAGGGCCTGCGCCACGCCCCAGCGGAGGCCGGAGCCGGCGCCGTCGACCGTCAGGCTTCCCGCGGCCTGCCCCTGGCGGACCATCCACAGCACGGTGAAGCCGAGGACGACGAGCCCCGCGAGGGCCACCACCCAGCGTGACCGGAGCACGACCCCGACGATCGTCACCAGGGCGGCGAACAGGAACGGCAGCAGGACCGAGCCCATGACGGACGACGACACCTCGGTGATGCCGCCGAACAGGTCCTGGATGCGGTAGTCCCGCCCGAGGCGGTCGGCGTACCAGCTGTGGAAGGGGCTCTGCACGGCGGCCGCCGCTCCCACAAGGGCGACGACGGAGCCGAGGACATTGCGGATCATCGACAGCCTCCCGGGCCATGGCGCACGGCTGTGCGCACCGCTCCCCGGCTCGACGCTACGCCCGGCCGATCGTCCCTGCCATCGGAGACCATGACAAGACCGTGACAGGGTCATGACTGCCCCATGGGTGAGGGGCGGGGATGCTGTGAGTAGCGTTGTCACGCGGCCGTGCGACGGCCCGAGGAGCCGACTACAGCTAGGGGGGCTGCATCGATGGTGCGGCGACAGATGAGGTTCGCGGCGGTTCTGGTCGTGGTGGTGCTCGCGCTCACCGGATTCTCCACGTCGAGTCACGGCGGCAAGAGCGGGAAGAGCCGCAGCGGTTCCGGCGGTGGAGGCTGCTCCAACTCCAAGAAGAGCAACAGCGGCTACCGCGACTACGACGACGATGACTACGACGACAGCTCGTCGGGCTCGTCCGGCGGTTCCACGTACTCCGACCCGACGCCGAGCCCCACCGCCTCGGACGCCCCGGACGTCCGCGTCGTCCGCTGCGCCCAGCCCAAGAAGGGCAAGCGCAGGGCGGTGACCTCCTCGACAGTCGAGATCCGCTCGACGGCGTCCCTCTCGCACACGTACGAGGTCGACGTGAAGTTCCTGGACTCCACGGGCCGGACCGTCGACACGGGCGAGGCCACGGTCGACCTGGACTACGACGAGGCCAGGACCCTGACGGTCAAGATGGACACCCCGCGCCTGGCCTCCAAGGTGAAGCGCTGTCAGGCCACGGCGGAACTGCTCTACTGACGCCGCGGACATGCAGCGGCCGCGACGGCTCCCCCTCCGCGCCGCCGCGGCCGCACCCCGTGTGTGTGAGGTCTACTTGGGCGTCGGAGCCGACGCGTGGCTGTCCAGTGTGGTCAGCTCTTCGCCGGAGGCGTGGCTGTCCTGGACCTTGAGCTTCTCGCCGGAGGCGTGGCTGTCCAGGGTGGTGAGCTCCTCGCTGGAGGCGTGGCTGTCCAGCGGCTTGACTGTGGGCTTCTTGGCGTCGCTCATCGTGTGTCAACTCCCGTTGTTCATGCGGTCGTACAGATCGGCGCGTCCGCCCGGCAATTCCCCCGTGGATCGCCGGGCGGACACCTCTGGGCCGTTCACCATAGAGGGGCGGCCCCTCGTCGATCCGCCTGCCCCCCGACGCGACGGCTCGATGGATGTAAGAGTGACGTCCGCCGATAAACGAACGATGAACGCCGTGGACGAGCCCTCAGGCAGCCACGGCGGGCGTCAGAAGCCGCCGGACCTCATCGGTCTCGGCCGAGCCCAGTTGCTCGTAGATGGCCAGGGCTTCGTGCCAGCACGCCCGGGCCCGGTCCGGCTGCTCCAGATGTTCCAGCGCGCGCCCCAGAACGGTGAGGACCGTACCCCGACGCCACTCACCTCCGATGCCCCGGAGAGCGATCGCCTGCTCCGCGTGGGCGGCGGCGAGCGTGAAGCGCCGGGCCGCGAGGTGCACTTCGGCGAGTCGGAAGTGCGTCACACCTTCCCAGAGGGGCTGGCGGTTCTCGTGGAAGATGCCGAGGGCCTGCGTCAGTTGCTCGAGCGCCTCCGAGAGGCGCCCCGCCTGGGTGAGGGCGAGACCGAGGGCATAGCGTCCGTTCGCCAGGCGCAGTGCGAGCCCCAGCCGGTCATAGATGGCGATCCCCTGCTGGGCCAGTTCCACGGCGCTGTCCGTCCGCGCGAGAGCAAGGTGAATCCTGGAGAGGTTGCAGAGGGCGCTGGCCTCGCCGGGCCTGTTTCCATCCGCGCGGAACGCCTCGATGGCCTCCTGGAGGTAGGTCGCCCCCTCCTCGGGATGATTGCGGTAGATGGAGAGGATGCCTCGTTCGTTGGGCGCGTTCCCGCTGGTCCACGGGTCGCCCGCGGCGGTGCCGAGGGCCATGGCATGGTGCGCCTCGCTGTCGGCCTGCTCGAACCGTCCAGCCGTGCTGTACACCTGCGTGAGCGTAGTGCGGGCGCGCCCTTCCGCACGGGCGTCACCCGCGGTCATGGCCGCGTCGCGCAGCGCGAGAGCCGCGGTTTCGTAGCGGCGGGCGTTCGCTCCCGACTCCGCGAGGTCCTTCACAGCCATCAGGAGGTCGACGGCTCGTCGCAGGGAGCGCTCGCCGTGTGACTGGAGTACGCATGCGAGCAAGCAGTCCGCCTCGGCGTAGAGCCAGTCGAGGGCGTGCGGCCGTTCGGCGAAGGCGAGCCCTGGGTGACGGGTGGGTTCCAGGTGGTCGACCGTGCGGTCCCCCGGCCGCTCCAGCGCGTACACCCCCGCCGCCGTCGCCAGGTAGAAGTCCAGCAGCCGCGACAACGCCAGTTCCCGTCCCTCCGGCGGCTGTTCGTCGCGTTCGGCGCACGCCCGCGCGTAGAGGCGCACCAGGTCGTGGTAGCGGTAGCGGCCCGGGGCCGCCGACTCCAGGAGGCTGGTGTCCACCAGGGACTCCAGGAGGTCCTCCGCCGTGTGGGGGTCCAGGTTCAGCAGCGCGGCCGCCGCGGCGAGGGAGATGTCCGGGCCGTCCGCCAGGCCGAGGAGGCGGAAGGCGCGGGCCTGGGCCGGTTCCAGCTGGCCGTAGCCGAGCTCGAAGGTGGCCTTCACCGCGAGGTCGCCGGCCTGGAGCTCGTCGAGCCGGCGGCGTTCGTCGGCGAGCTTCGCGGCCAGCACCGAGACGGTCCACGTGCGGCGGGCGGCCAGCCGGGAGGCGGCGATGCGGATGGCCAGCGGCAGGAAGCCGCACGCGGCCACCACGTCCAGGGCCGCCTCGCGCTCCGAGCGGACGCGTTCGTCGCCGACGATGCGGGTGAAGAGCTCCAGCGCCTCCTCGGGGGACATCACGTCCAGGTCCACCAGGTGTGCTCCGGCCAGGTCGACCATGCGGACACGGCTGGTGACCAGTGCCGCACAGCCTTCCGTGCCGGGAAGCAGGGGCCGGATCTGGGCCGCGTCGTTGGCGTTGTCGAGCAGCACGAGGATGCGGCGGCCGTCGAGGGTGGAGCGGTAGAGCGCGGCCCGTTCGTCCAGGGAGTCAGGGATCGCGGACTCGGCGGTGCCCAGCGCGCGCAGGAACGCGCCGAGGACGGTCTCGGGTTCGGCGGCCCTGGCTCCCGCGCCCTGGAGGTCGACGTACAGCTGGCCGTCCGGGAAGTGCGGGCGTGCCTGGTGGGCGACGTGGACGGCGAGGGTCGTCTTGCCGACGCCGCCGATACCGGCCAGCGCGGAGACCGCCATGACGGAGCCCTCGGCGCTCGCGAGCCGGTCACCCAGCTCGCGTACGAACGCGGCCCGTCCCGTGAAGTCCGGGACGGTGGCGGGGAGCTGTGCCGGACGGACCGGGACGGCGGTGGGGGCCGGCTCGTCGGCCGGGCGGGCCAGTTCCTCGTCCGCCCGCAGGATCCGCTGCTGGAGCTGGGACAGTTCGGGGCGGGGGTCGACGCCCAGTTCCTCCGCGAGCAGGCGACGGGTGTCGGCGTACACGGCGAGCGCCTCGGCCTGACGGCCGCTGCGGTACAGGGCGACCATCAGCAGCTCGCGCAGGCGCTCGCGCAGGGGCTGCGCGGCGGTGAGCGCGGTCAGTTCGGAGACGGCCTCCGCGTGGCAGCCGACCTCCAGGTCCAGGTCGAGACGGGTCTCGGTGAGCTGGAGGCGCCATTCCTCCAGGCTCGTGCGCTGGTTCTCGGCGTACGGGCCGGGGAGGGAGGCGAGGGCCTCGCCGTCCCAGAGGCCGAGCAGCTTGTTGATCAGCGCACGGGCCTTTCCGCGGTCCCCGCCTCCGCGGGCCTTCTCCGCCTCGGACGCGAGGTCCTGGGCGAGCGTCAGGTCCAGGGCCTCACGGGGGACCCGGACGGCGTATCCGCCGGCCTCGCTGACCAGGGTGTCCTGGCCCAGGGTCTTGCGGAGCCGGGACGCGTACGTGCGTACCGTGGCAAGCGCCTGGGACGGGGGGTCGTCACCCCAGAGGGCGTCGATGAGTTCGGCTGCGGTGGCCGTGCGGCCGTCACGCAGGAGCAGCGCGGCGAGCAGGGCGCGTTGCTGCGGAGAACCCGACGGCAGGGCCTCGCTGCCGCGCCAAGCGCGTACGGGGCCGAGCACGGTGAACCGCAGCTCGGTGCCGGCCGCCCGTTCCCGCGGCACGCGTTGCTCCGGAACGCGCACGCCGGGTCCGTTGTCGCGGTCCATGATGCCCCCCTTCCTGCTTGCCCCGCCGGTACCGCTGTTCCCGCTCTGCTCCGTACCGCTGGTATCGCGGTCAACAGTCTGCCTTGTTCCGGGCGGGCCCGTCAGTATCGGGTGGCGCTCTGCACAGGCCCTCGACACGATCGGGGGACGGGTGCCCGTACGGAGGGTGACGTCGGGTCAGCCGGCGAGGGGCAGCCGGAGTTCGGTGACCCACTTCTCGCGGTCCTCCGGTCACGCCCGGGTGTGACCGGAGGGACGTCGTCCGTCTCTCGAGAAGGCAGGAGCCCCGTTCCCCCACCGAAGCGGGGGAGCGGGGCTCCTTGGGTACTGCTCACTCGGCCGCGATCGGCCGACCCGGGCAACTAGGCCGGGGTGACGTTCTCAGCCTGCGGACCCTTGGGTCCCTGAGTGACGTCGAAGTTCACGACCTGGTTCTCCTCGAGGGAGCGGAACCCGGACGCGTTGATCGCGGAGTAGTGGACGAAGACATCCGGGCCGCCGCCGTCCTGGGCGATGAAGCCGAAGCCCTTTTCAGCGTTGAACCACTTGACGGTTCCGGTAGCCATAAGCCCTCCTTGGGCCAAAGGGTTGCCCTGCTCCAGAACCTGCAAACAAGTCTGAAAACTACAAAAGCCTGCGGGTTACATGCTCCGCAGGCTCTGTACTGCAAGGGAAACCAAACTGCAACTTGCGGGCGAGCCTAGCACGCAGTCTGCGGGGAGCGGTAGAGGGAAAGATCACTTCACCCGCATGTTTGACCGGGCCCCCCGAGAGGTGACGGACAAGGCCTTCGCGGAGCGGTCCGGGTGCCCCGATGGAGGCTGCCGGAAGCGACAGGTCTAGCCTCGCGATGTGGACAATTCAACCGTCTCTCCCGTAGAAGGCGACGACCGTCGCAGCAGGCCGCGCGTCGGCCACATCCAGTTCCTGAACTGCCTCCCCCTCTACTGGGGCCTGGCACGGACCGGGACGCTGCTCGACCTCGAGCTGTCGAAGGACACTCCTGAAAGACTCAGTGAGCAGCTGGTCAGGGGGGACCTCGACATCGGTCCCGTCACCCTGGTGGAGTTCCTGCGCAACGCCGACGACCTGGTCGCCCTCCCCGACATCGCGGTCGGCTGCGACGGCCCCGTCATGTCGTGCGTGATCGTGTCCCAGCTTCCCCTGGACCAGCTGGACGGGGCCCGGGTGGCCCTCGGCTCGACCTCGCGCACCTCCGTACGGCTGGCCCAGCTGCTGCTCGCCGAGCGGTACGGTGTCGCGCCCGACTACTACACCTGCCCGCCGGACCTCGGCCTGATGATGCAGGAGGCCGACGCGGCCGTCCTGATCGGTGACGCCGCGCTGCGGGCGAACCTCCACGACGCCCCCCGGCTCGGACTGCAGGTCCACGACCTGGGCGCGATGTGGAAGGAGTGGACCGGGCTGCCGTTCGTGTTCGCGGTCTGGGCGGCGCGCAAGGACTACCTGGCCTCGCACCCCGACTACGTGGAGAAGGTCCACGAGGCGTTCCTGGCCTCCCGTGACCTCTCGCTCGAAGAGGTCACCAAGGTCGCCGAGCAGGCGGCGCGCTGGGAGTCCTTCGACGCCGAGGTGCTGGAGCGTTACTTCACCACCCTGGACTTCCGCTTCGGCCCGGACCAACTGGCGGGCGTGCGCGAGTTCGCCCGGCGGACCGGCCCGACGACCGGCTTCCCGGCGGATGTGAAGGTGGAACTGCTCGGCGGCTGACGCCTCGGGCGGCATCCTCGGGCGACACGGGAATGGTGCGGAAAGAAGATGAATCCCGTACCTTCCCGGGTCTTCCCCGGCGGCCCGCCTTTCTCCCTGACGCGTGGTTCCGGCATTCCGTTCCCGTGAATGGGGGGTGAATGTCCGGAGTTCCGTCGCGGAGCCCCTCCGGCCGGAAGGCCGGACCATTAGCGGAAGCCTCCGGAACGCCTTCCGGTTTACCTCCGGTGAAGCGGATCGGCGCGGGGGAACGACGTATTCGCGCCTTTCCATGTGGCGAAATCCCTGCTTCGTGCCCATAGGGGCGATATCGGCGCCAGGGGTCTGAGTGACCCCGTCGCCGGGGCGGCCTAGGCTGCCGTCCGAGTCCCGGGGCCCACAGGGGGAGACCGCATGCAGCCGCTGGAAGCCGGCGAACCGCACACCATCGGCGCCTACCGGCTGCTCGGCAGACTCGGCGCGGGCGGGATGGGCCGGGTCTATCTGGGCCGCAGCGCGGGCGGACGTACCGTCGCGGTCAAGGTCGTGCACCCCCACTTCGCCCTCGACGAGCAGTTCCGCGCGCGGTTCCGGCGCGAGGTGGACGCCGCGCGGCGCCTCGGCGCGCAGTGGACGGCCCCCGTCCTGGACGCCGACCCCGACGCGGCCGTGCCGTGGGTGGCGACCGGCTACGTCGCCGGGCCACCGCTCTCCGACGCCGTCACCCGTCACGGCCCACTGCCCGAGTACGCCGTACGGGCCCTGGGGGCCGGGCTCGGTGAGGCCCTCGACGCCGTACACGCGCACGGCCTCATCCACCGGGACGTGAAGCCGTCCAACGTCCTGCTCGCCCTCGACGGGCCGAGGCTGATCGACTTCGGTATCGCCCGGGCGCTCGGCGCCACGGTCTCCCTCACCTCCACCGGCGTCTCCGTCGGCTCGCCCGGCTACATGGCGCCGGAGCAGATCCGCGGCCTGGACATCTCCGGCGCGGCCGACGTCTTCTCCCTGGGGGCGGTCCTGGCCTACGCCGCGACCGGCAGCGCCCCCTTCGTGGGCGACTCCTCCGCCGTACTCCTCTACAAGGTCGTGCACGAGGAGCCCGAACTCGGTGAACTGGAGGGCGGGCTCCGGGAGCTGGTGGCCGGTTGCCTTGCCAAGGACCCCGCCGAACGGCCCGCCCCCGCCGAGCTCGCCCGCAGGCTCGCACCCGGCGGGGCCGCGGCGCTGGTGTCGCCCGGCTGGCTGCCGGGGCCGCTGGTGCGTGAGGTCAGCAGGTCGGCGGTGGCCCTGCTGGACCTGGAACCGCAGGACGAGCCGGTGCGGTCGGGTCCGGTGCCCTTCAGCAACGCGTCCCTCGGGAGCGCGGCGCCCGCCGCCTTCGGGCCGCCGCCCCCGTCCGCCCCGCCGCCGCCCGGCCCGGAGACGGCGGGGGAACGGGGCCCCGGCGCCCGTATCGCCGTCGCCGTGGACACCGGACCGCAGCCCGGCACACGCCGGGGGCGGCGGGTCAGCTGCACCGTCGCGCTGGCCGTCGCGGGCGCGCTCGCCGCGGTGACCGTCGGCGCCGCGACGCTGGGGGACCTGTTCCCGGGCGGCGACGGCGACACCGGTCGCGGCAACGACGCCGCGCAGCCCCCGGTGGCCACAGGGTCGCGGAACCCGACATCCGGTGCACCGGAGGCCCCCGCGGGGTCCGCGCCCGTGAGCACGCTGCCGAAGGCGTTCGCCGGTACGTGGAAGGGCCCCACGACCGAACGCAGCGGCGCGCCCCACGGCACACTCACCGCTGTGTTCGTCGAGGGGAAGAAGGGGGAGGAGGTGGCCCGGCTGTCGTACAGGTTCGACGCGCTCGGAACGACCGTCGTCTGCAAGGGCGTCGGAACCCTCGCCTCCGGCACGGCCACCGAGGTGAAGGTCCGGGAGCGCGCCGACCCGGACGCCCGCACCGGCGCGATGTGCACCGGCGGCGAGGCCGACCTGGTCTTCACCCTCGCTCCCGACGGCACCCTGCGTTACGCCTCCCACGAGGAGGCCGCGGGCAGGCCGAAGGGCACACTCACCCGGTCCGACGGCTGACCCCGGCAGGGGCTGGCGTAGGCTGGATCGGTCTGTCGATCCGCAGAGAAACCCCCGAAAGGTGACAGCCCGGTGACCGAGAAGGCCGACCTCCAGCCCGTCCTCGACCGCGCCGCCGAAGGCGGGCGGATCTCCCCGGAGGAGGCGCTCGACCTGTACAGGTCGGCACCGCTGCACGCGCTCGGGGCAGCGGCCGACGCCGTACGCCGCCGCCGCTACGCCGGTACGGAGCACATCGCGACGTACATCATCGAGCGCAACATCAACTACACCAACGTGTGCGTCACGGCCTGCAAGTTCTGCGCCTTCTACGCGGCGCCCAAGGACACGGCCAAGGGCTGGTCCCGCGACCTCGACGACATCCTGCGCCGCTGCGCGGAGACCGTCGAGCTGGGCGGCACCCAGATCATGTTCCAGGGCGGCCACCACCCGGACTACGGCGTCGAGTACTACGAGGAGCACTTCTCCGCGATCAAGAAGGCGTTCCCGCAGCTGGTCATCCACTCGCTGGGCGCCTCCGAGATCGAGCACATGGCCCGGATCTCCGGCGTCTGCGCGAAGGAGGCGATCGAGCGGATCCACGCGGCCGGTCTCGACTCCTTCGCCGGTGCCGGCGCCGAACTGCTGCCCGCCCGGCCGCGTACGGCGATCGCACCGCTCAAGGAGTCCGGCGAGCGCTGGCTGGAGATCATGGAGATCGCCCACGGCCTCGGTGTCGAGTCCACCTCCACCATGCTGATGGGAACCGGCGAGACCAACGCCGAGCGCATCGAGCACCTGCGGATGATCCGCGACCTGCAGGACCGCACGGGCGGCTTCCGCGCGTTCATCCCGTACACCTACCAGCCGGAGAACAACAAGCTGAAGGGACAGACGCAGGCCACGCTCTTCGAGTACCTGCGGATGATCGCCATCGCCCGGCTGTTCCTCGACAACGTCGCCCACATCCAGGGTTCCTGGCTGACCACCGGCAAGGAGGTCGGCCAGCTTTCCCTGCACTACGGCGCGGACGACCTCGGCTCGATCATGCTGGAGGAGAACGTCGTCTCCTCGGCCGGCGCCAAGCACCGCTCGAACCGGCTCGAGATCATCGACCTGATCCGCAAGGCGGGACGCGTCCCCGCCCAGCGCGCCACGACCTACGAGCACCTGGTCGTCCACGACGACCCGGCGAACGACCCGGTCGACGAGCGCGTGGTCTCGCACATCTCCTCCACGGCGATCGCGGGCGGCACCGCGCACCCGGAGCTGAAGCTCCTCGACGCCAACTGAGCCGCCCGTGCTGACCGTTCACGCCGCGCCGCTGGTCCTTCCGGTCGGCGCGGCAGGCATCGGCGGGGGTGCCGTCGCCGTGGACGGCGACCGGGTCGTGGCCCTCGGGCCGTACGGACAGGTCGTGGACGCCCACCCGTCGGCCCGGGTCCGGCAGTGGCCGGGGGTCCTCACCCCGGGGCTGCGCCAGTGGGACGGCCTCCCGCTGCTGACCCGCTGCTACCACCCCGACCCGCGCGAGGCGGACGAACTCGGCGAGGAGCCCCTGGCCGGAGCCGCGTTCGAGCGCCTCGCCGGGCAGCTGGACGGGCCCCGCCGGGCCGGCAGCGTACGGCGCGGACTGCAGCGCATGCTGCGCCACGGCACCACGCATCTCGCGGTCGGCTCCGCCGGACCCGCCGTACGCACCGCCGTACGCCGCGCGGGTCTGGTCGAGGTCCCTGCCGCCGGACCCCCTGCGGGCGGACCGAGCCTGGACCCCTTCGTGCGCGGACGCGACCTCCCGGGCTCCGTGCACGGCCCGCTCGCCGTCGGCGGCCGGGCGGACCTCGCGGTCTTCGACGTGCCGGACGAGGCGGCCCTGTGCGCGGCGGGGGCCGCGACCTGTGTGGCCACGGTGCTCGGCGGGCGGCTGGTGTACCGGCGGCGCTGAGCCGCCGTCCCGTGGCGTCCCTCCGCCGGTGCTGCCTCCCGTGGCGTTTCAGGACGCCGGGCTGCCTCCCGTGGCGTTTCCCGCCTTCCCGGGGAGTGCCAGGACCACGTGCCGCGGAGCCGACTCCCCGGAACGCCCCGGCGGTGTCCTCACGGCACGGACGGCCCACCCAGGTAGCGGCCTTTCTCGTCGTACGGCCAGGCGTTGGACGTGCAGCCCTTCAGCCCCTTGATCTGCTGCATCATGGCGGGGGCCGGCTTGCCGGGGCCGGGGCAGGTCTCGTGGCCGTGGCCCAGCCAGTGGCCCACCTCGTGATTGATGATCAGCGCCCGGTACTCCGACGCGGGACCGTCGAACGTCGGCGAACCCAGTTGCCACCGGGCCAGGTTGACCATGACGTTCTCCCCGCCGCGGCAGTTCACCTCGCCGCCGGTGTTCAGCCCGTAGTGCCCGCAGAGCCGGTCGGTGGTCTTCGGCGTCCCGATCCGGATCACCAGCCCGGCAGGTCCGTCGGCGACCTGACGGAAGGTGCGGCTTCCGTCCTTGCCCCAGCCCCGCGGGTCGGCGAGTATCTCCGCGATCTCCTCCGCCGCGCTGTCCGGGTCCACCCCGATGCCGTCCTCCACCTCGACGCGGTAGCGGCTGCCGCCGCCACCGGACGAGACGCCTTCGCGCGCCACGGTGAAGGTGCCGGGGCCCGAGGCCGGTACGGAGTCCGGGTCGACGGTTTCCTCGGTGTTCCGCGAGCCCCCGGGCGACTTCGGGGTCTTCGGGCTGGGCGACGGCTTCGGCGAGGCCGACGCCTCGGGTGTGGCGGGGGCCGACGACGAGACTGATCCGTTCCCCGGGGGCCGGGCCGGCTCACGGTCGGCCGCGAGCGCGGAGCCGTCGTCCTGCCACGGCGGGGCGACGTAGAGGAACGCCGCCGCGGCCGCCGACGCGACCACGGCCCCGGCCAGGGCCGTCCGTCTTCGCCGTAACTGTCTTCGGCGGGCCATGGCCCGCTTCCGGGACCGTGTGCGTAAGGCCCGTGATCCCGGGGCGGGCGCACCGGCCCGCCGTATTCGTTCTGTGTCTCCACTGCGCATGTTCCGGTAAGTATCCGTGGTCTCGATGTGGCCGTCCAGGTCGGATGGATCATCCTGCCCGCACGCTGACCTGCTGCTCGAGCACCGGGTGCCGGTCCGCGTACCTCGCGACGTCCAGCAGTCCGCCCCCTGCTCCGCCCGGGAGCTGCCGGGCGGGCACCGGTGCGGAAACCCCTTTCCCCTCGCCCGGTGAGACGTGGATCAAGGGGGTGCTGTTCCGGAAAGTCGAAGGCAATCGACCGCCGGGGTCTCTCGCGGCCGTCCGGACGACCGCGCGGCACCGGGCGGGCGCATCCGGGCCCGAAGTCCGAAGCCGTCCCACGCCGCCGCGAGAGACGGGGAGCCGGGCTGCTTGAATGGGAGGGTGACCCGAGCATCCCTGGACAAGCAGCCGCACGAAGTCGCCTCGATGTTCGACGACGTGGCGGCGAACTACGACCTCACCAACGACGTGCTGTCGCTCGGACAGGCGCGGCTCTGGCGCAAGGAGGTCGCCCGGGCCGTCGACGCCCGACCGGCCCAGAAGATCCTCGACCTGGCCGCCGGGACCGCGACGTCCTCGCAGCCGTTCGCGCGGGCCGGTGCCTACGTGGTGCCCTGCGACTTCTCGATCGGGATGCTCCGGGTCGGCAAGGAACGCCACCCGTGGATGCCGTTCACCGCGGGCGACGGCACGAAGCTCCCCTTCAAGGACGAGACCTTCGACGCGGTCACCATCTCCTTCGGGCTTCGCAACATCCAGGACACCGGTGCCGCGCTCAGCGAGCTGTACAGGGTCACCAAGCCCGGTGGCCGAGTCGTGATCTGCGAGTTCTCCCAGCCGACGTGGGCGCCCTTCCGGACCGTCTACACCGAGTACCTGATGCGTGCGCTGCCGCCGGTCGCGCGGGCCGTGTCCTCCAACCCGGACGCCTACGTCTACCTCGCCGAGTCGATCCGTGCCTGGCCCGACCAGGCCGGCCTCGCGTCACTGCTGCAGAAGGCCGGCTGGTCGAAGGTGGCCTGGCGCAACCTCACCGGCGGAGTGGTGGCGCTCCACCGGGGCGTGCGCGACTGACCGCGCTCAGAGCTCCAGCCGGAAGCAGTACGCCTCCTGCTCCGACACCGGGCTCCGGTACGTCTCGGCCTGACGCATACCGAGACGTACCGCCACCGCCACCGACCGGGCGTTCCGCGTGTTGATCATCGCCACGACCTCCCGCACCCCGAGCGACCTCATCCGCTCCAGGGTCACGCGCGCGGCTGCGGTCGCGTAACCCTGCCCCCAGGCGGCCCGTCCCAGCCGCCAGCCGAGTTCGATCTCGCCCACCGGGCCGAACGACTCGTGCGGCCACGGCTGGGCGCCCGTGAAGCCGAGCACCTGACCGGCGTCGTCCAGCACGGTCCACAGACAGTGGCCGAGCTCGGCGTCGTGCCGGCGCTGGCGGGCGGTCAACTCGTCGTACACCGAGTACTCCGCCCTGCGGCCGCCGTGGAACTCCATCACCTCCGGATCGTCGAACACCCGGTACCAGGCAAGGGCGTCCTCGTCGGTGGGGACGCGCAGATGTACGGACGGCGTCGAGTCAGGTGCGTACGGCATCGGGGAGCCCTTCGGGAGGTTGATCAGCAGGCACCCATAGACTGCACGCGACATGTGCCGCGCGGCACGCGAATTCGAGTCTTCGGGAGATCCGACCGTGACCGAGCCCCTCTCCGAACACAGCGCGGACGTGATCGTCGTCGGGGCGGGCCCAGCCGGCTCCACGACCGCGTACTACCTCGCCAAGGCCGGACTCGACGTCCTCCTTCTGGAGAAGACGGCCTTCCCGCGTGAGAAGGTCTGCGGCGACGGTCTCACCCCGCGCGCCACCAAGCAGCTCGTCTCCATGGGCATCGACATCTCCGAAGAGGCCGGCTGGCTGCGCAACAAGGGCCTGCGCATCATCGGAGGCGGCGTCCGCCTCCAGCTGGACTGGCCGGACCTCGCCTCGTACCCGGACTACGGTCTGGTCCGCAAGCGTGACGACTTCGACGAGCAGCTGGCCCGCCAGGCGCAGAAGGCCGGCGCGCGACTGTACGAGCGCTGCAACGTCGGGGAGCCGGTCAAGGACGAGCGCACCGGCCGCATCACCGGCGTCCACGCGAAGCTCGGCGAGGAGAAGACCCCGGTCACCTTCCACGCCCCGCTCGTCGTCGCCGCAGACGGCAACTCCACGCGGCTCTCCCTCCACATGGGCCTGCACCGCCGTGAGGACCGCCCGATGGGCGTCGCGGTCCGCACGTACTTCACCTCGCCCCGCCACGACGACGACTACCTGGAGTCGTGGCTGGAACTCTGGGACCGGCGCGGTGCCGAGGACCGCCTGCTGCCGGGCTACGGCTGGATCTTCGGCATGGGCGACGGCACGTCCAACGTCGGCCTGGGCATCCTCAACTCCTCGGCGGCCTTCAAGGAGCTCGACTGGCGCGAGGTCCTCAAGGCGTGGTGCGCGTCCATGCCCGAGGACTGGGGCTACACCCCCGAGAACATGACGATGCCGATCCGCGGTGCCGCACTCCCGATGGCCTTCAACCGCCAGCCGCACTACACCAAGGGCCTGCTGCTCGTCGGTGACGCCGGCGGGCTGGTCAACCCGTTCAACGGCGAGGGCATCGCGTACGCAATGGAGTCGGGCCAGATCGCCGCGGACGTCATCGTCCAGGCGCACGCCCGTGCCACCCCGGCGCAGCGGGAACTGGCCCTGCAGCACTACCCGAAGATCCTCAAGGACACCTACGGCGGTTACTACACGCTGGGCCGCGCCTTCGTGAAGATGATCGGGAACCCGAAGGTCATGAAGATCGCCACCCAGCGCGGCCTGACCCACCCGCTCCTGATGAAGTTCACGCTGAAGATGCTCGCCAACCTCACCGACCCGACGGGCGGCGACGCCATGGACCGCATCATCAACGGACTCTCGAAGGTCGCCCCCAAGGCCTGACCGCCGACGCCCGGCCCCCGGCCGCCCGCGCTGCGATAGGTTCGGGCCATGGGGGCAACAGGCGCATGGACCACCGGCGGCTTCCGACGTCTCGGCGCTGCCGGGTCGGCGGCGATCGCGCTGGGAGGCTGGGCCGTAGGCACGCTCCCGGCCCACGACCCGTGGGGCCTGTGGGTGGCCCACGGCCCCGGGGTGAGAGCCGCGGGCTACGCACTGGCCTACGGCGGACTGACGGTGCTCGTCGTCGCCTGGTGGCTGTACGGGAGGGCCGGAGCCTCCGTACGCGACACCCTCGTCACCCTCGGGTGGTGGACGGCGCCACTGGTCCTCGCGCCCCCGCTGTACAGCGCCGACGTCTACAGCTACATCGCGCAGGGCGCGATGGTCGTCGAAGGACACGACGTCTACAGCGTGGGACCGTCCGTCCTCGACCCCGACGGGCCGGGCGGCTACGCGGCGGCCAGCGTCGGCGGGCACTGGACCGACACCCCGGCCCCGTACGGCCCGTTCTTCCTCCTCCTCGCGCGCGGCGTGGCCTGGGCGACCGGCGGCACGATCGTGCCCGCCGTGCTGGGGATGCGCCTGATCGCCCTCGGCTCACTGGTCCTGATCGTGTGGGCCCTGCGCAATCTGGCCCGGGAACACGGCCGCAGCGAGAGCGCCGCGCTGTGGCTCGGGGCGCTGAACCCTCTGCTGCTCATCCACGTGGTCGGCGGCGTCCACAACGACGGGCTGATGACCGGTCTCATGCTGGCCGGCGTACTGCTCGCCCTGCGCGGCAGATGGATCACCGGGTCGGCGGTCATCGGGCTCGCCATGATGGTGAAGTCACCCGCTGCGGTGGCGCTGCTGTTCGTCGGCGTCCTGGTGGGCCGGGCCGCGACCGGCCCGGTCGCACGGCGGGTGGCGAAGGGGCTGCTGGCCCCGGGACTGGTCGCGGGGGCCGTCGTCGTGGGCGTGACGTTCGTCGGCGGCACCGGCTTCGGCTGGATCGGGACGCAGAGCGTCGCGGCACGCATCCACACCGCGCTGTCCCTCAGCAGCGACATCGGCCTGGGCCTGGGCGAACTCCTGCGTCTGCTGGCCGGAACCGACCCGGACCCGGTCAAGGCCGCCGTGCAGAACCTGGGCCTGCTGGTCGCGCTGGTGCTGATCGTCCGACTCGCCTGGCACGCGGCGACCGGACGTACAGAACCCGTTTCCGCCCTGGGCACCGCTCTGCTGGTCCTCGTCGTGCTCTCGCCGATGGTGCAGCCGTGGTACCTGCTGTGGGCCACGGCGGTGCTCGCCGCCACCGTGAGCGGCGGCCGGGCCATGGGCGCGGTGACCGTGCTGTCGGCGGCGCTCGTCTACGAGACGCAGCCCTCGGGCTCGACCCCGCCGTACGGCTTCGTGCTGGCGGCCCTCGCGTGCGCGGTGGGCGTGGCGCTCCTGCGCCGGGAACGGGCCGACGGGGAGCGGGGACGCGTGCCGGGTCAGCGCCGGCCGACGGAAGCCGTCGTGGAGGCGGACGCGCCCACGGCACGATGACGGGCCGTCACTCCGGATGGCGGAGTGACGGCCCGTGGTCGTGCTCAGGAGTGCGGAGCTTGTGAATCAGAGAACGCGGACCGCGCCGGACGGCGGGTCGTAGTCCAGCGTCTGCTGAACGACACCGGTGCTGGAGTTCTGCGCACCGACGAACTGGCCTCCGCCCACGTAGATCCCGACGTGGTAGGCGCTGCCCGCACCGCCCCAGTACAGGATGTCGCCGGGCTGGAGGTTGTCGAGCGAGACCTGGGTCCCGGCCGTCGACTGGCTCTGCGAGACGCGCGGCAGGTCGATGCCCACCGAGCCGAAGGCGGCCTGGACCAGACCCGAGCAGTCCCACGAGTTCGGGCCTGTGCCGCCGGAGACGTACGCGTCGCCGACCTGGGACTGCGCGAACGCGATGACGGACGCTGCGGACCCGGTGGCGCTGGAGGAGGACGAGGAGGACGAGGAGGAGGAAGAGCCGGAGGACGCGCTGAGCGTGGTGCGCTCGGCGGAGCGGGAGGCACGCTCGGCGGCCTCCGCCTTGGCCTTGGCCTCCGCCTCGGCGGCTGCTTCGGCCTTCTTCTCGGCCTCGGCCTTGCGGACCGCCTCGGCCTTGGCCTTCTTGGCGGTCTTGGCTGCTGTGGTGGCGGCGGCGTCCTCGTGGGCCTGGGTCTCCAGGTCGAGGGCGACCGCCTTGGTTGCCTGCGCGGACGCGGCGACGGATTCGGAGAGCCCGGCCGTGATGGTGGGCATCTCGATGGTCTGGGTCACCGGCTCGGCCTGAGCCGGACCGGCGGCACCCGCGACCGCGATGGTGCTGAGCATGCCACCGGCAACTCCTGCCCGCAGGGCCGTCTTCGAGGCACTTCGGCGGGGCTTCCGGTGGCTGGGTATGTGAGCGGTGTGGGACATGGGTACTAGCGCTATCAGGGCTGTAGGGGTCCCATCAAGAAACGTGTGTTGCGACACAGTTACGTTCGGAATCCATGAATCCGCTTATTGGGGGCCTTTATTGACGCCCTAAAGGGCAAATCGGGCACCTCGACGCACCCCTGTGATCACGGCGTTCAATCAATACGCCCGAATTGCCCGTCGCTTACCATCCGTTCACACGGTTGGCCAAGCCCGCTTTTCTTGAAGCGGGCATGGAGTGATGCAGGTCACAGCGTGGCTCTTCCGTGAGAGGCAACCGCGCGGCCGTGCGCCGCGTGCGGGGGGCGGCCGGCCGCCCTCTCGCGACGACCTGACCTATTGGTGAGTCATGTCCGTTTTCGCGGCGGCCCGTCGGGGGTGGCCGCCGGGCGGCCGGCCGGGGGTGGCCGGGATGACCGGAGCCGGCCGCCGGGGTCGGCCACGAAGGTCGGCCGAGGGGTGCCGGTGGGTCCGGCTGGTGATCCGCCCGTCGCACTCCTCGTTCTCCCTGGCCCTCGCGCCCCCGGCCCGGGTGTGCCGCGCGTCCACCCCGCGCCCCCGTGTGCCCGGAAGTTCGTGAATGCGTGCGCATTGTCCACATCGGTACCGGAGGCACCCCGTCCGAGTGGCTGCCGCATCGGGCCGGTCCCTATATCACCGGCTCGGTGTCCATCGCCAATTTGCTTGTACGGTCCGCCGATTGATAGTGCCGTGAGCCTTTGACCAGCGGTAACGCTCCAAGATGTCACGTCTCGTAACCGCACGGCCGCTTCGCGTACGAAGATCACCGCTCATCCGCCTTCATGATCGTTCGTCAGGTGGTGGAGATCACAAAGACGTTGGTGCACCCCGTGTCGCAGATCACAGGACGGCGGGCATAGGATGCGGGGCAGTCGGGCTTGTGAACTGCCTCACATGTGCACGATCTTGATGAGGTGGCGAGCCGGTCGCCCGATGCGGTCCAACGGTCAAGGACGACTGGAAGGAGCGAGGAGCGTGAATGCCTACGCGCCCATCCTCGTGCTCGGCGCCCTAGGGGCAGGGTTTGCGATCTTCTCCGTGGTCATGGCCACGCTTATCGGCCCGAAGCGGTACAACCGAGCAAAGCTCGAAGCGTACGAGTGCGGTATCGAACCCACCCCCACTCCAGCCGGAGGTGGCCGTTTCCCGATCAAGTACTACCTGACGGCGATGCTGTTCATCGTCTTCGACATCGAGATCGTCTTCCTCTATCCCTGGGCGGTCACCTTCGACGCCCTGGGGATCTTCGGGCTCGTGGAGATGCTGCTCTTCGTGCTCACCGTCTTCGTCGCCTACGCGTATGTGTGGCGCCGGGGCGGCCTGGAATGGGACTGAGGGGCTGAGGGGCACACATGGGACTCGAAGAGAAGCTGCCGAGCGGCTTCGTGCTGACCACTGTCGAGCAGGCCGCCGGCTGGGTGCGGAAGTCGTCCGTCTTCCCGGCCACCTTCGGCCTCGCCTGCTGCGCCATCGAGATGATGACGACCGGCGCGGGGCGGTACGACCTGGCCCGGTTCGGGATGGAGGTCTTCCGCGGTTCGCCGCGGCAGGCGGATCTGATGATCGTCGCGGGACGGGTAAGCCAGAAGATGGCGCCCGTCCTGCGGCAGGTCTATGACCAGATGCCGAGCCCCAAGTGGGTGATCTCCATGGGGGTTTGTGCGTCATCGGGTGGAATGTTCAATAATTACGCCATTGTTCAGGGTGTTGATCATATTGTCCCGGTCGACATCTATCTGCCGGGATGCCCGCCGCGTCCCGAGATGCTGATCGACGCCATCCTCAAGCTCCACCAGAAGATCCAGGGCTCCAAGCTCGGGGTCAACGCGGAGGAGGCCGCCCGCGAGGCGGAGGAGGCGGCTCTCAAGGCACTCCCCCTGATCGAGATGAAGGGGCTGCTGCGGTGAGCGACGAACAGAACGACAGCGGGGTACCCGCCCCGCGCGACGACACCGGCGAGGTCATCGGCGTACGCAAGGGGATGTTCGGCGCCAACAACGGCGGCGACACCTCCGGCTACGGCGGACTCGTCCGCACGGTGACCCTTCCGGGGGCGTCCTCCCGGCCCTACGGCGGCTGGTTCGACGAAGTGGCCGACGAGCTGGAAGGGGCCCTGGAGGAACAGGACCTGCTCCCCGCCGACGCCATCGAGAAGACGGTCGTCGACCGGGGCGAAGTCACCTTCCACATCGCCCGTGAGCACCTGCTCCAGGTCGCCCGCACCCTGCGCGACGACCCCGCCCTGCGCTTCGAGCTGTGCACGGGCGTCAACGGTGTCCACTACCTGGGAGATAAGGGGCGTGAGCTGCACGCCGTCTACCACCTGCGCTCGCTCACCCACGGGCGGCTGATCCGCCTCGAGGTGTCCGCGCCGGACAGCGACCCGCACATTCCGTCGCTCGTCGAGGTCTATCCGGCCAACGACTGGCACGAGCGCGAGACCTACGACTTCTTCGGCCTGGTCTTCGACGGGCACCCCGCCCTGACCCGGATCATGATGCCGGACGACTGGCAGGGCTTCCCGCAGCGCAAGGACTACCCACTCGGCGGCATCGCGGTCGAGTACAAGGGCGCCCAGATCCCGGCTCCGGACCAGCGGAGGTCGTACAGCTGATGACCACTCCCCACTCCCACCCGTCTCCCGGCCACCACCCCACACCGGGTCCCTCCGGGACGCCCTTTTCCGATGCCCGCGCCACGACCGAGGGGACTGTATATACAGTCACCGGCGGCGACTGGGACGAGGTCGTCGAGTCCGCCGCCAAGTCGGACGACGAACGCATCATCGTCAACATGGGTCCCCAGCACCCCTCCACGCACGGCGTGCTGCGGCTGATCCTGGAGATCGACGGCGAGACCGTCACCGAGGCCCGCTGCGGCATCGGCTACCTCCACACCGGCATCGAGAAGAACCTCGAGTTCCGGAACTGGACGCAGGGCACCACCTTCGTCACGCGCATGGACTACCTGACCCCCTTCTTCAACGAGGCGGCGTACTGCCTCGGGGTAGAGAAGCTGCTCGGCATCGAGGACCAGATCCCCGACCGGGCCACCGTCCTGCGGGTGCTCCTGATGGAGCTCAACCGGATCTCGTCGCACCTGGTCTGCATCGCCACCGGCGGTATGGAGCTCGGTGCCACAACGATCATGATCTACGGATTCCGCGATCGTGAACTCGTTCTCGATCTCTTCGAGCTGATCACCGGGCTCCGGATGAACCACGCGTTCATCCGCCCCGGCGGCCTCGCCCAGGACCTTCCCATGGGCGCGATCGACCGGCTCCGCGAGTTCATCAAGACCATGAAGAAGAACCTGCCGGAGTACGACAAGCTCGCGACCGGCAACCCCATCTTCAAGGCCCGCATGCAGGACGTCGGCTACCTCGACCTGACCGGCTGCATGGCGCTGGGCGCCACCGGCCCGGTCCTCAGGTCCGCCGGACTCCCGCACGACCTGCGCAAGACCGATCCGTACTGCGGCTACGAGACCTACGACTTCGACGTACCGACCGCGGACACCTGCGACTCCTACGGGCGCTTCCTCATCCGGCTGGAGGAGATGCGCCAGTCGCTCAGGATCGTCGAGCAGTGCCTGGAGCGCCTGGAGCCAGGACCGGTCATGGTCGCCGACAAGAAGATCGCCTGGCCCGCGCAGCTCGCGCTGGGACCCGACGGCCTCGGCAACTCGCTCGACCACATCAAGAAGATCATGGGCACCTCCATGGAGGCCCTGATCCACCACTTCAAGCTGGTGACCGAGGGCTTCCGGGTCCCGGCCGGGCAGGTGTACACCGCCATAGAGTCCCCCAAGGGCGAACTCGGCGTGCACGTCGTCTCGGACGGCGGCACGCGCCCCTTCCGGGTCCACTTCCGCGACCCCTCCTTCACCAATCTCCAGGCCATGGCGGCGATGTGCGAGGGCGGCCAGGTCGCCGACGTCATCGTCGCCGTCGCGTCCATCGACCCCGTGATGGGAGGCGTCGACCGGTGACCGCGTCCAACCAAGAAGTCAGCCTGGGGATGCCGCAGCTCCCCGCCCCCGCCTACCCGGCCGACGTACTCGCCCGGCTCGAAGCGGACGCGAAGGAGGTGATCGCCCGCTACCCCGACAGCCGCTCCGCGCTGCTGCCCTTGCTGCACCTGGTGCAGTCCGAGGAGGGGTTCGTCTCCCGTACGGGCATGGCGTTCTGCGCCGACCAGCTCGGCCTCACCACCGCCGAGGTCACCGCGGTCGCCACCTTCTACACGATGTACCGCCGTCGGCCCGGCGGTGACTACCAGGTCGGGGTCTGCACCAACACCCTCTGCGCGGTCATGGGCGGCGACGCCATCTTCGACCGGCTCAAGGAGCACCTGGGCGTCGGCAACGACGAGACGACCGAGGACGGCAAGGTCACCCTCGAACACATCGAGTGCAACGCGGCCTGCGACTTCGCCCCGGTCGTGATGGTCAACTGGGAGTTCTTCGACAACCAGACGCCGGAGAGCGCGACGCGGCTCGTCGACGACCTGATCGCCGGTCGTACCGTCGAGCCCACACGGGGCGCGCCGCTGTGCGGCTACAAGGACACGGCGCGCATCCTCGCCGGCTTCCCCGACCGGCGTCCCGGCGCGGTCGAGGCGAGTGGCGGCGCCGGCGCCGCCTCCCTGGTCGGGCTGAAGCTCGCCAAGGGCGAGACCGCCCCGAAGACGCGCGTGGTCGGCCCCCGAGGTGAGGCCCCGGGCGACCAGCCGCAGAAGGGCGCCGAGCACCTCAGCTCTCATGACGCGCCACAGCAGACCTCGGCCTCCGACCCGGAGCACCCGGCCGGGCCCGCCGCCGAGGAGGGGGAGTGATGACCTTGGCAGCCGAGATCGACAAAAACGGGACCAGCCCGGAGAAACTCCTGGCCCCGGTCCTCTCCTCCTTCTGGGACGAGCCGGAGTCCTGGACGCTGGACACCTACCACCGCCACGACGGGTACGAGGGTCTGCGCAAGGCCCTGGCGATGCAGCCCGACGACCTCATCGCGTACGTCAAGGACTCCGGTCTGCGCGGACGCGGCGGCGCCGGCTTCCCCACCGGGATGAAGTGGCAGTTCATCCCGCAGGGCGACGGCAAGCCGCACTACCTCGTCGTCAACGCCGACGAGTCGGAGCCGGGGACCTGCAAGGACATCCCGCTCCTCTTCGCGAACCCGCACAGCCTCATCGAGGGCATCGTGATCGCCTGTTACGCGATCCGCTCCTCGCACGCCTTCATCTATCTGCGCGGCGAAGTGGTCCCCGTACTGAGGCGGCTGCACGAGGCCGTGCGCGAGGCCTACGCGGCGGGCTACCTGGGGAAGGACGTCCTGGGCTCGGGGCTCGACCTCGAACTCACGGTGCACGCGGGCGCGGGCGCCTACATCTGCGGTGAGGAAACCGCGCTCCTCGACTCGCTCGAAGGACGGCGCGGCCAGCCCCGGCTGCGTCCGCCCTTCCCCGCCGTCGCCGGTCTGTACGCCTGCCCCACCGTCGTGAACAACGTCGAGTCCATCGCCTCGGTTCCCGCGATCCTGAACAAGGGCAAGGACTGGTTCAAGTCGATGGGCAGCGAGAAGTCCCCGGGCTTCACGCTGTACTCGCTCAGCGGGCACGTCACCAGCCCCGGCCAGTACGAGGCCCCGCTCGGCATCACCCTGCGCCAGCTGCTCGACATGAGCGGCGGCATGCGGGCCGGGCACCGCCTGAAGTTCTGGACCCCCGGCGGCTCCTCCACCCCGATGTTCACCGAGGAACACCTCGACGTGCCCCTGGACTACGAGGGTGTCGGCGCAGCCGGATCGATGCTCGGTACCAAGGCGCTGCAGTGCTTCGACGAGACCACCTGCGTGGTGCGCGCCGTCACCCGCTGGACTGAGTTCTACGCACACGAGTCCTGCGGCAAGTGCACGCCGTGCCGCGAGGGCACCTACTGGCTCGTCCAGCTGCTCCGCGACATCGAGGCCGGCAAGGGACAGATGTCGGACCTCGACAAGCTGAACGACATCGCCGACAACATCAACGGCAAGTCCTTCTGCGCCCTCGGCGACGGTGCGGCCTCGCCGATCTTCTCCTCGCTGAAGTACTTCCGCGAGGAGTACGAGCAGCACATCACCGGCAAGGGCTGCCCCTTCGATCCCGCACGGTCGACCCTCTGGGCCGACGACAAAGACGACAAGAACGCTCACCGGGGGGTGAACGCATGACAGTCACCACGAGTGCGCCCTCCGGGGGCGGCGAGGCGGCCGTTCCGCCCGAGGACCTCGTCACGCTCACGATCGACGGCATCGAGATCAGCGTGCCCAAGGGCACCCTCGTCATCCGCGCCGCCGAACTGCTCGGCATCGAGATCCCGCGCTTCTGCGACCACCCGCTCCTCGACCCCGCCGGCGCCTGCCGGCAGTGCATCGTCGAGGTCGAGGGCCAGCGCAAGCCGATGGCGTCCTGCACCATCACGTGCACCGACGGCATGGTCGTGAAGTCACAGATCACCTCGCCGGTGGCGGAGAAGGCCCAGAAGGGGGTGATGGAGCTCCTGCTCATCAACCACCCGCTGGACTGCCCGGTCTGCGACAAGGGCGGCGAGTGCCCCCTGCAGAACCAGGCGATGTCGCACGGCGGCGCCGACTCCCGCTTCGACGGCAAGAAGCGCACCTTCGAGAAGCCCGTCCCCATCTCCACCCAGGTGCTGCTGGACCGCGAACGCTGCGTGCTCTGCGCACGCTGCACCCGGTTCTCCAACCAGGTGGCGGGCGACCCGATGATCGAGCTGATCGAGCGCGGCGCGCTCCAGCAGGTCGGTACGGGCGAGGGCGACCCCTTCGAGTCGTACTTCTCCGGCAACACCATCCAGATCTGCCCGGTCGGGGCGCTCACCTCGGCGGCGTACCGCTTCCGCTCCCGGCCCTTCGACCTGGTGTCGACGCCGTCGGTGTGCGAGCACTGCGCGGGCGGCTGCGCGACCCGGACCGACCACCGGCGCGGCAAGGTCATGCGGCGGCTCGCCGCCAACGACCCCGAGGTCAACGAGGAGTGGCTCTGCGACAAGGGCCGCTTCGGCTTCCGCTACGCCCAGCAGCGCGACCGGCTCACCACCCCGCTCGTGCGCAACGCGGAGGGCGTGCTGGAGCCGGCGAGCTGGCCCGAGGCACTGGAAGCGGCGGCGGCCGGTCTCTCGGCCGCGCGCGGCAGGACCGGTGTCCTCACGGGCGGCAGGCTGACCGTCGAGGACGCCTACGCGTACAGCAAGTTCGCGCGGGTCGCCCTCGACACCAACGACATCGACTTCCGGGCCCGCGTCCACAGCGGTGAGGAGGCCGACTTCCTCGCCTCGCGGGTGGCCGGCCGAGGCCGCGACCTGGACGGCAGCGGGGTCACGTACACCGCGCTGGAGAAGGCTCCGGCCGTCCTGCTGGCCGGCTTCGAGTCCGAGGAGGAGGCGCCCGGCGTCTTCCTGCGGCTGCGCAAGGCGCACCGCAAGCACGGGCAGCGGACGTTCGCGCTGGCCTCGCACGCCAGCCGGGGCCTGGAGAAGGCGGGCGGCACCCTGCTCCCCGCTGCGCCCGGCACCGAGACCGAATGGCTGGACGCCCTCGCGGGCGGGATCGGCCTGGAGAGTGACGGAGCCGTCGCCGCCGAGGCGCTGCGCGGCGAAGGCGCCGTGATCGTGGTGGGCGAGCGGCTCGCCGCCGTGCCCGGCGGACTCACCTCCGCCGTGCGCACCGCCGCGGCCACCGGCGCCGCACTGGTGTGGATCCCGCGCCGGGCCGGCGAACGCGGCGCACTGGAGGCGGGCGCGCTCCCGTCGCTGCTGCCCGGCGGCCGTCCCGCGACGGACCCCCGTGCCAGGGAGGAGGTGGCGTCCGTCTGGGGCGTCGCCGAACTCCCCTCCGGCTTCGGCCGCGACACCGGCCAGATCGTGGAGGCCGCGGCCACCGGCGAGCTGGGCGCACTGCTGGTCGCGGGCGTCGACCCCGAGGACCTGCCCGACCCGGCCGGGGCGCTCAAGGCGCTGGACGAGGTCGGTTTCCTGGTCTCGCTGGAGCTGCGGCCCGGTGCCGTCACCGAGCGCGCCGACGTGGTCCTCCCCGTGGCGGCCGTCGCGGAGAAGCCCGGCACCTTCCTCAACTGGGAAGGCCGGGCTCGGCTGTTCGAAGCCGCGCTGAAGCCCGAGCAGATGCCGAGGACGCTCTGCCCGACCGACGCGCGGGTACTGCACATGCTGGCCGACGCGCTCGACGTCCACCTCGGACTGCCCGATCTGAGGGCGGCCCGCCGTGAACTCGACCGCCTCGGCGGCTGGGAGGGCGGCCACGCCGACGACCCGCGGACGTCCTCCACCCCGGTGCCCCGGCCCGGCGACGGCGAGGCGGTCCTCGCGGGCCACCGGATGCTGCTCGACCGGGGCCGGCTCCAGGAGGGCGACGAGGCGCTGGCCGGCACCCGGCACGCGGCGGTCGCCCGGCTCTCCCCGGTCACCGCGGCCGAGTCCGGGGTGAAGGACGGCGACCTGCTCGCCGTCACCGGCCCCGCCGGCACCACCGAACTCACCCTGGCGGTGACCGAGATGCCGGACCGGGTGGTCTGGGTGCCGCTCAACTCCGTCGGCCGGGGAGTCCCCGCCGACACCGGCGCCCAGCCGGGCGGACTGGTCCGGATCGGTCCGGCCGCCCCGGGTTCCCACGTCGTGACAACGGAGGTAGGAGAGTGACCGGCCTCGCCCAACTCGCCGCGGCGCCGCAGGGTGCCGTCCTCGCAGCCGAGGACCTCTCGATGTTCGGCACGGACCCCTGGTGGCTCGTCGTCGTCAAGGCGGTGTTCTGCTTCGCGTTCCTGATGGTGACCGTGCTGTTCTCCATCGTGTGGGAGCGCAAGGTCGTCGCCTGGATGCAGCTGCGCATCGGTCCCAACCGGCACGGCCCCTGGGGCATGCTCCAGTCGCTCGCCGACGGCATCAAGCTGATGCTGAAGGAGGACGTCGTCGTCAAGCGGGCCGACAAGGTCGTCTACATCCTGGCCCCGATCGTGGCCGCCGCCCCGGCGTTCATGGCGATCGCGGTGATCCCGTTCGGCCCGTCCGACAACCAGGTGTCGATCTTCGGCCACCGCACGACGATGCAGCTGACCGACCTGCCGATCGCGATGCTGTACATCCTCGCGGTCGCCTCCGTCGGCATCTACGGCATCGTGCTGGCCGGCTGGTCCTCCGGGTCGACGTACCCGCTGCTCGGCGGGCTGCGCTCCTGCGCCCAGATGATCAGCTACGAGATCGCGATGGGCGCCGCCTTCGCCTCGGTGTTCCTCTACTCCGGCTCGATGTCCACGTCGGAGATCGTGGCGGCGCAGGAGGACCGCTGGTTCATCCTCCTGCTGCCGGTCTCGTTCATCATCTACGTCGTCACGATGGTCGGCGAGACCAACCGGGCCCCGTTCGACATGCCGGAGTCCGAGGGCGACCTGGTCGGCGGGTTCAACACCGAGTACTCCTCGATCAAGTTCGCGATGTTCATGCTCGCCGAGTACGTCAACATGGTCACCGTCTCCGCGGTCTCCGTCACCCTGTTCCTGGGCGGCTGGCGGGCTCCGTACCCGGTCAGCACCTTCTGGGAGGGTGCCAACCAGGGCTGGTGGCCGATGCTCTGGTTCGTCATCAAGGTGCAGCTGCTCCTCTTCTTCTTCATCTGGCTGCGCGGCACCCTGCCCCGTGTCCGCTACGACCAGCTGATGAAGCTCGGCTGGAAGGTCCTGATCCCGGTCTCCGTGGTCTGGCTGATGCTGGTCGCCACGGTCAGGGCGCTGAACAACGAGGGCTACGACTACTCGAAGATCCTCCTGTACGTCGCCGGAGCCGTGATCGCGGTCCTGTTGATCTCCTTCGTCGCCGACACCTTCCGCGACCGGAGGACCAGGGCCGCCGAGGAGGCGGCCGGACCGGAGCCCGCGTTCGACCCGATGGCGGGCGGGTACCCGGTGCCGCCGCTGCCCGGCCAGACGCTGCCGCCGGTGCCGCGCCGCACGCCCCGGCGCGAGCGGGAGCTCGTTGTCAGTGGCGGGCCGGATACTCGCAGTGACGAGAACGTGGCTGCCGGAAGTTCGAGTGACGGAAGGGAGGCTGACGGTGTCTGAGTCATCGGAACCCTCAGGAGAGAAGTTCCAGAATCCTGTGGCCGGCTTCGGCGTGACCTTCAAGGCCATGTTCAAGAAGCGGCTGACCGAGCAGTACCCGGAGACGCAGAAGGTGACGGCGCCGCGCTTCCACGGCCGGCACCAGCTCAACCGTCACCCGGACGGTCTGGAGAAGTGCGTCGGCTGCGAGCTCTGTGCCTGGGCGTGTCCCGCGGACGCGATCTACGTGGAGGGCGCGGACAACACGGACGAGGAGCGCTACTCCCCGGGCGAGCGCTACGGCCGCGTCTACCAGATCAACTACGCGCGCTGCATCCTGTGTGGACTCTGCATCGAGGCGTGCCCCACCCGGGCACTGACCATGACCAATGACTTCGAGCTCGCCAACACCACCCGCGAGAGCCTCATCTACACCAAGGACGAGCTGCTCGCGGGACTTGAGGAAGGCATGGTCGACAGCCCGCACGCGATCTTCCCCGGCATGGACGAACAGGACTACTACCGTGGCCTGGTGACCGAGGCCGCTCCCGGTGCGGAGCGCCAGGTCGCCGTCTCCAAGGGAGAGACGGACAAGGAGGTGGACGCATGAACGCCACCCTGGCCGCAGCCACCACCACCTCGACCGGCGAGGCCGTCCAGTTCTGGATCCTCGGCACCGTCGCCGTCATCGGTGCGCTCTCCACCGTCCTGATGAAGAAGGCGGTCCACAGCGCACTGTCGCTCGCCGGCACCATGATCGTGCTGGCGGTCTTCTACCTCGCCAACGGCGCCTACTTCCTGGGCATCGTCCAGGTCGTCGTCTACACCGGCGCGATCATGATGCTGTTCCTCTTCGTGGTCATGCTCGTCGGTGTCACGGCGGCCGACTCGCTGAAGGAGACGCTCAAGGGCCAGCGCTGGCTGGCCGCCGCCTGCGGACTCGGCTTCGGCATCCTGCTGATCGCGGGAATCGGACAGGCGTCCCTGAAGACGTTCAACGGTCTGGGGGCGGCGAACGCCCGGCACGGCGGAAACGTCGAGGGGCTCGCCAACCTCATCTTCACCAAGTACGTCTTCGCGTTCGAGATCACCGGTGCCCTGCTGATCACCGCGACCGTCGGCGCGATGCTGCTCACGCACCGCGAGCGCACCGAACGCGCCAAGACACAGCGGGAGCTCTCCCAGGAGCGGGTGCGCAGCAGTCACCTGCCGCCCCTGCCCGCTCCCGGTGTCTACGCCCGGCACAACGCCGTGGACGTCGCCGGACTGCTCCCGGACGGCACCCCGTCCGAACTCACCGTCATGCAGACGCTGCGGCAGCGCGGACAGATCCGTGACGTGTCCAGTGAGTCGCTCGCCGACCTCAAGGCGCTCGAACAGCGGTCCGGGGAGCGGCTCGGCCGTGACCGCGGCCCGGACCGTGACCCTGCGGAAGAAGAGGAGGAGGTCGCCAAGTGAATCCGGTCAACTACCTCTACCTCGCGGCCCTTTTGTTCACGATCGGTGCCTCCGGCGTGCTGATCAGGCGGAACGCGATCGTGGTGTTCATGTGCGTCGAGCTGATGCTCAACGCCTGCAACCTCACGCTCGTCGCGTTCTCCCGGATGCACGGCAACCTCGACGGACAGATCATCGCCTTCTTCACGATGGTCGTCGCCGCCGCGGAGGTCGTCATCGGGCTCGCGATCATCGTGTCGCTCTTCCGCTCCCGCCACTCGGCCTCGGTCGACGACGCCAGCCTGATGAAGCTGTAAGGGGTCGGAATCGTGGAAAACCTGATTGCGCTGCTGGTCGCGGCGCCCCTGCTCGGAGCGGTGGTCCTGCTCTGCGGCGGCCGCCGGCTCGACCGGGCCGGACACTGGATCGGCACGGCGCTCGCCGCCGCGTCGTTCGTCATCGGTGCCGTGCTGTTCACCGACATGCTGGGCAGGAACGCCGAGGACCGCGCCCTGCACCAGCACCTGTACAGCTGGATCCCGGTCGAGGGGTTCCAGGCCGACGTGGCCTTCCAGCTCGACCAGTTGTCGATGACGTTCGTGCTGCTGATCACTGGTGTGGGCACTCTGATCCACATCTACTCCATCGGCTACATGGAGCACGACGAGCGGCGACGCCGCTTCTTCGGCTACCTGAACCTGTTCCTCGCGGCGATGCTCATCCTGGTCATCGCCGACAACTACCTGCTGCTGTACGTCGGGTGGGAGGGCGTCGGTCTGGCGTCGTACCTGCTCATCGGCTTCTGGCAGCACAAGCCCAGCGCGGCCACCGCCGCCAAGAAGGCCTTCCTGGTCAACCGGGTCGGCGACATGGGCCTGTCCATCGCGATCATGCTGATGTTCACCACCTTCGGCACCTTCGCCTTCGGACCGGTCTTCGAGGCGACCGGGGACACCAGCGAGGGCAAGCTCACGGCCATCGGCCTGATGCTGCTCCTCGCCGCCTGCGGCAAGTCGGCCCAGGTGCCGCTCCAGTCCTGGCTCGGGGACGCGATGGAGGGCCCGACCCCGGTCTCGGCCCTGATCCACGCCGCCACCATGGTGACCGCGGGCGTCTACCTCATCGTCCGCTCCGGCGCCGTCTTCAACGGGGCGCCCGACGCACAACTGGTCGTCGTGGTCGTCGGCGCCGTCACGCTCCTCTTCGGTGCGATCGTCGGTTGCGCGAAGGACGACATCAAGAAGGCCCTCGCCGGGTCGACGATGTCGCAGATCGGCTACATGATCCTCGCCGCGGGCCTCGGCCCCATCGGCTACGTCTTCGCGATCATGCACCTGGTGACGCACGGCTTCTTCAAGGCCGGGCTCTTCCTCGGCGCCGGTTCGGTCATGCACGGCATGAACGACGAGGTCGACATGCGGAAGTACGGCGGCCTGCGGAAGTTCATGCCGGTCACCTTCGTCACCTTCGGCCTCGGCTACCTGGCGATCATCGGCTTCCCCGGCCTGTCCGGCTTCTTCTCCAAGGACATGATCATCGAGGCGGCCTTCGCCAAGGGCGGCACCGAGGGCTGGATCCTCGGCTCCGTCACGCTGCTGGGCGCCGCGATCACCGCGTTCTACATGACGCGCGTGATGCTTCTGACGTTCTTCGGCGAGAAGCGCTGGCAGCCGGACGCGCAAGGCCACGAGCCGCACCCGCACGAGTCGCCGAAGTCCATGACGATCCCGATGATCGTGCTGGCCTTCGGGTCGGTCTTCGCCGGAGGCTTCTTCTCCATCGGCGACCGGTTCATGCACTGGCTGGAGCCCGTCACCGGACACGACCACGGACACGCACCGGTCAGCGCGACCACCGTCACCGCCGCCACCATGGTGGTGCTCGTCATCGGTGTCGCCATCGCCTGGTCGATGTACGGGCGCAGGCCCGTTCCCGTCGTCGCCCCGCGCGGCTCGCTGCTCACCAGGGCGGCCCGCCGGGATCTCCTCCAGGACGACTTCAACCACGTGGTCCTGGTGCGCGGCGGCGAACACCTCACGCGCTCCCTGGTCTACGTCGACCACACCCTGGTCGACGGCGTCGTCAACGGCACGGCCGCCTCGATGGGCGGGCTCTCCGGCCGGCTGCGCAAGCTGCAGAACGGCTATGCCCGCTCCTACGCGGTCTCGATGTTCGGCGGTGCGGCGGTACTCATCGCCGCGACCCTGCTGATGAGGGCGGTCTGATCCCATGTCCTTTCCCCTCCTGACAGCGACGGCGGCGCTCCCGGCGATCGGCGCGATCGCCACCGCCGCCGTCCCGGCGGCCCGCCGCACGGCGGCCAAATGGCTCGCCCTGGCCGTCTCACTGGTGACGCTCGTCCTGGCCGGCGTCGTGTTCGCCCGCTTCGAACCCGGCGGCGACCGCTACCAGCTCACCGAGTCGCACGCCTGGATCAAGGACTTCGGCGTCCGTTACGAACTGGGCGTCGACGGCATCGGGGTGGCGCTCCTCGCGCTCACCGCGCTGCTGATCCCCTTCGTGGTCCTGGCGGGCTGGCACGACGCCGATCCTTCCCCAAGCTCTCAACTCCGTTCGAGCAGGGGAGGCCCCAATGAGACCAACCCGTATCACTGGCGCCCGACCCAGGGCTTCTTCGCCCTGATCCTGATGGTCGAAGCGATGGTGATCCTGTCCTTCGTGGCCACCGACGTCTTCCTCTTCTACATCCTCTTCGAAGCCATGCTCATCCCGATGTACTTCCTCATCGGAGGCTTCGGGGACCGGGCGCACTCGGGCAGTGACGAGAACGCCGCGGCCCAGCGCAGCTACGCGGCCGTGAAGTTCCTCCTCTACAACCTGGCCGGCGGGCTCATCATGCTGGCCGCCGTCATCGGGCTCTACGTCGTCGCGGGGAGCTTCTCGCTCTCGGAGATCGCCGAGGCGCGGGCCAACGGCTCGCTGGACATGGCGACCTCCACCGAGCGGTGGCTGTTCCTCGGGTTCTTCTTCGCCTTCGCGGTGAAGGCCCCGCTCTGGCCGTTGCACACCTGGCTGCCGAACGCGATGGGGGAGGCGACCACCCCGGTGGCCGTCCTGATCACCGCGGTCGTCGACAAGGTCGGCACCTTCGCGATGCTCCGCTTCTGCCTCCAGCTGTTCCCGGAGGCCAGCAAGTGGGCGACGCCGGTGATCCTCGTCCTGGCGCTGATCTCCATCGTCTACGGCGCCCTGCTCGCCGTCGGCCAGCGCGACATCAAGCGGCTCATCGCCTACGCGTCGATCTCGCACTTCGGTTTCATCGTGCTCGGCATCTTCGCGATGACCAGCCAGGGCCAGTCGGGCGCCACGCTCTACATGGTCAACCACGGACTCTCGACCGCGGCGCTGATGCTGGTCGCCGGCTTCCTGATCACCCGGCGGGGCTCCCGGCTCATCGCCGACTACGGCGGGGTGCAGAAGGTGGCGCCCCTCCTTGCGGGAACCTTCCTCATCGGCGGACTGGCCACCCTGTCGCTGCCCGGTCTGGCCCCGTTCGTCAGTGAGTTCCTGGTCCTGGTCGGTGTGTTCAGCGCGTACCCGGTGGCCGGCGTCATCGCCACCGTCGGCATCGTGCTCGCCGCGCTCTACGTCCTCGTCCTCTACCAGCGGACGATGACGGGACCGGTCAGGGAGGGGATCGGGGGCATGCCCGACCTCAAGGTCCGTGAGCTGGCGGTGGCACTTCCGCTGATCGCCCTGCTGATCTTCCTGGGCGTCTTCCCGAAGCCGCTCACCGAGGTCGTCAACCCGGCGGTGCAGCACACCATGCAGGACGTACAGAAGAAGGACCCCCAGCCCGAGGTGGAGGCCGCCAAGTGAGCGCAACAGCTGTCCACAGCCTGTGGACCATGGCGGGGGAGGTGACATCCGCCGCCCCGGGCGACAAGTTCACCGCGCCGACCATCGAGTACGCCCAGCTGGCGCCCGTCCTGATCGTGGTCGGTGCCGCCGTCCTCGGAATCCTGGTCGAGGCCTTCGTCCCGCGACGGGCCCGCTACACCACCCAGGTGTTCCTGACGGTCGTCGCGATCGCCGCCGCCTTCGCAGCGGTGGTGGGTCTCGCCGCCGACGGGTACGCCACGAAGAACGCGCACATCGCCGCGATGGGCGCGGTCGCGGTCGACGGACCCGCCCTGTTCCTCCAGGGCACCATCCTGCTCGTCTCCATGGTCTCCGTCTTCACCTTCGCCGAGCGCCGCCTCGACCCGGCCTCGCACGGCAACCGTGTGGACTCCTTCGCCGCGCAGGCCGGTTCGGTGCCCGGCAGCGACGGGGAGAAGGCCGCGGTCAAGGCCGGGTTCACCACGACCGAGGTCTTCCCGCTCGCCCTCTTCTCCGTGGCGGGCATGCTCGTCTTCCCGGCGGCCAACGACCTCCTGACGCTCTTCATCGCGCTCGAGGTCTTCTCCCTCCCGCTCTACCTCCTGTGCGCCGTCGCCCGCCGCAAGCGGCTGATGTCGCAGGAAGCCGCCGTGAAGTACTTCCTGCTCGGCGCGTTCTCCTCGGCGTTCCTGCTCTTCGGGATCGCCCTGCTCTACGGATACGCGGGCACCGTCTCGTACGCGGGCATCGGACACGTCGTCGACGGCTCCGTGCAGCAGATCGACCCGGCCCTCGCGGGCACCATGGGCAACGACGCGCTGCTGCTGATCGGCGCGGCGATGATCCTCATGGGCCTGCTCTTCAAGGTCGGCGCGGTCCCCTTCCACATGTGGACCCCGGACGTCTACCAGGGAGCCCCGACCCCGGTCACCGGCTTCATGGCGGCGGCCACGAAGGTCGCCGCGTTCGGCGCGCTGCTGCGCCTGCTCTACGTGGTGCTGCCCGGTCTCACCTGGGACCTGCGTCCCGTCATGTGGGGTGTCGCGATCGTCACGATGCTGGGCGGGGCGATCGTCGCGATCACCCAGACCGACATCAAACGGCTCCTGGCCTACTCCTCGATCGCCCATGCGGGCTTCATCCTCGCCGGTGTCATCGCGGCCAGCCCCGAGGGCATCTCGTCCGTCCTCTTCTACCTGGCCGTGTACTCCTTCGTGACCGTCGGCGCCTTCGCCGTGGTCACGCTCGTACGCGACGCGGGCGGCGAGGCGACGCACCTGTCGAAGTGGGCCGGGCTCGGCCGCCGTTCGCCGCTGACCGCGGCGGTCTTCGCGGTGTTCCTGCTCTCCTTCGCCGGCATCCCGCTCACCTCGGGCTTCTCCGGCAAGTTCGCCGTCTTCAAGGCGGCGGCGGACGGAGGCGCGAGCGGCCTCGTCGTCGTCGGTGTGATCTCGTCGGCCATCGCCGCCTTCTTCTACATCCGGGTCATCGTGCTGATGTTCTTCAGCGAGCCGAAGGCGGACGGCCCCACGGTCGCCGTCCCGTCCCCGCTGACCATGACCACGATCGCGGTCGGAGTCGCCGTGACCCTGGTGCTCGGGCTGGCCCCGCAGTACTTCCTCGACCTGGCGAGCCAGGCGGGAGTGTTCGTGCGGTAACGACGCGTACGCGCGGCGACGCCGGACGGGCCTTGGAAAGTCAAGCCCGTCCGGCGTTGTCGTAGGCGGCGCCTATGGTTGCCGGTGACGGGTGAAGACGGACGGACGGGCGCGACCATGAGTGTGACGACCGAGAGCGCTGCGCAGCAGACGCTGCACCGGGTGTTCGGGTACGAGGCGTTCCGCGGCGAGCAGGGTGCGGTGATCGAGCACGTCGTCGAGGGCGGCGACGCGGTCGTGCTGATGCCGACCGGCGGCGGCAAGTCCCTCTGCTACCAGATCCCCGCCCTGGTCAGGCAGGGGACCGGCATCGTGATCTCCCCGCTGATCGCGCTCATGCAGGACCAGGTGGACGCCCTGCGCGCGCTCGGTGTCCGCGCCGGCTTCATGAACTCCACGCAGGACTTCGACGAGCGCCGCTCGATGGAGGCCCAGTTCGTCGCCGGTGAGCTCGACGTGCTGTATCTGGCCCCCGAGCGGCTGCGCCTCGATTCGACGCTCTCCCTGCTGGCCCGTGGCGAGATCTCCGTCTTCGCGATCGACGAGGCGCACTGCGTCGCCCAGTGGGGCCACGACTTCCGCCCCGACTACCTGGCCCTGTCCGTCCTGGGCGAGCGCTGGCCGGACGTACCGCGCATCGCGCTGACGGCCACGGCGACCGACGCCACGCACCGGGAGATCACCCAGCGGCTGGGCATGCCCGACGCCAGGCACTTCGTGGCCGGCTTCGACCGTCCGAACATCCAGTACCGCGTCGTGCCGAAGTCCGACCCGAAGAAGCAGCTGCTCACCTTCCTCAAGGAGGAGCACGCGGGCGACGCGGGCATCGTCTACTGCCTCTCGCGCAATTCGGTGGAGAAGACCGCCGAGTACCTCTGCCGTAACGGCATCGAGGCCGTGCCGTACCACGCGGGCCTGGACGCCGGGACCCGCGCCGCCCACCAGTCGCGTTTCCTCCGCGAGGAGGGCCTGGTCGTCGTCGCGACCATCGCCTTCGGTATGGGCATCGACAAGCCCGACGTGCGCTTCGTCGCGCACCTCGACCTGCCCAAGTCCGTCGAGGGCTACTACCAGGAGACCGGCCGCGCGGGACGTGACGGGGAGCCCTCAACGGCCTGGATGGCCTACGGGCTCCAGGACGTCGTCCAGCAGCGCAAGCTGATCCAGGGCGGCGAGGGCGACGAGGCGTTCCGGCGCCGGGCGGCTTCGCACCTCGATGCGATGCTGGCGCTCTGCGAGACCGTCCGGTGCCGTAGGGCCCAGCTCCTGACGTACTTCGGCCAGGAGCCCGCCGAGACGTCCTGCGGCAACTGCGACACCTGCCTCACCCCGCCCGAGACCTGGGACGGCACGGTGGCTGCCCAGAAGCTGCTGTCCACCATCGTCCGGCTGAAGCGGGAGCGGAACCAGAAGTTCGGGGCCGGCCAGATCATCGACATCCTGCTGGGCCGCAAGACGGCGAAGACCATCCAGTTCGACCACGACCAGCTGTCGGTCTTCGGTATCGGGGAGGAGCTCGCCGAGGCGGAGTGGCGCGGCGTGGCACGCCAGTTGCTCGCCCAGGGGCTGCTGGCCGTGGAGGGCGAGTACGGCACGCTGGTGCTGACCGAGGAGAGCGGCTCCGTGCTCGGCCGGGAGCGGGAGGTCCTGCTCCGCAAGGAGCCGAAGCGGCCCACGACCCGGTCCGGCGGGACGGGCGAGCGCAAGGCGAGGTCCGCGGCGGCGGTGGCCGACCTTCCGGCGGAGGCGGTCCCGGTCTTCGAGGCGCTGCGCGCCTGGCGCGGCGCCCAGGCCAAGGAGCTCGGCCTCCCCGCGTACGTGATCTTCCACGACGCGACCCTGCGGGAGATCGCCGCCCTGCGACCCGGTTCCCTCGCGGAGCTGGGAGGCGTCAGCGGGCTCGGCGAGAAGAAGCTGGCGACGTACGGCGAGGGAGTGCTGGAGGTGCTGGGGGGACTGGGGGGCGCGGGTCCGTCGGCGGTTCCCCAGGAGGAAGCGGCCCCGCCGGAGGCTTCCCGGGCGGAAGCGGCGGCGGCCCCCGCGGCGGCCCCGGCAGCCGCCCCACCGGCCGGGCCCGCCGTCCGGGCCGCGGATCCGGAGTTCGGCTGGGACGAGGAGCCGCCCGAGTACGAGTGAGCCGGGCGGCCGGAGGTTCGGGGCGGACCTATCGCGGGTCCGCCGCCTGGCGTCGGGTCACGATCGCATTCAGATCGAGATCGACGGGGAAGGGCGTGGAGACCTTCATCCGGTCGTGGAAGATCCCTGTCGACGTGTACGCACCGGTCGCGGGTTCCAGCTCGAAGACGTAGGCGACGGCTCGACCGTCCTGGTTCTCCACCCGCCAGAAGTGCGGAATCCTGGCCCGTGCGTACTTCACGGGCTTGGTCTCCCGGTCTCGGGTGACGGACTCGTCGGACACGACCTCGATCGCCAGCAGCACACTGTTCGCGGGGAACCGTGTCTGCCGCAGACTCTCGACGGCGTCAGCGTGCACCACGACGACATCGGGTTCCGGCCGATTCTGGAAATCGATGTCGATGGTGAACTCGCGAAAGACTTCCAGGCCGAGCGGTGCGACCGACTGCAGCTGCCACTTCAGGTAGTCGATCGCACGCTCATGGAACACCGTCTGCGGACTCACGAAAACAAGGCTCCCGTCGATCAGCTCCGTGTGCGGAGGCAGATTCGGGAGTGTGTCCAGGTCATCGGCGGTCCAGCCGCCCACGGGCGGGACCGCCCACCGCGGCTCGGGGGCCTCCGGTTCGATGCGCATCAGTGCTCCCATGGGACGGAGTCTCGCGGGTGGGTTCAGCGTATCCGGCGAGAACAGACCAAGGCCGCCCAAACGTGTGAGCGACTCACGCGTCGTTGACCACCACCCGGCCGGGCTCCCCGAGGAGCAGTGGCTCTTCGGGGAGCCCGGCACGGCATCGCTCACGACGAGGCGGTGATCCGTCCGGTGACCTCGCCGAGCCCGACCCGGGTGCCGTGCGGTCCGGGGGCCCAGGCGGTCAGGGTGACGGTGTCGCCGTCCTCCAGGAACGTCCGCTTGCCCTCGGCCAGGTCCAGCGGATCGCGGCCGTTCCAGGTGAGTTCGAGCAGGGAGCCGCGCTGCCCCGGCTCCGCGCCGCTGACGGTGCCCGATCCGTACAGGTCTCCCGTGCGCAGCGAGGCGCCGTTCACCGTCATCTGAGCCAGCTGCTGGGCGGCCGTCCAGTACATGGAGTCGAACGGCGGCTCGGAGACGGTCTGCCCGTTGATCTCCACGGAGATCCGGATGTCGAAGCCGCCGGGCTCCTCGTCCTCCGCGTCCTCCAGGTACGGGAGCAGCTCGAAGTCCCGGGCGGGAGGTGCCGTGCGGGCCGCGTCCAGGGCCTCCAGCGGGGTGACCCACGCCGACACGGAAGTGGCGAAGGACTTGCCGAGGAACGGGCCCAGCGGCACGTACTCCCAGGCCTGGATGTCCCGCGCCGACCAGTCGTTGAGCAGGGAGAGCCCGAAGACGTGCTCACGGAAGTCCCCGAGCGCGACGGGGGAACCCTGCTCCGACGGCACGCCCACCACGAAGCCGACCTCGGCCTCGATGTCCAGCTTCACTGAGGGGCCGAAGACGGGGGCGGGGTCGGCCGGAGCCTTGCGCTGCCCCGAGGGGCGCACCACGTCCGTGCCGGAGACGACGACCGTGCCTGCACGCCCGTGGTAACCGATCGGCAGGTGCTTCCAGTTGGGCGTGAGAGCCGCCCCGTCCGGGCGGAAGATCCTCCCCACGTTGGTCGCGTGGTGCTCACTGGCGTAGAAGTCGACGTAGTCCGCCACCTCGTACGGCAGGTGCAGGGTCACCGAGTCGAGCGGGTACAGCAGTGGTTCCAGGTCAGGGCGGTGGGACGGGACCGTCACCCACGCCGTGAGTGCCCGACGCACGTCCCGCCACGCGGTCCGCCCCGCCGCCAGCAGCGGCATCAGGCTCGGCTGCGCCAGCAGTCTGGCGTAGGGCGAACCCAGTGCGTGGGCCGCCGCTCCGGCGTCCAGCACGTGTTTGCCCACACGGACTCCGACCCTTCGGTCCTCCGGGTGTCCGGGGGTGGAGAACACACCGTACGGAAGGTTGTGCGGACCGAAGGGATCGCCTTCGGCCAGGTCGAGCGGGCTGCTCTGCTCGGGCATCTGTCGCTGCCCCTTTCCAGTCGCTTGAGGAACACGTTACGTCGCCGTCGCCGGTCGGCGGCAGTGCCTCAAGTAGGCGTAATGCCCGGAAAGTTACGTGATAACCCTGCTCAGCCCGCCGTCCGCGGGATCCGTTTCTCCCAGGTCCGGTGGAAGACGATCTCGTCACCGTCCCTGCACACCACCTCGTTGGACGTGATGAAGTCGTCCGCGTCCGAGCTCAGCTCCGAACGCGTCTCGACGCGTACGTCCCAGGACATCTCCGGCCGGTGCAGCCGGATCGCCCAGTCCGAGCGGGCCCGGGCCGACAGCGGATCGTCCTGCTGGATCGTGTAGGTCTCCAGCGCGTCCTCGGTGAACTCCAGCCCGTCGGGGTAGACCCGCGTGCCGCCGTAGCGCGGATCGACCTCCAGCCGCCACTCGCCCTTGGCGACGTCCCGGACCACCAGGCGCTCCGGGCGCTGCTCGTCGAGCGTGACCGGGAAGACGACGCCGAGCGGCTCCGCCTGCTCCGGCTCGCCGAAGGTGATCGCCGGGTCCTCGGTGTGCCGGCGCACCGGAAGCTCGACGAGGCTGCCCTCCGCCTCGAGCGTGAAGCCCGCCGAACCGGCCTGGGGCCAGATCCACGGCCAGTACGAGGAGGAGAGGGCGACCCTGATCCGGTGGCCTGGCGGGAAGGTGTGCCCGATGCCGTTCAGCTCGAAGGTCACGTACTCGGTCTCCCCGACGGGCCAGTCCTCCGCGCGGTCGCGCCCGTGTCGGGTGGCCAGATTGAGGGCCCCGCGGGTCACCAGGGTGGAGGCCCCGTCCGGGGCCACGTCGCAGAGCCGGGCGATCACTTGGCCGCGCGGTACGTCCATCCGGACCAGGAGCGTCACCCGTGGACGGCCGAGGATCTCGATCGGGGCGTCCTCGACGGGGAACTCGAAGCACACCGACTTGGCGTCCTCGTCCCGCTGGTCGGGCGGCAGGTCGGCGTCGTTGCCGAACGGGAAGAAGCGCCCCGCGTCCAGCCCGGTCTGCTGCGGTGAGCGGACGGTCTGCGGTCCGCCCTCCAGGGCGTACGTCACCGGGGTGACGTTCCCGGAGGGCCAGCCGGCGTCGCCGACCCAGCGGCCCGGCAGCGTCTCGTAGACCGTGGCGGGGCGGTGCGAGCCGCTGATCCAGGACCGCAGCAGGGGCTCGTTCATCACCCCGGTGTCCTCGTCCTTGAGGTGCTGGTCCCACCAGCGCAGCGTCTCCTGGAGGAAGCCGATCGCCGGCCCCGGCGGGAGCCCGCGGTCCGGGTACTGGTGCGACCAGGGGCCGATCAGTCCGCGCACCTGCCCGGGGTCCAGATGCTCGACGAGCCTGAGGACCGTGTCTCGGTAGGGGTCGTGCCAGCCGCCCACCGCCAGGACCTTCGCCTGGATGGCGCCGTAGTCCTCGCAGACACTGCCGTGCTTCCAGTAGTCGTCGCGGGTCTGGTGGGCCAGCCACGTGTGGATGAACGGCTCCACCTTCTCGAGTCTCCGCAGCCACATGTCCCGCCAGTCGTCGCCGACGTCCGCCGGGTCCGGGGGCCGCGAGACGAACGCCAGCATGGTGGAGGCCCAGGCGTGCATGTCCACACCGAGGACGGAGCCGCCCATGTAGTGCACGTCGTTGTCGTAGCGGTCGTCGGCCGAGCAGACGGTGACGACCGCCTTCAGGGGCTCAGGTGCGAGCGCCGCGATCTGGAGCGAGTTGAAGCCGCCCCAGGAGATGCCGAACATGCCGACCCGCCCCGAGCACCACTCCTGCTGCGCCAGCCAGTGCACGACCGCGACCCCGTCCGCGAGTTCCTGTGCGTCGTACTCGTCGCCCGGCATGCCCTCGCTGTTGCCGTGCCCGCGCACGTCGACGCGCACGGAGGCATAGCCGTGGCCCGCGTACCAGGGGTGGCGCTGCCAGTCACGAGGGGCCGTCCAGTCGCTGAGCCGGTAGGGCAGGTACTCCAGCAGTGCGGGCACCGGTTCGTCGGTGACCGGCCGCCAGATCCGGGCGTACAGCTGGGTGCCTCCCCCAGAGCCTCCGGCCTGGGAGGGGCCCCCATCGAGGGGGATGTAGAGGTCCTCGTGGGTGGTCTCGTACGGGAAATCGGTGCGGATGTGCATGGCTGTACCTCAGTGGACGGGGTGCATGGTGCGCCTGAGCCAGGGAGCAGCGGCGATGACGGCCACACCGGCCGCCACCGCGATGGCGCCATTGACACCGAAGTAGGCGGGGTTGGAGACCTCGCCGTAGAGCTTCACGATCTGTGCCTGGATGCCGTTGGCGAGGGCCAGGGACAGGAACCACAGCGCCATCGTCTGGCTGGCGAAGGCCTTGGGGGCGAGCTTCGTGGTGGCGGACATGCCGGAGGTCTCCAGCAGGATGTCGCCGAGGCCGAGCAGCAGGTAGGAGCCGACGATCCACCAGACGGCCATCTTGTACGTCTCGTCGGCGTGACCCGAGGTCGGCAGGACCATCAGCAGGAAGGACAGACCGCCGAGGACGACCCCGATCGCGATCTTGTTGGACGCGTGCGGCTGGCGCGGGCCCATCCTGGCCCACACGGCGGCGACCACGGGCGCCAGTGCGACCTCGAAGGCACCCAGCGCGGAGGCGTACCAGCTCGCCGGGAAGTGGAAGCCGAAGATCTCCGCACGGGCGTTCGTCGAGGCGAGCAGGATCATGGTCGAGTAGGCCTGGAACAGGATGAAGTTGAAGACGACGGAAGCCAGGAACAGCACGACGTACGGCCGGAGCCGGCCGCGTTCCTCCGCGGTGACCCGGGGGCTCCTGAACATCACGACGAAGTAGACGACGGGCGCGATCACCGAGACGAGGGTGAGTACGTCGACGAACCGGTCCATCGTGAGCCAGCCGGCCAGTGCCAGGGCCGTCGCCACCAGCGCGACCACCACGATGCCGGCCACGATCGTCAGCACGGCCCTGCGCATCGGCCCCGGGGCGAGGGCGTACTCCGCCGAGTGCTTTCGCCCGGCCAGGTGACGCCTGCCGGCGACGTACTGGATCAGGCCGAGCGTCATACCGAACGCGGCGGCCGAGAACCCCCAGTGCCAGCTCGCGTGCTCACCCAGCCAGCCGGTGACCAGCGGGCCGGCGAAGGCGCCGATGTTGATGCCCATGTAGTACAGCGCGAAGCCGGCGTCGCGTCGGTTGTCCTCGGTGCCGTAGAGCTTGCCCACCATCGAGGCCACATTGGGCTTGAGCAGGCCCGTGCCCGCGCTGATCAGACCGAGGCCCACCCAGGTCATCGTGGCCGTCGGCACCGCCATGGCGTAGTGGCCGCAGGCGATGAGAACGCCGCCGTACAGGACGGCGCGGTACGAACCGAGGATCCGGTCGGCCAGCCAGCCGCCCGCGACCGACACGAGATAGACGAGGGTGCCGTAGGCGGCGGACACCGAGGCGGCGGTGCCCGGGTCCATGCCCATGCCGCCGTCGGAGACCGTGTCGGCGAAGAAGAGGACCAGGATGGCCTGCATGCCGAGGAACGAGAAACGCTCCCAGACCTCCAGCCCGGACAGGGTCATCAGGCCCCGCGGCTGGCCGAAGAAGGCGTGGTCGTCTCCGGGCGGTGGCTGGGCCGGTTCGGTGCCGGTTGCGGTGTGGGACAAAACGACAACTCCTGATCGTATGAGCTGATGCCGAACATACCGGCGGTGGCGGGAAGGCGCCCACGGTGATCCAAAGGGGACCGGATACGCTGAGTTGATTGAGGACAGCGACACATCGACATTCCGTGTGATCGTCAGCAGACAGGAGATCCCCTCGTGACCGTCGTCGGGCCGTTCGGACTGAGCGTGCGGGACCAGGCACTTGAGGCCGACGTCCAGGCCGGTTTGGCCGCTGTCGAGGCGGGGCTGCTGGCTGCCACCAAGAGCGAGGTCCCGTTCATCACGGAGGCCGCGCAGCATCTCGTCAGCGCGGGTGGCAAGCGTTTCCGGCCGCTCCTGGTGATGCTCGCATCCCAGTTCGGTGACCCCGACGCGCCGGGTGTGGTCCCCGCGGCCGTGGTCGTCGAGCTGACGCACCTGGCGACGCTGTACCACGACGACGTGATGGACGAGGCGGACGTACGCCGCGGGGTGGACAGCGCCAACACCCGCTGGGGCAACTCCGTCGCCGTCCTGACGGGCGACTTCCTCTTCGCCCGCGCCTCGCACATCCTGGCCGACCTCGGGCCGGAGGCCGTCCGCATCCAGGCGGAGGCGTTCGAACGCCTGGTCACCGGTCAGATCCTCGAGACCGCGGGCCCGCGCGACGGCCGCGACCCCGTCGACCACTACATGGACGTCCTCGGGGGCAAGACCGGCTCGCTGGTTGCCGTGTCCGGCCGGTTCGGCGCCCTGATGGCGGGGGCCGACGAGTCGGTCGTCGACATCCTGACCCAGTACGGCGAGCGTCTCGGGATCGCCTTCCAGCTCGCCGACGACGTCCTGGACATCGCCTCCGACTCCCACGAGTCGGGCAAGACGCCCGGCACCGACCTGCGCGAGGGCATCCCCACCCTGCCGGTCCTCCACCTGCGCGCGCGGGCGGCGGCCGAAGGGCGTCCGGAGGACACGGCGCTCGTGGAACTGCTGGACGGCGACCTCGGTGACGACGCCCGGCTCGCGGAGGCGCTGCGCGGGCTGCGCGCCCACCCGGCACTCGAACAGGCGCGGCGCGACACCGTCCGCTACGCCCAGGAGGCACGCGCGGTGCTGGCGCCGCTGCCCGAGTGCTACGCGAAGGCCGCACTCGAAGAACTGTGCGACGCCGTGGTGCACCGCGCGGGCTGACGTCACCGCGTGGGGGCCGACCCCCGAGAGCCTCGGCCGGCCCACGCGTGCCCGACGGACCCCTAAGGGCTCGCCGGGCCGCGCGGCACCGGGGTCATCCCGTAGAGGTACGCACACTTGCTCCCGAGGGCTGACGCTTGACCCCGCCCGATTTGGTCAGATGGAGAACAACCACTCCTGACCACATCGGGTGAGAATGGCGGCGGGGAGTGGACGAGGGCAACGGGATGGCAGCCGCCGACCACGGAGGTAGAGCACACATGGCACCGAACGACAGCGCAGAGACCAACGGCGAGGCCACGGGCACTGTCGTGGGCCGCCGGAAGGCGGCGCGCTACATCGTCCCGTTCGCGGTGGCGGGAGTGGCGGCGGCGACGATCGGGCTCGTCCCGGCGCTCGCGGACTCCGGCGACCCGGAGCTGCCCGGCATCACGGCGCAGGAACTCATCGAGAAGATCGCCGCGTCGGACCAGGAGCAGCTGTCCGGCACGGTGAAGGTCAGCACCGACCTCGGCATCCCGTCGCTCGGCGGGCTGGCGGGCTCGTTCGCACCGGGCGGGGGGCAGGGGGAGTCGAGCGCGTCCCCCGACGCCAAGCTGATGGAGCTCGCCTCCGGTACGCACACGCTCCGGGTCGCGGCCGACGGGCCCGGCAAGCAGCGCCTGTCGATCCTCGGCGAGGGCTCGGAGTACAGCCTCGTCCACAACGGGGACGACGTCTGGGGCTACGACAGCGAGAGCAACGAGGTCTACCACGCGGAGTCCGACGGGAAGGAGCGGGCGGGCGACAAGGCCGGCGAGCACAAGGCGCCGAAGGGGATGCCGGGCACTCCCAAGGAGCTCGCCGAGGAGGCGCTCGCCGCCGCGGATGACACCACGTCCGTCACCGTCGACGGCACGGCGCAGGTGGCGGGGCGCGACGCCTACAAGCTCCTGATCAAGCCGAAGCAGTCCGGTTCGACGATCGGCTCCGTCACGGTGGCGGTCGACGCCTCGACCGGCGTACCGCTGAAGTTCACGCTGGCCCCGAGCAGCGGCGGCAAGGCCGCGGTCGACGCCGGCTTCACGTCGGTCGACTTCACGAAGCCCGACGCCTCCTCCTTCTCCTTCACCCCGCCCAAGGGGGCGAAGGTCACCGAGGCCGACGAGCTGCAGGCCGAGGCGGAGAAGAAGGGCGCGGTCGACAAGGCGCAGAAGGACCTCAGCGCGCTGGAGGACTTCAAGGGCCTCAACGTCATCGGCAAGGGCTGGAACGCCGTCGCCGCCATCGAGCTTCCCGGCGGGGCGGCGATGCCGGCCCAGGGCTCCGGCGACGTACCCGCGCAGGCGCAGCAGTTCCTCGACGCGCTCGGCGACAAGGTCAGCGGTGACTTCGGCTCGGGCACGGTCTTCAAGACGCGCCTGGTCAACGCGCTGCTGACGGACGAAGGCAAGGTCTACGTCGGCGCGGTCACCGAGGACACGCTGGTGAAGGCGGCCGACGCCGCCGAGTAGGACGCACGCCGAACGCCCCGCCCCGTCGTACGCTCCGTACGGCGGGGCGGCTCGGCTTCCGAGGCGGGGGCGGCGGCCACAGGGCGTACGACACGGGCGCCGGACACGGCGGGACGGACCGGGAGCGGGCATGACCGACACAGCGGCCGCGACGGCGGACACCGGGCCGGACGCGGGGCCGGAGCCCGGCAGCGTGATCGGAACGCGCGGGCTCACCAAGCGTTACCGGGGCGGGCAGTTGGCCGTCGACGGACTCGACCTCGCGGTCCCCTCCGGAAGCGTCTTCGGCTTCCTCGGGCCCAACGGCTCGGGCAAGACCACCACGATCCGGATGCTCATGGGGCTCATCGCCCCGACCTCCGGCACCGCACACGTCCTGGGCCGCCCCATGCCGGCCGCATCCCGCAGCGTGCTTCCGCAGGTGGGCGCGCTCATCGAAGGGCCCGCGCTGTACGGGTTCCTGACGGGCCGCGGCAATCTCGTACGCTTCGACTCCGCCGACCCGGCGGCCGATCCGCGTACCCGGCGCACGCGCGTGGAGCACGCCCTGGAGCGGGTCGGACTCGGCGCCGCGGCCGGCAAGAAGGCCAAGACGTACTCCCTCGGGATGAAACAACGCCTCGGGCTGGCCGCGGCCCTCCTCCAGCCGCGCCGGCTGCTCGTGCTGGACGAACCGACCAACGGCCTCGACCCGCAGGGCATGCGTGAGATCCGTTCCCTGGTCCGGGAGCTGGCGGCGGAGGGAACCACCGTCTTCCTCTCGTCCCACCTGCTCGACGAGATCGAACAGGTCTGCACCCACGCGGCGGTCATGGCCCGCGGCAGGCTCCTGGTGCAGGGGCCCGTCGCCGCACTCGCCGCGGGCGCCCGCGGCCGGCTCACCGTCACCACCCCCGACCCGGGCGACGCCGCCCGCATCCTGGCGGCGCACGGGGCGACGGGCCTCATGACCGACGGGGACCGGGTGAGCGCCGACGCACCACCGGGCGAGGTGGAGCCGGCGGACCTCAACGCCGCCCTCGTGCGCGGCGGCGTACGCGTACGCGCCTTCGGCATCGAACGGGCCTCGCTCGAGGACGCCTTCGTCGCACTCACCGGAGAGGGATTCGATGTCGCAGGCTGAACTCACGGCGGTACCCGCACCCCGCACCCCGCCCCGTGCGCTGTGGGCGTTCGGCATCCTCCGCTCCGAACTGGCCACCACGCTCCGCCGGTGGCGCACTCTCGCCCTGCTCGGGGTGCTGGCGGCCGTGCCCGTCCTGATCGGGATCGCCGTCCGGATCGAGACCGGCGACGGCTCGCGGGGCGGGCCCGACGGCGGGGGAGGCCCGGCCTTCCTCTCCCAGGTCACCAACAACGGGCTGTTCCTGGTCTTCGCGGCACTCTCCGCGACGCTCCCCGTCTTCCTCCCGATGGCCGTCGGCGTCATCGCGGGGGACTCGGTCGCAGGCGAGGCGAGCGGCGGCACACTGCGCTATCTGCTGGTCGCACCGGCGGGCCGCACCCGGCTGCTGCTCGCGAAGTACGCGGCCGTGCTGGTGTTCTGCCTGGTCGCCACCCTGGTCGTGGCGGCGTCGGCGCTCGCGACCGGGGCGCTGCTCTTTCCCGTCGGTGAGGTCACGACGATCTCGGGGACCCGGATCGGCTTCGGCGAAGGACTTCTGCGGGCCGGGCTGATCGCGGTCGCCGTGGCGGTGTCCCTCATCGGTTTCGCCGCGCTGGGCCTCTTCGTCTCGACGCTCACCGACAGCGGGGTCGCGGCGATGGCGGCCACGGTCGGGGTGCTGATCACCGTGCAGATCCTGGATACGATGCCGCAGCTCGACGGGATCCACCCGTATCTCTTCCCGCACTACTGGATGTCCTTCACGGATCTCTTGCGCGATCCGGTCTACTGGGACGAGGTGACGAGGAATCTGGGTCTGCAGGCGCTGTACGCGGCAGTGTTCGGCTCCGCGGCCTGGGCGCGCTTCACGACGAAGGACGTCAGCGTCTGAGCCAGGGAGGGCACGGGCCGCCCGTACCGTCGGCCGGTCGAGCCGTCCCCCGATCGGCTCGTCGCGGCACGAACGGCACGAACGGTGTGCTCCACGGAACGTCACGACACGGTACGTTCCGTTTCCAGCCTGGTCATTGTTCGACTTTTGGCGACGACCTGTCAATAAGCGGTGGGCGTAATCCCCCTATGCTCACCGAATGATCACATCGCCGAGTTCCCTGCGCCGCAGCGAGAGGTCACGACGGGCGACGCTGGACGCCGCCCTGGAGCTGTGCACGGAGAAGGGGTACGGCCGGGTCACCATCGAGGCGATCGCGGCGCGCGCCGGGGTGAGCAAGAAGACGATCTACCGCTGGTGGCCGTCGAAGGGCGCGGTGATGCTGGAGGCGTTCACCGAGGTGTTCGTCGGCGCCACACCGTTCGTCGACACCGGTGACATCGCCGCCGATCTGCGGACGCACATCAACGGCGCGGTGAAGATGGTCTCCACCCCGCCCTACGGCCCGGCATACGCCGGGATCCTGTCGGAGATGCACCACGACGACGACCTCGCGCGGGCGGTCCTGGAGCAGCTGGTCAGCCCTCGTTTCGAGGCCGCCGTGGGACGCCTGCGCGGTGCCCAGGAACAGGGGCAGGTCCCGGCGGGCGCAGACCTGCCGCTGGCGGTGGAGATGCTCTACGGCCCGGTGTACTACCGCCATGTGCTGCGTACGCCGGCCCAGGACGAGGCGACGGTCGCCGCGCTCGTGTCCCATGTCCTGCGGTCCCTGGCCCCGCCCGGGGACGCCGCTCCGGCAGGCACCCCGGGCGAGGTCCCCGCCCAGGGCGGTGCCGCCGCCCGGAGTGACGCCCCCGACGCCCGGAGCTGAGGTCCCCGCTCCGGTGTGCGCTCCCGGCCCGGGTGTCCTCCGGTCGCCGGGGGCGCGTGGTCTCAGGCGAAGAGCCGGTCCAGGACCACCGCGACACCGTCGTCCTCGTTCGAGAGGGTGATCTCGTCCGCCGCCGCCCGCAGCTCGGCGTGCGCGCCCGCCATCGCCACCCGGTGGCCCGCGAGGCGGAACATCGGCAGGTCGTTGGGCATGTCGCCGAACGCCACGGCCCCGGCGAGGTCCCGCCCCAGCAGGCCGGCGGCCAGGGAGACCCCGGTGCCCTTGTCCACGCCGTACGGCGCCAGCTCCACCGTTCCCGGGCCGGCCATCGTGACGGACGCCAGATCGGCCACCGCCCCACGGGCGGCCGCGGCCAGTTCGTCGTCCGTCAGTTCGGGGTGGCGTATCAGGACCTTGATGACCGGCTCCGCCCACAGATCCGCGCGGCGCCCGGCCCGCTGAGCGGGAAGCGAGGGGTGCGGCATGCGGTAGCCCGGCTCGATCAGCGTCATGCCGTCGGTGCCGTCCTGGTCCACCGCGGCGAACACCGGCCCCACCTCGGCCTCTATCTTGCCGAGCGCGGTGTCGGCCAGGTCCCGGTCCAGCGTCACCGAGCTCAGCATCCTGGCCGTCCCCGCGTCGTACACCTGCGCGCCCTGCCCGCAGACCGCGAGGCCGTCGTAGCCGAGGTCCGCGATCAGGGCGCGTATGCCGGGCACGGGGCGGCCCGTGACGATCAGGTGCCGCGCCCCGGCCGAAGCGGCGCGGGCGAGGGCGGCGCGGGAACGGGAGCTCACGGTGTCGTCGGCACGCAGCAGCGTGCCGTCCAGATCCGTGGCGACCAGGGTGCAAGCGGCGGGTGGCGTGAACATGAGCCCAGCCTAGAGAGATCGCTCTCCGGCCGTACATCGCTGACCTGTGAGGACGGGCGGCTCGCTCAGTGCACGCAGAATTCGTTGCCCTCCGGGTCCAGCAGCACCTGCCACGACCCCCCGGGCTCGTCGACGCTCCGCAGCACACTCGCGCCCAGTCCCACCAGCCGTTCCACCTCTGCCTCGCGCTGCCCGGGGGCCGGGTGGACGTCCAGGTGGAGGCGGTTCTTCACCGTCTTGGGCTCGGGGACGCGCTGGAAGAGCAGCCGTCGCCCGAGCCCGGTCCCGCTCTTGTCCTCGTACGGGTCATCCGGATGCCGCACCGCGGCGAGATCGCGAAAGGCGCGGTGGCCGTGCGGCTCGACCGTCGCCGCCTCGGTGACCGCGCCCACGGCGAGCAGCTCCTCGATCAGGGCGCTGTGGTCCTCGACGAGGTAGCCGAGGGCCTCGGCCCAGAAGTCGGCCTGGGCGTGCGGGTCGCCGGCATCGATGACGAGCTTCCAGTGCAGAGTCATGGACACCGTTCATAGTGGTTACCCGACGGGTCCGGCAACGGGCACGCCGGAACAGGGGTCGATTCCCCGCACACCGGGGGCGGGGCCGCCATGGCCTTCGGGGCCCGGAACTCATCGTGGCGGACAGGCCGTGCAGGCGTGGCCGCCGAGCTCCCCCAGCAGTTCCCCGGCCGCCGCGCGTACCGCGGGGTCGCCGTCCCCGGCCAGCCGCTCGGCCGTAGCCCGGCCGGCCTGGACCGCCAGATGCGCGTCCCTCGTCCACTCCGGGTGGCGGGTGTGACCGTGGGCGAGGATCGTCCCCAGCAGGGCGAGCACCCCCACGCGGTCCTTCACGGCCTCCATGGAGGCGAGCTCCCACAGGAAGGGCACCGTCGCGGCCGTCGCGTCGAACACGGCCAGGGCGCCGATCCACCGCGCCAGGTCGCTCAGCGCGTCATCGGCCGACTCGCTGTCGCCCCAGGCGATCCGCGACAGCATCCCGGGGACCTGGGAAGCTGAGCCCTTGGCATGACGCAGCTCATGCCACCGCACGTGCCTCATGTCCTTCAGGACGGTGCCCATCCGGGCACTCAATCAGCCTTTGCGAGTGCCGTCCACCATGTCTGCCCCCTACTCTCCGGTCGGGCTCGCGCCTGCTCCTCCGCTCGCCCGGAAGCCGCCGCACGGCGTCGCCGGGCCGAAGGGCGGCCCGGTCACCGCTTGACTGCGGGGGTCTCCACGTCCGGTGTCGAAGCGGAGGCTGTCGCGATGGGCGCCACGTCCTCGGCGGCCCGTACGGCCAGACGCAGGGCCTCGGCCCTGGTACGCCGTGCCGTCCGCAGGGCGTCCCAGGTCAGCAGTATCAGTGCCACCCAGACCAGCGCGAAACCGGCCCATCGCTCCGGGGGCATCGCCTCATGGAAGTACAGGATGCCCAGGGCGAACTGGAACACCGGTGCCAGGTACTGCAGCAGGCCGAGGACGGACAGCGGGACCCGGATCGCGGCGGCGCCGAAACAGACGAGCGGGATCGCGGTGACGATTCCGGTCGAGGCGAGCAGTGCCGCGTGCCCCGCGCCCCCGGAGAAGAACGTCGCGTCGCCGTTCACCCCGAGCCACAGCAGGAAGCCGAGCGCGGGCACGAACAGCACCGCGGTCTCGGCGGCCAGGGACTCCAGGCCGCCCATGTTGACCTTCTTCTTCACCAGGCCGTACGTCGCGAACGAGAACGCCAGCACCAGTGAGACCCACGGAGGCTGCCCGTATCCGATCGCCAGCACGAGCACGGCGGCGAAGCCGGTCGCCACGGCCGTCCACTGCACCGGCCGCAGCCGCTCACCGAGCAGCAGGACGCCCATGGCGATGGTGACCAGCGGATTGATGAAGTAGCCGAGTGACGCCTCGACGACGTGGCCGTTGTTGACGGACCAGATGTAGAGGCCCCAGTTGACCGAGATCACGGTCGCGGCCGTCGCGATCAGCGCCAGCCGCCGGGGCTGACGCATCAGCTCGCCGATCCACGCCCAGCGGCGCAGGAACAGCATGGCGATGCCGACGGCCCCCAGCGACCACACCATCCGGTGAGCGAGGATCTCCACCGCACCCGACGGTTCCAGCAGCGGCCAGAAGAGGGGGACGAGGCCCCACATCCCGTACGCGCCGACGCCGTACAGCAGGCCTGCCCGCTGTTCGTTCTTCCCCTTCACGGGCCCTCCCGGCACTCCTGCGCCGGCGACGGGCCGACTGTACGACGGTAGCGCCGGAAGTGCTCTGTGTCATTGCCGTCTCACGAAAACGGTCGTGACAGTGCGAGGGGTGTCCTCAGGCGGCGGCCACCGCGGCGGCGACCGTCTCGGACGCCGGGGTCGTCGGGCGGCCGATCAGACGGGCCAGGTCACCGCTCGTCCCGCCGAGCAGACCGCGTCCGATCGCCTCGTCCACGTCGACGAGGATCTCGGCGAACGGAGCCGGCACCCCGGCCTTCACGAGGATCTCCTGGTGCACGGAGGCGGGTACCTCCGTGTAGGTGATGTCCTTGCCGGCGGCGGCGGCGACCATGGCCGCGTACTCGGCCAGCGACCAGGCGACGTCACCGCTCAGCTCGTACACCGCGCCGAGGTGTCCCTCGCCCGTCAGCACGGCCGCGGCCGCGTCGGCGTAGTCGGCCCGGGTGGCGGAGGCGACCCGGCCCTCGCCCGCGTTGGCGACGACGGCGCCGTGCTCCAGGACCGGGCCCAGGTTCGCCGTGTAGTTCTCGGTGTACCAGCCGTTGCGCAGGAAGGTGTACGGGACCCCGGAGTCGAGGATCAGCTGCTCGGTCGCCTTGTGCTCGGCGGCCAGCAGGAAGTCGGCGTCGGGGCCGCCCAGCACACCGGTGTACGCGAGCTGCGCGACGCCGGCGGCCTTCGCCGCCTCGATCACGGCGGTGTGCTGCGCGATCCGCTTCCCGACCTCGCTGCCCGAGATCAGCAGCACCCGGTCGCCGGACCGGAAGGCGCCGGCGAGGGTCTCGGGACGGTCGTAGTCCGCGATGCGGATCTCGACACCCCGGGCGGCGAGGGCTGCGGCCTTCCGCTCGTCGCGGACGACGGCGGCGACGGACTGTGCCGGAACCGTGGCGAGCAGCCGCTCGACGACGAGACGGCCGAGTTCACCGGTTGCTCCGGTGACGACGATGCTCATGGGTTTCCTCCTGTGTGCCGGGCCTGGTCGCCCGGCGGGTGCGCGGATCCTCTGATGCGGACTCTTGCCACTCACCCTAGGGGGTGCGCTTTCCAGAAGAAAGTACCCACTTTGAAGTAAGGTACTGGCATGAGCGTAAGTCCTATAGGGGCCCCGAGCGTCAACCAGCCGATGTGCCCCTCCCGGCTGGTCCTGGAGCACGTCACCAGCCGCTGGGGGGTGCTGGTGCTCGCCGCACTGCTTGAGCGGTCGCACCGTTTCGGTGAACTGCGCCGCACCGTGGGCGGCGTCAGCGAGAAGATGCTGGCGCAGACCCTCCAGACGCTGGAGCGGGACGGTTTCGTGCACCGGGACGCCAAGCCCGTGATCCCTCCGAGGGTGGACTACTCGCTCACCCCGCTGGGGGAGGAGGCCGCCGAACAGGTCTGGGGCCTGGCCCGGTGGACGGAACGGCGGCTGGAAGCGGTGGAGCGCGCCCGCGAGACATACGACGGGGCCCGGAGCCGAACGGCTCCGGGCCCCGGTGGACAGGGGTGACGGCGAGATCAGCCGACCACGGTCCACGTGTCGTTACCGGCCAGCAGGGTGCTGAGATCACCCTTGCCGTGCTGTTCGATCGCCGTGTCGAGCTGGTCGGACATGAGCGCGTCGTAGACGGGGCGTTCCACGCTGCGCAGGACGCCGATCGGTGTGTGGTGCAGGGTGTCGGCGTCGGCCAGCCGGGACAGCGCGAACGCGGTCGTGGGGCTGGGGTTGTGGGCGTCGTGGACGAGGATCTGTGACTGGTTCTCCTCGGTGACCGCCACGACGCTCAGGTCACCCGTGAGCGTGTCGCGGACGACCCCCTTGGAGTCCTCGGTGCCGAAGCGGATGGGCTTGCCGTGTTCGAGGCGGATGACCGCCTCCTCGGCCCGCTCCTTGTCCTTGAGCACCTCGAAGGCGCCGTCGTTGAAGATGTTGCAGTTCTGGTAGATCTCCACGAGTGCGGTGCCGGGGTGGTCGGCGGCCGCGCGCAGCACGCTCGTGAGGTGCTTCCGGTCGGAGTCGACCGTCCTCGCCACGAACGTCGCCTCCGCGCCCAGAGCCAGGGAGACGGGGTTGAAGGGGGCGTCGAGTGACCCCATCGGCGTCGACTTGGTGATCTTTCCGAGCTCGGAGGTGGGGCTGTACTGCCCCTTGGTGAGCCCGTAGATCCGGTTGTTGAACAGCAGGATCTTGAGGTTGACGTTGCGGCGCAGGGCGTGGATGAGGTGGTTCCCGCCGATGGACAACGCGTCGCCGTCACCGGTGACGACCCAGACGGACAGGTCGCGGCGCGAGGTGGCCAGACCCGTCGCGATGGAGGGCGCGCGGCCGTGGATCGAGTGCATCCCGTAGGTGTTCATGTAGTACGGGAAGCGGGACGAGCAGCCGATGCCGGAGACGAACGTGATGTTCTCCTTGGCCAGCCCCAGCTCGGGCATGAACCCCTGAACGGCGGCCAGGACCGCGTAGTCGCCGCAGCCCGGGCACCAGCGCACCTCCTGGTCGGACTTGAAGTCCTTCATGGACTGCTTGCCCTCGGCCTTGGGGACCAGTTGGAGGAGTTCGTTGGCGTCAGGCATCGATGGCCTCCTTGAGGGCTGTGGCGAGCTGCTCGGCCTTGAAGGGCATTCCGTTGACCTGGGTGTAACTCTGCGCGTCCACGAGGTACTTGGCCCTCAGCAGCAGGGAGAGCTGCCCGAGGTTCATCTCCGGGACGACGACCTTGTCGTAACGCCTCAGCACCTCACCGAGATTCCGCGGGAACGGGTTGAGGTGGCGCAGATGGGCCTGTGCGATGGTCTCGCCGGCCGCGCGGAGCCGGCGCACCGCCGCCGTGATCGGCCCGTACGTCGAACCCCAGCCCAGTACCAGGGTCCTCGCGCCGGCCGGGTCGTCGACCTCGAGGTCGGGGACCTCGATGCCGTCGATCTTGGCCTGGCGGGTGCGGACCATGAAGTCGTGGTTGGCCGGATCGTAGGAGATGTTCCCCGTGCCGTCCTGCTTCTCGATTCCGCCGATCCGGTGTTCCAGGCCCGGGGTGCCCGGTACGGCCCAGGGGCGGGCCAGGGTCTCCGGATCCCGCTTGTACGGCCAGAACACCTCCGTGCCGTCCGCGAGTTCGTGGTTCGGCCCGGTCGCGAACTGCGTCCGCAGGTCCGGGAGGCTGACGACCTCGGGGATCCGCCACGGCTCGGAGCCGTTCGCCAGATACCCGTCCGAGAGCAGGAACACCGGAGTCCGGTAGGTCAGCGCGATCCGGGCGGCGTCCAGCGCCGCGTCGAAACAGTCCGCCGGGGTCCTCGGCGCCACGATCGGTACGGGTGCCTCACCGTTGCGCCCGTACATGGCCTGAAGTAGATCGGCCTGCTCGGTCTTGGTCGGCAGACCGGTGGAGGGGCCGCCGCGCTGGATGTCGATGATCAGCAGCGGCAGCTCCAGCGACACCGCCAGGCCGATCGTCTCCGACTTCAGTGCCACCCCCGGGCCCGACGTGGTCGTCACACCCAGGGACCCCCCGAACGACGCGCCGAGCGCCGCCCCGATGCCGGCGATCTCGTCCTCCGCCTGGAACGTCCGCACGCCGAAGTTCTTGTGCTTGCTGAGTTCGTGCAGGATGTCGGATGCCGGAGTGATCGGATACGAGCCCAGATAGACCGGCAGATCCGCCTGCCGGCCCGCCGCCACCAGCCCGTACGACAATGCCAGGTTCCCCGAGATATTGCGGTAGGTGCCCGTCGGGAAGGCCTTCGACGCCGGGGCCACCTCGTACGAGACGGCGAAATCCTCGGTGGTCTCACCGAAATTCCAGCCCGCGCGGAACGCCGCCACGTTCGCCTCGGCGATGGCCGGCTTCTTCGCGAACTTCGACCGGAGGAATGCCTCCGTCCCCTCGGTCGGACGGTTGTACATCCACGACAACAGCCCGAGCGCGAACATATTCTTCGACCGCTCGGCCTCCTTACGGGAAAGCCCGAACTCCTTCAAAGCTTCGATCGTCAAGGTCGTCAAGGGCACGGGATGCACGTTGTAGGCCTCGAGCGAACCGTCTTCGAGAGGAGATTCGGCGTAACCGACTTTCGCCATCGGACGCTTCGTGAACTCGTCGGTGTTCACAATGATGTCGGCCCCGCGAGGTACGTCGGCGATATTCGCCTTCAGTGCGGCGGGATTCATCGCGACCAGCACATTCGGTGCGTCGCCGGGGGTCAGGATGTCGTGGTCCGCGAAATGCAATTGGAACGACGACACGCCCGGCAGCGTCCCGGCGGGCGCCCGGATCTCGGCCGGGAAGTTCGGCAGCGTCGACAGGTCGTTCCCGAACGACGCCGTCTCGGACGTGAACCGGTCACCCGTCAACTGCATGCCGTCACCCGAGTCACCCGCGAAACGGATGATCACTCGGTCCAGGCGGCGGATTTCCTTCTCGGTGGCACCCGTGCGATCAATGAGCGGGGCTCGTTGCTCCCCGACGACAGTCTCTTCGGACTTTCCGGCTGGGCTACTGACCTGGCTGGTCACTGAACTGGACCTCCCTCGGGGCGGCGGCTCGGGACCGGCCGACCCGCCGGCGGTCCAGGCCCCACCCTACTTCTGTAAGGGTCGCCTTCCTTGGACCGGTCGTATGGTGGACGCGTTTCTGGACATGATCGCGTCGCCCTTCGCCATGTGTTCCGGCCCTCGCGTTCACCGGATGAACGGCTCCCCTTCGTGCCTGTCCTTTCGCCGTATACCTGGGGTTTTGTTTCGCCGCGGGTGGATCATCCGGATCATCGCGAGTAGATCATCTCTTTGTCACGAGTTCAGATAAGTGAGAACGGCGAGAACGCGTCGGTGATCCCCGTCACTGGGTGACAGGCCGAGTTTCAGGAAGATGTTGCTGATGTGCTTCTCCACGGCCCCGTCGCTGACCACCAACTGCCGGGCGACGGCCGAATTCGTACGCCCCTCCGCCATCAGGCCGAGGACCTCCCGCTCGCGCGGCGTGAGCCCCGCCAGCACGTCCTGCTTGCGGCTGCGGCCCAGCAGCTGTGCCACGACCTCGGGGTCCAGGGCGGTCCCGCCCTTCGCCACCCGCACCACGGCGTCCACGAACTCCCTGACCTCGGCGACCCGGTCCTTCAGGAGATAGCCCACCCCGCGGCTGCTGCCGGCCAGCAGTTCGGTGGCGTACTGCTCCTCGACGTACTGCGAGAGCACCAGCACCCCGATGTGCGGATACTCCTTGCGCAGCCGCACCGCGGCCCGCACGCCCTCGTCGGTGTGCGTCGGTGGCATCCGTACGTCGGCCACCACCACGTCCGGCAGCGCGTCCTGCCCCGCGAGGTCGGCCACCGTCTTGAGCAGTGCCTCGGCGTCTCCCACCCCCGCGACGACATCGTGCCCGAGATCGGTCAGCAGCCGGGTGAGCCCCTCCCGGAGCAGCACCGAATCCTCGGCGATGACGACCCGCACTCTTTCCTCCACGACTTTCTGTCCCCCACTGTCGGTGTCACCTGCGTGCGCCGTTGCGGGCGCAGCCCTGTGTGTCCAGCATTCCAGCATCGGCGCCCGGATGGGCCGTACACCAGCGGTTCCGGAGCCACCGGACGCGCCGCAGTGCCCCGGCCGCCGGGAGGGCGGCCGGGGCACTGCGGCTCCGGTTCGTGCGAGGCGGACTCTCAGCCCCGCCAGGGCAGTTCGGCCGTGACCGTGGTGGGGCCCTCGTCGGGGGAGTCGACGACGAGGACGCCGTCCACCGCGTCCAGCCGCTCCGCGAGCCCGGCCAGACCACCGCCCGCCGACACCCCCGCTCCGCCGCGCCCGTCGTCCGTGACCTGGAGCATCAGCCGGTCCGACACCCGCCATACGTCGACCGAGGCACGGGTGGCCCGGGCGTGCTTGCTGACGTTCTGGAGGAGTTCGGAGACGGTGAAGTAGGCGATGCCCTCGATGGCCTGTGCGGGGCGTGAGTCCAGATCCACCGTGACGT
>NZ_JBEXYB010000027.1:0-110270 GCF_040630715.1 Streptomyces sp. NPDC005752 | reverse complement strand
CCGATGAACAGCGTCCAGAACGTCATCTTGCCGAGCCGCTCGTCCAGCATCTTGCCGGTGAACTTCGGCCACCAGAAGTGGAATCCGGCGAACATTGCGAAGACCACGGTGCCGAAGACGACGTAGTGGAAGTGCGCGACCACGAAGTACGAGTCGGAGACGTGGAAGTCCAGCGGCGGTGAGGCCAGGATCACCCCGGTCAGACCACCGAAGAGGAAGGTGACCAGAAATCCGACGGACCAGAGCATCGGTGTCTCGAAGGACAACGAGCCCTTCCACATCGTTCCGATCCAGTTGAAGAACTTCACCCCGGTGGGCACCGCGATGAGGAACGTCATGAAGGAGAAGAACGGCAGCAACACGCCACCCGTGACATACATGTGGTGCGCCCACACCGTCGCGGACAGGCCGGCGATGGCGATCGTCGCACTGATCAGACCGACGTATCCGAAGATCGGCTTGCGGCTGAACACCGGAATGATCTCGGAGACAATGCCGAAGAACGGCAGAGCGATGATGTACACCTCTGGATGGCCGAAGAACCAGAAGAGGTGTTGCCAGAGCAGTGAGCCGCCGTTGGACGGGTCGAAAACGAGTGCGCCGAATTTCCGGTCCACCTCGAGTGCGAGCAGCGCGGCGGCCAGCACGGGAAAGGCGAGCAGGACCAGGACACCGGTCAGCAGGACGTTCCAGGTGAAGATCGGCATGCGGAACATCGTCATGCCGGGGGCGCGCATGCAGATGATCGTGGTGATGAAGTTGACCGAACCGAGGATGGTGCCGAAGCCCGAGAAGGCCAGACCCATGATCCACAAGTCGGCGCCCACACCCGGTGAGCGGACCGCGTCGTTCAGCGGGGAGTAGGCGAACCAGCCGAAGTCGGCCGCGCCCTGGGGGGTGAGGAAGCCGGATACGGCGATCAGCGAGCCGAAGAGGTACAGCCAGTACGCGAACATGTTCAGCCGTGGGAAGGCCACGTCGGGCGCGCCGATCTGCAGCGGCATGATCCAGTTGGCGAAGCCGGCGAACAGCGGCGTCGCGAACATCAGCAGCATGATCGTGCCGTGCATCGTGAACGCCTGGTTGAACTGCTCGTTCGAGATGATCTGGTCACCCGGACGGGCCAGCTCGGCGCGCATGACGAGCGCCAGGACGCCACCGACGATGAAGAAGGCGAACGAGGTGGTCAGGTACAGCGTGCCGATCGTCTTGTGGTCGGTGGTGGTCAGCCACCTGATGACGACGTTGCCCGGCTGCCGACGCCGTACAGGCAGTTCGTCCTGATAGGCGACATCGGCTTCCGCCGATACTGAGGGACCCCTCGTCGTCACTGCGGCACTCCTTCGGTCGACGGCCGATTGCGGACTCGGCGACCAGGATGGACTCCCCGCGTCGGTACCGCAGGTCATCTCCGTGCGCACTGCACCAGTGGCTGGCAAAGGACACTCCACTGGCCGATGGTTTCGGTACCGGTGTTGACGAGCGCGTGGCACCTTGAGGGCCGCGCTCCGCCTTCAGCCCGTCGCCCAGGCGCGCATCGCCTTTCGCGAGGGGAAATCGGCCACGTTCTTGTCCAGGGGGTCGTCGGTGTACTGATGGATACGCCAGTCCGCTTCGATCCGCGGTGCCGCCGCCTTGCCGTAGTCGGCGATCCAGAGTCCGTCACCGGCGTACGAACTCGTGTCGTGGTGGATCCAGAAGGATCGGTTGCAGTAGAGCAGTACCCGGTGGTGCGGCCTCAGCCTTTTCACCTCATGGATGAAGCGGTCCTTGTCCTCGCTGCTCGCGCGCGTCCCTTCGCCCGTCTGTTCCCAGTCGACGGCGAGGAGGTCTCCCTGCCGCTCCGGTGTCCTGTCGAGGAAGTACTCCGCCTGGCCCTTCGCGTGCCCCGGCCAGAGGAAGTGGTAGCAGCCGACCACGCATTCGGCGTCCCTGACTCGTTTGACCTGGTCCTTCAGTCTCGGATTGACGTAGGAGCGACCCTCTGTCGCCTTGACGAAGACGAAGTCCAGACCGTCCGTCCCGAAGTCCGTCTGATAGGCGCTGACATCGACGCCGTGCAGCACGGCCACCTCCATGTGGGGCATGTTGATTCCGTTCCTCTCCCATGCGTGCCCGCCTGGAGCTCTCCCATCCGCCGTCCGCGTGCTGAACCGATTCGGCATGCCCGGATCGGTCTCTGCGCCCCCTGCTCGGCCGCTCGAGCAGCCGGCTGCCGGACGGGTTGATGCACGGACCCGCCGGACAGGGCGGCTGTCCACGAACGGACCGCGAATGCGGCACCATCCGCGCCGGGCCGTACCGTCAAAAGGATCATGAATCGGGAGGTCGGGGTTGGCGCGGTGCAGAGACCGGGCGGCCTGGTGAGCGAGACTCACGAGCCGGTGCTGCCGCGCCGGGGTGATGATTCACCGATGTTGAACGTCACCGGCGCGGACGATGCCGCAAGCACGGCCCTCTTGCTGACCACGATGCACAGGCTGCACGCGCAGTTGAACGATTTCACCACTGGGCTCCACCTCGCCTACGACTTCGGGAACGAGTCCGGCCTGGTGCCTGGCATCGTGATCGAACAACACGCTGCGGGGCCTGAACTGCGGCTCCACCACACCTTCGGCTTCTTCGCGGAGGGCGATCCGGATGTCAGTGAGCTGCGGTTCTCGGCAGGCGTGACCATCACCTCGGGCGGGTGCACCGTTGAAGCGAGGGTGGAGGTGGACCTCGAACGACCCCTGGGAGAGTTCGGCGCCGATGTCCACACTCTTTATTTTGAGCGGATCGGCCAACTTTCCCTCACGAGGGCCCTGAGCAGTCTGGAGGAGCAGGTCACGACGCTCTGCACCATGCGCGATGTCCCGAAGCGTCTGGGTCTCGAGAGGTGCTGATCGGGGTGCGCTCTCGACGGCACCACAGGAGACGGGCAAGAGGATCAAGCCCGCTCGAGAGGTGCAGCGAGGACTGCTGCTTCGTTGCCGCGTGCTTCGTTGCCGCGTGCTTCGTTGCCGCGCCCGGACCGGTTGCGGGTTTGATCGACCCGCTCGGGGATGGTGTGGGCCATGCCGTGCGGCCCGGGCCCGGTGTGGATCCGATCGCACGGTTCACGGGTGACGTATCACCACGCCATGATCCTGTGAAGGCGCTGCGTCGCGGGACCGTACCCGGGGCGCCGAGGAAGGGCTTCACTCCCCCGTGTTCAGGTGCGGGGCAGCGGGTGCCTGCGGCACGAAAAGTGCGGCACATCTGCGGTCTCCGCGGGTCCGGTGTTCCGAACGCCGCGGCGTGTCCGCCACACTGTCCGACGAACCAGAACCGACGACCGTTCACACATGGCCCGTCCGGCTCGCACGAGTTGCCCCGGCCGGACGAGGACAAGGAGACCTGTCATGCCCCGCACCATGTCCGTATCGGACAGCATCCTGATCAGGGTGGCGCCGTCCACCGCGTACGCGGAGTTGAGCGACCCCACCGCGATGGGACGCTGGAGTCCGGAGAACCGGGGCGCGCGGATACTCGGGGAGCACCGGACGGCACATGTCGGCATGGTCTTCGAGGGGCGCAACAAGCGCGGTCCCTTCCGGTGGACGACCAGGTGCACGGTGACCGCGGCCGACCCTGGCATGCGGTTCGCCTTTCGTGTACACGCCATCGGGATGCGGCGTCCCCGGCTGCCGGGCTCCATCGCGCTGTGGGAGTACCGCTTCGAAGCGGTCGACGGCTTCACTCGCATCACTGAGACCTGGACAGACAACCGGCGGGCATGGCCGGACTTTCTCGCCAACGCCTTCGACCGGATCGCGACACGTGGGCACACCTTCGCGGAATTCCAGCGCGGGAACATCCGGACCACCTTGGAGCGCCTCAAAGCGGCATTGGAGCAGGACGGTTCGGAAGGGGTCGACCGTTTGGGGAACGAGCCGCGTCGGGGGTGACGCTGCGGGAAGCGGGCGTGCGTACAGCTCCCTCGATGTGTGTGGAGGCTTCCGGGACCGATCCGTGTCGTGGCCGCGGAGTCGTGGTCAACGCGTCCGCCTCGAACGCCGGATCGAACGGACGCGGGCGACCGACCCCGGTGTTCAGGCTCCGGCGGGCCTGGCCGCCGTCCAGTGCGCGGGCCGGGTCAGGGAATCCGGGAGTTTCGTGGCGGTGTTGCCCTTCGCCGCGTTCAGCTGCGCCTGGGTGAGGAAGAGAGCGCCCGTCAGGTCGGCGTCGGACAGGTCGGCGTCACGGAAGTCGGCGCCGATGAGCTCAGCCCGGCGCAGGTCGGCGCCGCGGAGGTCGGCAGCGATGAGGTAAGCACCCCGCAGTTCGGCTCCGCGCAGGTCGGCGCCGCGGAGTCCGGCCCCGATCAGGTCGGCGCCTCGTTGGCTCCGCTTCCTTCGCCGGGGGACGGTGGCGCGTTCGAGTTCGCCGGCGCGGAGCAGGAGGGCGGCCACCCTGTCGCGGTGTGCGGACACATCCAGTTCCGCGAGTTCACCGGCGGGCAGACCGGTGAGGCGTTCCGTGGTGCGGAGAGCGTCGCGGAGGTCGGGGTGGAGGGGCTCGGCCGCCGGCAGGGTGAGGGCCTCGGTCACGTACCAGAGCAGTTCGTGAAGCTGCCTCATCACGGGGAAGACCTGGAACATCTGCTGCGCGGTATCCGGGTCCGACCGCCAGTCCCGGCCTCCATAAGTGTCCTGGGAGACCTTCTGACCCGCGCCGAAGCAGTCGTACACGGTGCAGCCGGAGAAACCTTCGGGCCGCAGCCGGGTGTGAATGCCGCAGCGGAAGTCGTCCGCCAGATTGGGGCAGGGGGTCCCCGCGTCCTTGTTGATCGCGAAATCCGCCGACGCGGTCAGCGTCAGCGCGACGCAGCAGAGCCCGAAGCACTTCGCGCAGTCGGCGCGCAGGGCGTCCCCTTCCACGACGGGCGGAGCGGTCGGGTCGTCGCGGTGCACGTGCCTGAGTCCTCCGGTTTGCGGTGTCCGCCAAGCATACGCGTGCGCGAGGAGGCAGCCCGGGCTGTCAGTGGGCGGGTGCACACTGGGCGGCAGTGCGCGACACGGATGTGAGGGAGACAGGACATGAGTGCGCCGCAGGAGGGGGGCTTCGAGCCCGCGACCGGCGACGGGCCCGTGGCGGCCCCCGACGCGTCCGGCGACCGCGCCGGGGAGGTGCTCACCGCCTTCGCCGGGATGCTGCAGATCAGGCGGCTCACCCGCGCGGGGAGCGCGGACCCCGAGAGTGTGCCGGCTCCCTGGGAGCTGCACCGACCGCTACGGGCCGTGGCGTTGGCGCTGGAGGCCGCCCTGATACCTCCCTCGACGGTCGACGCGTCCGGGCAGCGCACCTCTACCGGTTACCGGGTGAGCGAAGGTGAGGCGCCGGGATCGGTACGGGTCGAGTGGGCAGGCCCGCGGGGCGGTGGAGCGGCCCACGACGAGGTGGAGGCGTTGGCCGGCTGTGCCGGGGTGTTGCAGCGGCTTGGCTGGACGGTGCTGTTGTACCGAGGGCCTCGCCGACGACGTTTCCTCGAGGTCGAACCGCGGAGCGCGCCTCGTTCCTGACCGTTCTGCCCAGCGACGGCACCCGCGTTGTCAGACCCTTGAGAGATGCTTGACGGTACGACACCTCTGACGGGGAGAGCTGAGATGCAGAAGGAAGAAATCGCCGCGGCCCAGGCGTACATCCGTTTACTCGCTGCCACGCGCGCCGCGCTCGCGGATCCTGCCGAAGCCCCTCTGTACATGCCGCTGCTCGCCTTCCCGATCGAGGAAGCCGACGAGGCGCTGCGGAGCGCGGGGCTCGCGGGGAACGAGGACAAGCTCTTCGCTCTCGTGAGGCAGCTTCAGCCGAGTCCCACGGGTTGAGGTCGCCTGTCCTCTCCGGCCATGTCGCCCCGTCCCCCGCATCGGGTCGGCCACGGCCAGGTGCTACGACGCGGAGGCGACCACAGCCGGCCGCCGGTCACTGACCGCTGTACAGGAGTGATCCGGGGGTGGTGAGCAGCTCTCCGGTCTCCAGCCAGGTCTTCAGGCCGGAGAGGATCATCGGCCATCCGCCGTACAACTCCTTGTTGGCACCCTCTCGGAGCCCGCCGTGGGTGATGGTCAGCCGACAGGAGTCGCCGATGGGCTCGATCTCCCAGGTGATGCGGGTCGCGCCCTCGTTCCTCACCTCGTCGCTCCAGAGCGCCACCATGCTCTGGACGAGCCTGCGCGGCGGTTCGACCTCCAGATTCCGCCCCTCCCCGAGCGGGCCCGGAGCGCCGGGAGCACCCATCTCGAAGCGTGAGCCCTGGGTCCAGTTCGAAGTGACGCGGGCGCCGAAGTTGTACTTGCTTCTGATATCGGGATCGGTGACCGCTTCCCAGAGACGCTCGGGAGTGGTGCGGATGTAGATCTCGAAGACCTTCTTCATGGGAATCTCCAGTCGGTTCTCGAGGTCGCTGAGCGCGGCCGCCAAGGGCTCGGCGTTCTTGCTCACCCACCGGTCTTGGACGAGCCTGATGGGCATCAGGTTGAGGAAGTGGGGATTTTCCCGCCCCCGTCCGTGGCGAGACGATCAGGCCCGCCGCCTCCGGCAGCTCGAGGTGCTTCGTCACCGCACAGCACGTGATGCCGGAACGGGCCTGCCACGCACTCAGTGTCTGCCTGTCGTCCGGGAACAGCTCGTCGAGTCGGCGCAGGTGCCCGGAAACCCCTTGCCGTCATGTGATGAATTGATTCAAATCGCTAAGAAACCTGACTGACTGCTTGACGAGCAGCAGTGCCCAAACCTAGCGTACGGTCGGATGAAACGATTCACATCCCCGATCCTGAGGGTCGCCGGATGACTCTGCTTACGAGGTGTTCATGTCTGATGTGTCGGCCGTCAAGGCAGCTCTGAAGTCTCAGGTCATCGAGACGCCCTCCTGGGGTTACGGGAATTCCGGGACCCGTTTCAAGGTCTTCGCACAGCCCGGCGTCCCGCGTGACCCGTTCGAGAAACTTGCGGACGCGGCGCAGGTGCATGCCCACACCGGGGTCGCCCCCAAGGTGTCGTTGCACATCCCCTGGGACAGGGTGGAGGATTACGCGGCGCTGACCCGGTACGCCGACGGGCTCGGGCTGCGGATCGGTGCGATCAACTCCAACGTCTTCCAGGACGACGACTTCAAGCTGGGCTCTGTCACCCACCCGGACCCGAAGGTCCGCCGCAAGGCCACCGATCATCTGCTCGAGTGTGTCGACATCATGGACGCCACCGGATCTCCGGATCTCAAGCTGTGGTTCTCGGACGGCACCAACTACCCTGGTCAGGACGACATCGCGGGCCGCCAGGACCGCTTGGCCGAGTCGCTCGCCGAGGTGTACGAGCGGCTCGGCGACGACCAGCGGATGCTGCTGGAGTACAAGCTCTTCGAGCCCGCGTTCTACACGACCGACGTCCCGGACTGGGGCACCTCGTACGCCCACTGCCTCAAGCTCGGTCCGAAGGCCCAGGTCGTCGTCGACACCGGCCATCACGCACCTGGCACCAATATCGAATTCATCGTGGCGTTCCTGCTGCGGGAGGGGAAACTCGGCGCCTTCGACTTCAACTCCCGTTTCTACGCCGACGACGACCTGATGGCAGGGGCCGCCGATCCCTTCCAGTTGTTCCGGATCATGCACGAGGTGGTCAAGAACGGCGGACTCGCGACCGGGACCAACGTCAATTTCATGCTGGACCAGTGCCACAACATCGAGGCCAAGATCCCGGCGGTCATCCGCTCGGTCACCAATGTCCAGGAGGCGACCGCGAAGGCACTGCTCATCGACGCCGAGGCGCTCGCCGAAGCACAGCGCTCGGGTGATGTCCTGGCGTCCAACGGAGTGCTGATGGACGCGTTCAACACGGACGTGCGGCCGCTGCTCGCCGAGGTCCGCGAGGAGCTCGGCCTGGCGCGCGACCCGTTCGCCGCCTACCTCGCCTCCGGCAACCAGGAACGCATCGCAGCCGACCGTGTCGGCGGCGAGCAGGCCGGCTGGGGCGCCTGAGCCCCACTCCCCCGGCCTCGTACGTCCAGCCGCACCTGCCCGTCACCTCTTCCTCGAAGGAACTCTCATGACGTCCGCGACGCACGCCGAAGTCGCCGCGCTCCTGGAGCGCGCCCACCGGACCGGCTCCGACCCCCGCAACACCAACTACGCCGGCGGCAACGCCTCGGCCAAGGCGATGGAGACCGACCCCGTCACCGGTGGCGAGACCGAACTGCTCTGGGTCAAGGGCTCGGGCGGCGACCTCGGCACGCTGACCGAGGCCGGTCTCGCCGTGCTGCGACTGGACCGGGTGCGAGCGCTCAAGGACGTGTACCCGGGGGTGGATCGTGAGGACGAGATGGTCCCCGCGTTCGACTACTGCCTGCACGGCAGGGGCGGTGCGGCCCCGTCGATCGACACCGCGATGCACGCGCTGGTCGAGGCCGCACACGTCGACCACCTGCACCCGGACTCCGGGATCGCGCTGGCGTGCGCGGCCGACGGCGAGAAGCTGACCGCCGAGTGCTTCGGTGACAAGGTCGCATGGGTGGACTGGCGCCGTCCCGGATTCCAGCTGGGGCTCGACATCGCGGCCGTCAAGGAGGCCAGTCCGCATGCGGTCGGTGTCATCCTGGGCGGTCACGGAATCACCGCCTGGGGCAGGACCTCCCAGGAGTGCGAACGCAATGCCCTCTGGATGATCCGTACCGCCGAGAAGTTCCTCGAGGACCACGGCCGGTCGGAGCCCTTCGGCGCTGTTCTCCCGGGCCGGGAGGCCTTGGAGGAGGGTGCGCGCAGGGAGCGGGCAGCCGCCCTCGCCCCGGTGATCCGCGGACTGGCGTCCACGGACCACCCCCAGGTGGGGCACTTCACCGACGCTGCGCCTGTGCTCGACTTCCTGTCGCGCGCCGAGCACCCCCGTCTCGCCGCGCTCGGCACCTCCTGCCCGGACCACTTCCTCCGCACGAAGGTCAGCCCGCTGGTCCTGGATCTTCCTGCCGATGCCCCGCTGGAGGAGGCGGTGAGCCGGCTCGCGGCACTTCACGCGGAGTACCGCGAGGCGTACCGCGCGTACTACGAGCGCCACGCCGCACCCGACTCACCGGCCATGCGGGGGGCCGACCCGGCGATCGTGCTGGTGCCCGGGGTCGGCATGTTCTCCTTCGGCAAGGACAAGCAGACCGCCCGGGTCGCCGGGGAGTTCTACCTCAACGCGGTCAACGTGATGCGGGGCGCCGAGGCCGTCTCCTCGTATGCGCCCATCGAGGAGTTGGAGAAGTTCCGCATCGAGTACTGGGAACTTGAGGAGGCCAAGCTCCGCCGGATGCCGAAGCCCAAGGCGCTGGCCACGCGGGTGGCGCTCGTCACCGGTGCGGGGTCCGGCATCGGCAAGGCCATCGCGCACCGGCTCGTCGCGGAGGGCGCCTGTGTCGTCGTGGCTGACCTGAATTCGGTGAACGCGGAGGCTGTCGCCGAGGAACTCGGCGGCCCGGACAAGGCCGTCGCCGTGACCGTGGATGTGACGTCCGAGGAGCGGATCATCGACGCCTTCGAGGCCGCCGCGCTCGCCTTCGGAGGCGTGGACCTGGTCGTGAACAACGCCGGGATCTCCATCTCCAAGCCGCTGCTGGAGACTTCGGCGCAGGACTGGGACCTCCAGCACGACATCATGGCGCGCGGTTCGTTCCTGGTCTCCCGGGAGGCGGCACGGATGATGCGGGCCCAGGGCCTGGGCGGCGACATCATCTACATCGCTTCCAAGAACGCGGTGTTCGCCGGCCCCGCCAACATCGCGTACTCGGCCACCAAGGCCGACCAAGCGCACCAGGTACGCCTGTTGGCCGCCGAGCTCGGCGAGGACGGAATCCGGGTCAACGGGGTCAACCCGGACGGGGTGGTGCGCGGTTCCGGGATCTTCGCGGCGGGCTGGGGGGCCCAGCGGGCGGCGACCTACGGCATCGAGGAGGAGAAGCTGGGCGAGTTCTACGCCCAGCGCACGATCCTCAAGCGCGAGGTGCTCCCCGAGCATGTCGCCAACGCCGTGTTCGCCCTGACCGGCGGGGACCTCACCCACACCACCGGCCTCCACATTCCCGTCGACGCCGGTGTGGCGGCGGCGTTCCTGCGCTGAGCACGTTTCACCCTGCCGCACCCCGGACGCTGTTACGCGAGCAGCCGGGGCGCGGCCCCGCCCGGATCGGATGAGATTCTCCATGTCTGCGACTTCACGACACGACCCGGTGTTCGCCGCGGTGGACCTGGGCGCCACAAGTGGCCGGGTGATCACCGGCAGGGTCGGCGCCGACGAGCTCGTGCTGACCGAGACGCACCGCTTCGCCAATACGCCGGTCCAGCTGCCCGACGGGCTCCACTGGGACGTACTCGCCCTGTACCAGGGCATGCTGGACGGGCTGCGCTCGGCGGCGGCCAACGGCCCCGTCGCCTCGGTGGGCATCGACACCTGGGCCGTCGACTACGGGCTCCTGGACTCCGACGGGTCGCTCCTCGGCCTCCCGTTCCACTACCGCGACGAGCGCAACGCCACCGCTGCCGAAGAGCTGCTCGCCTGTTGCGACGCACAGGAGCTGTACGGCGTCGGCGGACTGCAGCATCTGCCGTTCAACACGGTCTTCCAGCTGGCCGCCCACCGTTCCACCGCTCAGTGGCCGGCGGCCCGGACGCTGCTGCTGATGCCGGATCTCCTCGTGTACTGGCTGACGGGGTCGGTGGGCGCGGAAGTGACCAACGCCTCGACGACCGGCCTGCTCGACGCGCGTACGGGCTGCTGGTCCGATGCGCTGATGGAACGGCTCGGGCTGGAACGTTCCCTGTTCCCCGCCTTGCGTGAACCGGGCGTGCGAGCGGGCACGCTGCTTCCGCACGTGGCGGGGTTCACCGGGCTGCCGATGGACACGCGGGTGACGACCGTCGCTTCGCACGACACCGCGTCCGCGGTGGCCGCGGTCCCCGCCATCGGACCGGGGGTCGCGTACGTGTCGTGTGGAACGTGGTCCCTGGCCGGTCTCGAACTGGACGCGCCGGTGCTGTCCGAGGAGTCGAGGGCCGCGAACTTCACCAACGAACGCGGTGTGGACGGCACGGTGCGCTATCTCCGCAACATCATGGGGATGTGGCTGCTCGAGGAGTGCCGTCGTACGTGGGAGCGCGCGGGTACGTCGGCGGGCCTCGCGGATCTTCTCGCGGGCGCGGCGCGCGCCCGCCCGTTCGGCTGCGTGATCGACCCGGACGATCCGGTGTTCCTGGCGCCGGGAGACATGCCGTCCCGGATCGACGCCGCACTCATCCGGACGGGGCAGGCACCCCCGGACGGCCCTGGCGGATATGTCAGGTGTGTCCTGGAGAGCCTGGCGCTGGCACATCGCAGGACACTCCGGGAGGCCGCCGAGCTGGCGGGCCGGGAGCTGACACGGATCCACCTGGTCGGCGGCGGCTCGCGTAACGAGCTGTTGTGCCAGTGGACCGCCGACGCGACCGGCCTGCCGGTCACCGCGGGGCCCGCCGAGGCCACCGCGCTGGGGAACGTGCTGCTCCAGGCGCGGGCCCACGGGCTGGTGGGCGGGCTGGCGGACATGCGCGGGCTGGTGGCACGCACACAGGAACTGCGTCACTACACGCCGCGAGGTGATCCCGGGGCATGGGACCGGGCCGCCGACCGGCTGGCCGCAGGCGTATGAGCGACCCCGGCCCTGTCCCCGCCGGCCGGCGGACGGGACCGGGGAGCGTGCGGACGTGTGCGCACAGGGGTGGGTCAGTTCGGGGCCAGGCCCAGTTCCTGCTCACCGAGCGGCTCGAAGTGGCGTGCGACCTCGGCGGCGCCGACATCGGCCAGCTCGGCGGGACTCCACCGCGGAGAACGGTCCTTGTCGATGATGCGTGCGCGCACGCCCTCCAGCAGGTCGTGTCCTGTGAAGGCCCGGCAGGAGACACGGAACTCCTGGTCGAGGGCGGCTTCCAGACTGCCGAGCCCCTTGGCACGGCGTACAGCGGCCAGAGTGACCTTGAGTGCGGTGGGCGAGACGGCGAGAAGTGCGGCGGCGGTCTCCTTCGCGGCGGGCACTCCGCTGTCCGCCAGTCGGTCGATGATCTCCTCGACCGTGTCGGCGGCGTAGCAGTCGTCGATCCATGCGCGGCCGGCTGCGAGCTCTCCTTCAGGGGCCGCCGTCGCGTGGTGGGCCACGGTGTCCGCCACATCGGTGGGTGTAGCACTCCTGGCCAGGGCGGTGGTGAGGTCGGCCAGGTGGTGGGACGGGATGAAGTGGTCTGCCAGCCCGCACAGAATGGCGTCGGCCGCGTCCACGGGCCTGCCGGTGAGTGCGAGGTGGGTGCCGAGCTCTCCGGGTGCGGCGGCCAGCAGGTAGGTGCCCCCTACGTCGGGCACGAAGCCGATTCCGGTCTCGGGCATCGCGACGCGCGAACGCTCGGTGACGATGCGGACGTCGCCGTGCGCCGAGACGCCCACGCCGCCGCCCATCACGATGCCGTCCATGAGCGCCACGTACGGTTTCGGGAACCTGGCGATCCGGGCGTTGAGGCGGTACTCGTCACGCCAGAAGTCCACGGAGGCGCTGCGGCCCGCCCGGGCGTCCTCGTAGATCGACCGGATGTCGCCGCCCGCGCAGAGGCCGCGTCCGCCGGCTCCGCCGATCACGACCGCCGTGACCGCGTCGTCGTCGGCGGCCTGGGTGAGCGCTTCATCGATGCCGCGCACCATGGAGTGAGTGAGCGCGTTCAGGGCCCTGGGGCGGTTGAGGATGATGTGCAGGATGTGACCCTCGGTGTGCAGCAGGACGGGCTCGTCATCGTTCATGTGTGCGCTCCGGTCAGCCGTGGACGATCTCCGGGTGCCATTCTGCGACGGCCGTCGGCGGGCGCCGGCGCCGGGGCGCCCTGATATCGCTGTGGCACTCCCGCTTCGCGGCCTCGACAATTGGTACCTACGGGCCGCGACGTCCAGCAGCCCCGCCGGACGACCTCCGGAGCATGCATGACCGACTCTTCACGGCGAGCAGACGACGAGGCATCGTCGCGGCTCCGGATCGACCGGCGGGCCGCCGGCGAGACCGGGGTCGCGGAGCGCCTCGCGCTGAACCGTACCGGCAGCTTCGAATGGGATCTGGATGCCCGGACCCTGGCCATCGACGAAGCCGGGCTGACGGTCTTCGGCATGGACGCGGCGACCTTCGATGCGTCGCCGTCAGCCGTGGCGGACCGGCTGGACTCGGCGGACCGGGCGCGTCTGGAGACCACGATCGACGAGGCGGTCTCCGGCGGCAGCAACTCCTACAGCGTCCACTTCCAGATGCCGCTGGAGGACGGGACCAGCCAGTGGACCCATATCCAGGCGCGCATCATGCGGTCCGAGGACGGCCGGGCACACCGAGTCATCGGTCTCGTGCGGGATGCGACAGCCGAGGTCACCCATTCGGCCTTCGTTCTCGATCTGGAAAAGCGGCGCCGCCGCCAGACGAGCATCGTCGAGCGCACCACCGCCGCGATGTCACGCGCGGTGACCGTGGACGACGTCACCGCCGCGCTCACCGGCCCGGGTGGCCTGGTCGGGATCGGGGCGGACGGACTGGCGCTCGGGCTCGTCGAGAACTCGGCACTGAGGATCATCGCCCTGAGCGGTGACTCGGTGGAGGTTCTGGAGGGCCTGGGCTCCGGGCAGCTGGACGCGACGTTTCCCCTCGGGGACACGATCCTCAGCGGGCGCCCCCGGTTCATCACCTCTCTCGCCTCGCTGCTCCGGCGCTATCCGGTACTCGAACCCCATATCGGCGAGCTGAACTTCCGCGCTGTCGCCTATCTTCCGCTGATAGCACAGGCCCGCTCCCTGGGCGGACTCGCGCTCTTCTACCGGGAACGCACCGTGTTCAGCGCGGACGAGAGGATCCTGTGTCTGGGTCTGGCCGCCATCGTGGCCCAGTCGCTGCAGCGGGCGATCCTCTTCGACGAGGAACGCGAATTCGCCACAGGGCTGCAGTCGGCCATGCTTCCGCGGCGGATCCAGGAGATCGACGGCGGCGAGATCGCGGTCCGTTACCACGCGGCGTGGAGCGGACGCGAGGTCGGCGGCGACTGGTACGACGTGATCACCCTTCCCAAGGGCCGGATCGGCGTCGCGGTGGGCGATGTACAGGGGCACGACACACACGCCGCGGCGATCATGGGCCAGCTGCGGATCGCGCTGCGGGCGTACGCCGCCGAGGGGCACCCCCCGGCGACCGTACTGGCGCGGGCCTCCCGCTTCCTTGCCGAGCTGGACACCGATCGCTTCGCGACGGCGACGTACGCGCAGGTGGACCTCGCCACGGGGGCGGTGCGGGTGGCCCGCGCCGGACACTTCGGCCCGCTGATCAGGCACACCGACGGGCGGGTCGGCGTGCCTCAGGTGCGCGGAGGTCTGCCGCTGGGAATCTCCACGGACTTCCGTGACGAGGAGTATCCGGAGACCCGCCTCGACCTGGTGCCCGGGGAGACACTCGTCCTGTACACCGACGGGCTGGTTGAGGAACCGGGTGCCGATGTCGACACAGGGGTCGCGGCACTGATCCACGAGGTGAGTGACGGGCCCGACGGCGCGGAGGCGCTGGCCGACCACCTGTCCGACCGGCTGTGGGAGCGGTGGGGTTCGGGCGACGACGTGGCCTTGCTGGTCCTTCGGCGCAGCCCGGACCTCGGTTCGCCGAAGGCTCCCCGGCTGCATCAGTACATCCATCAGGCGGATCCGCAAGGGCTCTCGGACGCGCGGTCGATCGTGCGCCAGGCGCTGAACGAGTGGGGTCTCGCCGCCCTGGCCGACGATGCGGAGCTGGTGACCGGGGAGCTGTTGGTCAATGTGCTGCTGCACACGGAGGGCGGGGCGGTGCTGACACTGGAGGTGCTGCCGGAGCCGGTTCGGCACATCAGGCTGTCGGTCCAGGACCGATCAAGTGTCTGGCCGCGGCGCCGCGCGCCGGGCGAGACGTCGACCTCGGGGCGCGGTCTGCTGCTTCTCGACGCGGTCGCCGAACGGTGGGGCGTCGAGCCCCGGGGAGAAGGCAAGGCCGTCTGGTGCGAGATCGGCCCAGTTTCCTGATTCTGCGGCGTACGGCACGGGGGCGTACCGCAACGGAGTTGATGCGGTACGCCCCCGGCCGGCCCCCGGCGTTTCACCACCGGCGGGCCGTTTCTTCCCGGTCGTCAGTGCTGCGCGGTGCGGCGCTTACGGACGGACCACAGGATGCCGCCACCGGCGAGCAGAACCGCGAGAGCGGCTCCGCCGATGATCGGCGTGGCGGAGGAGGAACCGGTCTCCGCCAGGTCCGGCGCGCTGCTGCTCGGCTCCGCCGGAGCAGGCGCGGTCTCCGTGGCGGTCTCGCTCGGTGTCGCACTCGGCTCGGGGGTCTCCGAGGCGGGCGGCTCCGTGCTCGGGGTCTCCGAAGGAGTCTCCTCGGTCGGGGTGGGCGACGGAGAGTCGTCCTCGCACACCTCGGCGGTCTTCTCCTCCTGGAAGGAGTAGCGCTCGTCGTCCCCGGCCTTGACGACGAGGCGGACGGTCAGCTCCTTGTCGTGCTTCGGGAGCTGAATCGGGGTCTCCGTGCGGAACTCCCGGCCGAACTGGGTCTTGGCAAGCAGGTCCTCGCCGCCCACGACGGAGACGGTCACCTCATTGGTGGCCCGGTCCGAGTAGGCCTTCAGGTTGAGCGTGACTTCGGAGCAGGTCACGGCCCAGTTGGGGGTGTGAGCTGCGGCCGGACCTGCGGAGATGACCCCGCCTGCCAGGCCGACAATCGCGGCAGCCGCGAATGCTCCCGCGCCACGCCACGATCTCCTGGGTATGGTCATGAATTCTTCCTTCATACGAGTACACCGCTGGGATGGCGGTGGGGCGCACAGTACTGCCCCCCATCCCAGGGGGCACAACCGCCCCATGCCTCAGCGATACGTCAACCATGCACACAACGCCGCCACTTGTGACATCACGGACACGTCAGGATGGCCGGAAGCCACTGTGCTCACGGACACTCCGCTCCACGTGTGAGGGCGTTTCAGAGCGGCTTGTGCATGATGTGCAGCCCCACATAGCCCTGTTCGGGATGGTTGAACCCCTCGGGCAGGGTGCCGATGATCTCGAAGCCGAGGGAGCGGTACAGTCGCACGGCGTTGGTATTCGTCTCCACCACGGCGTTGAACTGCATCGCCCTGTATCCCGCCGTACGCGCCCAGTCCACGGTGTATTCGCACAGGGCCCTGCCCACACCCCGGCCGGATCGTTCCGGGTCGACCATGTAACTGGCGCTGGCGATGTGCGAGCCGTTGCCCATGTGATTCCTGTTCATCTTGGCGGTGCCGAGGACGGTCCCGGCGTCGTCCACCGCGACAACCGTGCGGTCAGGCCCCGGAAGGATCCACCAGCCCCGGGCAAGGTCCTCGCCGAGGTCGGTCGGATAAGTGAAGGTCTCGCCCGCAGCGACAATGGCGTGGAAGAACGGCCAGATCGCGGGCCAGTCCTCGTCGGTGGCTTCTCTGATCAACATGGGGCCACAATGCTCACACGAGCGGCGTCATGCAATCGCTTTAGTGGGCCCTGCTCCCTGGCCTTCGCAGGCCGATCCGATCGAGCAGCCCCCGCCCGGGAGTGGGCCTCCTGCCTGAGCGGCGGCCGACCCGGCCGCCTTGCCAGGAGACAGCGCCGGGTCCGCCCGGAACCGGTCCGTCCGGCATCGACCGGTCCGACGCGCCCCGGTCCGGGCCCGGTCGATCCGGTGTCGGCCGGAACGCCGAGGGGACGTATCCAGGGCGCGGAGCGGCTCGGATCGCCCGCGCCCGGTCGATCTCCAGCGTCAAGTTCACCCGGCGCCAGAGGATTTCGTCCGGATCGTCCGCCAGTATCAGCCTCGCCATCGCCTCCCTGCCGGATGCGGACCCCGGTCGTCCCAGCGCGGACTCCGGCCGCACCCGTGCGAGGTAAGCGCGCTCATAGGGATCCTCCACGACCTCTCCCAGCTGGACCGGGTCCAGGGCGGATGCCTGCAGGGCCGCGCGCACCCACGGGTCCTCCGCACGGCTCAGAAGCCTGTCGATCCTGCGTGAACGCCAGTTGCGGGCACGCCAGTCGGTGCCGGCCTCCAGCATGGTCCGCATCCCCACCGGGCTCCTGCCCGCGATCAGATCGGGTTCCTTCGACGCGAAGGTGAGGAGCTCGTCCACCAGATAGAGCCAGACCACCGCGCGGTAACGATTCAGGTGGAATGCGACGGGCGAGACGCAGCCGACACGGGCAAGTCCGGTGAAACGCACGGGGCTGACTCCGAGCAGCGTGGCCCCCTCCGCGGTCCCCGCCGTACGCACCCGGTCCTTCAGCGATTCCGGGAACCCCGGCAGAGCGCGCAGCCGGTCGATCTCCCGCTGCCGGAATCGTGGCCTCGACATGCCCGGCGCCTGGAGTGCACCGATCAGCCCCAGGTGGACGGCGAGGTCGAACTCTCCCCGCCTCAAGGACAACTCCTGGGCCGCGCGGGCGGCAAAGACGCACACAGGCGTGTTCGTCTCGGCTGTGCGCGGGCGGGCGGCTTCCCCAACGGTCATGATGTTCCTCCCCCATGAGTTCGCATACTCTCTGTGATCACAGTAGCCGGGGGAGCAACGCCTGGCCGAGCCTGTGGATAACTCCGGGTGCTGACGGGAGCCGCAGGTCAAAGGCGACAGGAGCCTGAGGGTGGTCCGGGTCAGAGACGGTCCATGCTCTCGGCGCCCTGCCGGGCCGTCACACCGAGGTGCTCACCTACCCGGTTGACCAACAGAGTCATCTCGTAGGCGACCTGGCCGGCATCGGCCTCGGCGGCAGTCAGCACGCAGAGGCAACTGCCGTCCCCCGCCGCCGTCACGAAGAGCAGGGCCTCGTCGAACTCCACCATGGTCTGGCGTGCTCTTCCCGCCCTGAAGTGGCGGCCCGACCCGCGGGCCAGGCTCTGCAGCCCCGACGAGACCGCTGCCAGGTGCTCGGCGTCCTCCCGGGCCAGACTTGTGCTCGCTCCGGTCACCAGCCCGTCGTTCGACAGCACCAGCGCGTGCTGGATGTACTCCACCCGCCTGGTGAGATCATCGAGAAGCCAGTCAAGTCCCCGGTCCAGCGCCATGTGCTCGTCCTCCCCGTTCATCCGTTCCACGCCTTTCGCGCAAGCCTTGCGTACGGCTCCTCTGCGGGCAAGCGCCTGCCCACTCCGGGGGCGTTGCTTCCCGCCACGGTCCGCCCGCCGCCGAGGACGGGTGTCCGAAGCACTTGCGAGACCGGATCACTATCCCCACCGCGCTGGATCCGCCCGGCCACCAACGGGACCTCGTCCCACCCAGGCGGCGCTCGAACGTGTGCACCGCTTCGCACCGTTTCCCTCAGGTGCGGACCAAGCGATCATGTCCGTATGGCCGATGACCACACACGCGTACAGAACTTCTTCTCCGTGCGAGCCGAGCAATGGGACAGGCGATTCCCCGATGACGGCCCCGCCTACACCGCCGCGGCCGGAGAGCTGGGTCTGCGTCCCGGCGGCACCGTGCTCGACGCGGGCTGCGGTACGGGTCGGGCCCTGCCTGCCCTGCGTACGGCCGTCGGACCCGCGGGCACGGTGATCGGCGCCGACCTGACGCCCGCGATGCTCGACGCGGCACGGCAAGCGGGAAGAGCGGCGAGCGGTGCTCTGCTGCTGGCGGATGTCGCACGGCTTCCGCTGCGCGACGGAACCCTCGACGCCGTCTTCGCCGCCGGTCTGATCTCACACCTGGCGCACCCGCGGCACGGGCTCTCGGAGCTGGCGCGGGTGGTGCGTCCGGGCGGTCGGCTCGCGCTGTTCCACCCCATCGGGCGTGCCGCTCTGGCAGCGCGGCACGCCAGGCCCCTCTCGGAAGACGACCTCAGGGCCGAGCCCCGTCTCACGTCCGTGCTGGCAGACGCGGGCTGGCGCCTGGACACCTACACCGACGAGGACAGCCGCTTCCTGGCGCTGGCCGTACGGACCGGCTGACTGCCCTTCCGCAGGCCGTCCCCCTTCGAACCGGACGAGCCGCCGCGGCCCCGGAGGATCGTCTCCGGTTCACTCGGACGGTGCGTCCGGTGCCCGTTTGTGCGGTACGGGGCAACCACGCACGCCCGGTGTGGGGAAGGTGCCGAGCCTGGACACCGCATAGCCGTCCGGATAGCCCTTGATCTCGGGGTTCTGGCGGGCGTAGTGGGGTGCGGTGCGTGGCGGCAGGAGGCGGACGGCGCGAGCCCTCAGGCGCAGGGCGCCACGGGTCAGCCCCCGGGCGATGGGCCCGGGGCGCTCGTACCGGAACGTCCGCAACAGCGAGTCGTCGAGCAGCGCCAGGCCGGCCCTGCGCACCACGGGCGCGAGTGGACGCGGGTACCACGTGCCCATCAGGGCGAGGGTGGCGTCGGATACCCGGCGCGCGCCCTCGTCCCAGCCGAAGTGCTCGGCCTCGTAGGAGTCCAGCGCGCGCTCGAAGTCCTCGTACGACTGCGGGATGTCCTGGATGCCCATGCGGCCGCCGAGTGTGCGGTAGTACGCGGCGAAGGCGCGCAGTTCGTGAGCGGACAGCTTGCGCCAGCCGTACGTGTCGAGCCAGCGCTTGGGGGAGACGACGAACGTGCAGAGCACATAGCGCATGTCGTCGTTGCTGATGTCGTAACTTCGGTGCATCCGGTTGATCCGCCGGACGGCCGTACGGCCCGCCTCACTGTCGAAACCGTGCTCGACGACGGTGTCGAGCAGAAGCACGGTGTCGTCGTACCTCTTCTGCGGACGCCCCGTCAGTTCCGCGGTCTCCGCCAGCAGCCGGCCGATGCTGGGCACTGCGTAGGTGCGGTACAGGGCGAGTTCGAGAGCACGGGTGATGTCCCAGGGGAATTCGTAGGAGACGGTGAGCCGGTAGATCTCCAGGAAGTCCCGCTCCGGGTCCAGCCGCTGGATCTCCTTCAGGCGCGCGTAGCGCTTCACCATGCTGTCCCCCTCGTCGGCCGGAGTCACAACCCTACGGGGGCCTGGCGGGCCGGCACCACGGCACGAAGGGTGCCGGCCCGCCGCTGCGTCCTGCGGGCTCGTGGCCGTCATCGCTTGTCAGGGCCTCGACGACAGGGTTACCGAGTAGTTAAGGTGCGCCGACGGACCAACGCGATCAGGGATGAGGGTGGGTGCTGTGGCTGGGACGGACGACAGGGTCGCCGACGACGACGCGCTGTTTGTGCTGACCGCGGTGCTGCTGACCCCCGCGCAGTTCCCCAGCGTGCTCGGCGACGACTACGTGGCTGCGTGCGCCACACTGGAGCTCGAGCCGTACGCCGAGGGGTACGGTCTCGTGCTCGGCCAGGACAGCGGCGGTGCGCGCTGGACGGTGGTCGTCGAGGACGTATCGCTGGTGGCGGTGGCCATCGCTTCGTGGGACTGCGGGATGGAGTACGACCTCTCCCCCGACGACCGCTCGGTGGTCTGCGCGCTCCCGGGATGGCCGCTCGCCCTGTCGGTCGCCGCCCCCGGCGTCCCCGAGCCGCACGATCCGTCGCCGACCCCGGACGGTCCGGCTCCGCTGACGCCGCCGGACACCGAGGTCTGGGGGCCTCCGCAACGACGCCTCGGCGCGGACGAGATCGCTCTGCAGTGGGCGGCGTGGCGCGAACAGGTCGACGACGAGACCGCGTTCGGGAGCTCCGCGGAACCCACGGGGGACGGGGAGGTCCCGGCCGACGGACCTCTGGCCGGCGAGGCTCGGGCAGGGGGCGGCGGGAGTCGGGCGGAAGCCGGTGGACCAGGGCAGCATGCCGGCGTACGCAAGGCTCTCGAAGCGGCCCGGGCGTATGTCGGCTCCCCGCCCCCGCCCGGCCGGATCCGCTCGGCGTTCGCCCCGGACGGGGCCCGTACCCTTCGGGCCGACGGCCCCGGCTGGTCACTGGTGGCCAGGACCGATGACATCGCGTTCATCCTGCTGGACGAGGAGCCCGGCGAGATCATGCCGGTCGGCCGCGGCCCCGAACTGCCCGGGCTGCTGAAGTCGCTCGATGGACTTGCCGTCCGGCCGGCCTGATCTCATACCGTACGCGCGGGCCGCCGGGACCTGCCAGGGACGGCTCGTGCGTACTACACGCGCTTGAGCGGACGGTGCGGTTCGGCCGGCAGTTGGACCTCGACCGCGTCACCCGGGCGCACGATCCCGCCCGTCGTGACGACGCCCATGACGCCGGCCTTCCGGACGACGGTGCCGTCGTCCGCACGGCCGACGACCTGCCGGAGCAGCCCCTCCTGGAAGTTGTCGATCTGCAGGCACGGGTTACGCAGACCGGTCACCTCGACGACCGCCTCGTTGCCGAGCCGGAGCAGGGTCCCCACCGGGAGCGCGAGGAGATCGATCCCGCTGGTGGTGACGTTCTCCCCGAGATCGCCCGGACCCACCTCGAACTCCGCGTCCCTGAGCTCGGCGAAGAGCTCCTGGTGCATCAGGTGGACCTGACGCAGATTGGGCTGCGTCGGGTCCTGGGCAACCCGGGAGCGGTGCTTGACGGTGCTGCCGGCGTGCACGTCGCCCTCCACACCGAGTCCGGCCAGGAGGGTGATGCTCTCCCTGGCCGGCTTGGTGAAGGAGTACACGTCGTTGCTGCTCACCGCCGTGACTGTGGCGTTCAGCGCCCTATCTCCTTGCGACTGATCCTGCGGAGCCTGCGCCTCTGTGACGGGTCGAGCATCAGGTACCCCAGCGTGGGGACGCCGATGAGGACCAGCAGCGACCACCAGAATCCGATGAACGGAATCAGGACGACTGCCGCGACGACTCCTCCGATGGCGATCTTTGCACCGTTGGACATGATCCATGCCTCCTCCGCGGCCGGAGCCGCTCCTGGTTGGAGAACGCCTGTGCGCCCCTGACAGTTCCACCGGCGGGAGACCGGCCCGGCGCTTTCTACCGGAGGGGCTCGCCGACCTCGTGCATGTGCCGCAGCGCCTGCCGGTAGGACTCGACGATGCCGGTCTCCGCGTACGGCATCCCGATCGACGCGCAGTGCGCCTTCACGAGAGGCTGTGCCAGCCTCAGGTGGGGACGGGGCATGCTCGGGAAGAGGTGGTGCTCTATCTGGTAGTTGAGGCCGCCGAGGAACCAGTCGGTGAGGACGGCGCCACGCACGTTGCGCGAGGTGAGAACCTGGCGCTGCAGATGCCCCCAGCGGTCGCCGTCGGGGTCGGGCATCTCCATGCCCTTGTGGTTCGGGGCGAAGGCCATGCCCAGGTGGAGGCCGAACAGCGCGTGGTGCACCAGGGCGAAGACGACGGCCTTGGCCGGGGACATGACGGTGAGGAGCAGCGCGGCGTACAGCGCGAGATGACCGGTCAGCAGGAGGGCGGACAGTACGCGCTCACGGACGGGCTGCCGCCGCAGGAACTGGAAGCCGTAGATCTTGAGGGCGATGCCTTCGAGGAGCAGCATCGGGAAGAAGAGCCGTGCCTGGTTACGGGTGAGCCAGCGGGCGAATCCCTCGCGCTGAGCGGCCTGCTTCTGGGTCCACACCAGGGCTCCGACACCGACGTCGGGGTCCTTGTCTATGTGGTTCGGGTTGGCGTGATGGCGCACGTGTTTGTCGTTCCACCAGGCCTCGTTCATACCGAGGAGGAGATTGGCGTGCACGAGGCCGACGATCCGGCCCGCCTTGCGGTCGCCGGTTATCTGGGCGTGGCCCGCGTCATGGCCGAAGAAGGCCGTGCGGGTCCACAGGATGGCCAGCGGGAGGGCGAGGAACACGTTCCACCAGGTGTCGCCGAGGAGGACCATGCCGGTGATCACAGCTCCGAGAGCGACCAGGTTGGCGGCCATCCCCGTCGCGTACCAGCCGGTGCGCCGCTCCAGGAGCCCCTGCCCCCTGACTGCCTTGAGGAGCGGTGCGAAGTCACTGCCGGGGGCCTGGGGGCTCTCCGGACTCTCCGATCCGTCGCGGGTGTGCTGCGCAACGGTGGCTGCTGCCGCTTGGGGCATGACGTCTCCGGTTTCTGGGCATCTGCGCTGACCTCGTCAAACGTACGGAGGGCGGGCCTGCGGCAACCATGGCGCCATCACCCCGGCCGTGCGGGGGGAATCCCCCGTGTCCGGCGGTGGTGCGGGCCGCACCCCAAGCTTCAGAAGGCAGAAATGAGTGAAGTGGATCACAGGGCATTTCTCCCGGGACGGGCCGTGGGTGGAGTACCCTCGGCGACCCCGGGCTCACTAGTCAAATTTGAGGAATCTGACATCGCTGTGCACAGGCTCCCTGCGGCAACACTCAACGAGTTCTCTGAACTGTCCCGCTGCTCCGCAGTCTTCCTCCCCGCGGATCCGGCCCGTACCGGCCTGATCGCGTTCTGGAATGCGGACGGTAGCACCCCTCCTGGTGATCCAGGGAGTCCGGCGGAGCTGACGGTCTTGGGCGGCGACGTCCGCCCGTACGTGGTCCCGGCGATTCTGTTGCCCGTGCGGGACGCACTGCCGGTACTCACACGGGCGCGGAAGGGCGCCCATGCCTCCCCGTCCTCGGCCTTCTGGGGCGCGGCCGGAGTGCTGGCGCTCCAACTCGTGGCCCGCGGACTGCTGCTGCCCGGGCTGAGTCCAACGGAACACGATGCGTGGCGTGCCGGCCCGCTGACCGCGGACGATCTCGAACGGATCCGGGTACTGGCGGCTTCCATGCCGCCCGACGCCCACGCGGTGCCGCTCGACGCGACGGCCGCTCCCGTACTGCTCGCAGAGCCGGAGTCGTTGCTGCGGTCGTTCATCGACGCGGTGGTGGACACGATCCCGCGGACGCCGGCGGCCGAATTCGTGGCGGGCTCACCGGCGTTCGCAGCCCGGACCGCGGAGCATCTGCCCGGGCTCGGTCCGTGGGCGGCCGATGTGGCGGCGGGCCATGACGCCGGCGTGCGGCTCTCGCTGCGGATCGAGGTCTCGGGGCTCGCCGACACCGCGCACGCGGAGGGTGCCGGGGACGACGCGGGCGGCACGCCCTCGTTCCGCGCGGTCCTTCAGATCCACAGCGTCCAGGACCCCGCCCAGGTCGCCGACGCGGCGGATGTGTGGGCCGACCGCTCCTCCGCAGCGTCGCTCTTCGGTCCGCGCGCCCGGATGGACGCTCTGCTCGCCCTGCGACGCGCCGCCCGCGCCTGGCCTCCGCTGGCACCCCTTCTGTCGGCCGCTGTCCCGGACGCCGTCGAGCCTGCTGACGAGGAGATCGCGGAGCTGCTGGGCCCGGCCTCCCGAGACCTCGCCGCGACAGGTGTCCAGGTGCACTGGCCCAAGGAGCTGGCGAGGAAGCTCACCGCGCGAGCGGTGATCGGCCCGCCCGAGGACAGGGGGACCGCCGCACGCTCCGAATCGGACACGCCGTCCTTCATGTCGGCCGACGCACTGCTCGCGTTCGACTGGCGGTTCGCGCTGGGCGACACGAACCTGAGCAGGGCGGAGCTCGACCGCCTGGCCGAGGCGCGCAGACCGCTGGTCAGACTGCGTGACCAGTGGGTTCTCCTCGACCCGGAGGACGCCCGGCGCGCCCGGGAGACCCGGGACCGCACAGTGACCCCCATCGACGCGCTGGGGGCCGTTCTGACCGGAACCACCGACGTCGACGGCCACCGGGTGGAGGTGGCCGCGACGGGCTGGCTCGAGCAGCTGCGCGAGAGGATCGCCGACCCTGAGACAGGCGACCGCCGGACGGTCGGACAGCCGGAGGCGCTCGACGCGAGCCTGCGCGACTACCAGCTGCGCGGCATGAACTGGCTTCACACCATGACCTCGCTGGGCCTCGGCTGCTGCCTCGCCGACGACATGGGACTCGGCAAGACGATCACGCTGATCGCGCTCCACCTGCACCGGCAGGGCGTCGCGTCGGCTGCGGGCCCCACGCTCGTGGTGTGCCCCACCTCCCTCATGGGCAACTGGCAGCGGGAGATCGAGAAGTTCGCCCCCGGCACTCCCGTACGCCGCTTCCACGGCGGGTCACGCTCTCTGGAGGGCCTGGCGGACGGCGAGTTCGTCCTGACCACCTACGGCACGATGCGTCTCGACGCGGCGCGGCTGGCCGAGGGCTCCTGGGGCATGGTCGTCGCCGACGAGGCGCAGCACGTCAAGAATCCGCACTCGGCGACCGCGAAGCAGCTGCGCACCATCGGCGGGCGGGGCCGCATCGCCCTCACCGGAACCCCGGTGGAGAACAACCTCTCCGAACTGTGGGCGATCCTCGACTGGACGACCCCCGGACTGCTCGGGCGGCTCGGCGCGTTCCGTAGCCGCTACGCGAGCGCGGTGGAGGGCGGCGACGACCCGGCCGCGGCCGAGCGGCTCGCCTCCCTGGTACGTCCGTTCCTGCTGCGTCGCCGCAAGTCCGACCCCGGCATCGCGCCCGAGCTGCCCCCGAAGACGGAGACGGACCGCGCCGTGTCACTCACCGCGGAGCAGACCGGTCTGTACGAGGCGGTGGTACGCGAGACGCTGGACGCGATCGCCGGTGCGGACGGTTTCGCACGGCGCGGACTGGTCATGAAACTGCTGACGGCCCTCAAGCAGATCTGCAACCACCCGGCGCAGTACCTCAAGGAGGAACGGCCGCGGATCGTGGACCGCTCGGGGAAGGTGGAGCTGTTGGACGAGCTGCTCGACACCATCCTCGCCGAGGATGCGAGCGTGCTGGTGTTCACCCAGTACGTGCAGATGGCGCGGCTGCTGGAGCAGCATCTGGCGGCACGCGGGATCCGCACCCAGTTCCTGCACGGCGGTACCCCGGTCGCAGTGCGGGAGACGATGGTGAATCGCTTCCAGGCGGGCGAGGCACCGGTGTTCCTGCTGTCGCTGAAGGCCGCGGGGACGGGGCTCAACCTCACCCGGGCAGGTCATGTCGTGCACTTCGACCGCTGGTGGAATCCGGCCGTGGAGGCGCAGGCCACCGACCGTGCGTACCGGATCGGACAGACCCAGCCGGTGCAGGTGCACCGGCTGATCGCCGAGGGCACCGTCGAGGACAGGATCGCAGCCATGCTGGCCCGGAAGCAGGGCCTCGCGGACGCGGTGCTCGGCAGCGGTGAGGCCGCGCTGACGGAACTGAGCGATGCGGAACTGGCCGAGCTGGTCGAACTGCGGGGGAGCGCACGATGAACGGGAGCTACGAGCCGGAGCGTACGTTTGCCGCGCTGCCGCCCGCACAGGGCCGTGGCTTCGCGTCGTCCTGGTGGGGGCGGGCGTGGCTGAAGGCGTTGGAGGACACGGCGCTCGACGGTCAGCAGCTGAAAGCGGGACGGAGGCTGGCCCGCGAGGGCAGGGTCGGCGCGGTGTCCGTCCGGCCGGGCCGGCTGACCGCGGTCGTGCGGGACCGCGATTCGACGGATTACCGCAGTGACGTACTGCTCCAGGAGCTGAGCGAGGAGGACTGGGGCCGCTTCCTGGACATGGCGTCCGAGCGCTCCGGGCACATCGCCGCCCTCCTCGACCGTGAGATGCCGACGCACCTGGTGGAGGACGCGGCCGCTGCGGGCCTCGACCTGCTGCCGGGCATCGGCGACCTGGAGCCGGAGTGCAGCTGCGAGGCCTGGGACCACTGTCCGCATTCGGGTGCCCTGTGCTACCAGGTGGCCCGGCTGCTCGACCAGGATCCGTTCGTGCTGCTGCTGTTGCGGGGCCGCGACGAGCGTCGGCTGCTCGACGAGTTGCAGGAGCGAAGCGCCGCTCGTGCCGTCCGTGGGCCGGACGGCGACGCGTCCGCGGAGGGTCCGGCCGACGAGGCGGCGGCTCGGGGCGTGCGGGCCGACGAGGCGTACGCGGCGCGCGGCATTCTGCCCGCGCTGCCCCCTCCCCCGCCCCTGCCCGCGGAGCCGGGCATGTCGCCCTCGCTGGACACGGAGACGGCCCCGGGCGCGGGCATCGACCCCTCGGCCCTGGAGTTCCTGGCGGCGGACAGCGCCGTACGGGCGTTCACGATGCTGGCGGAGGCACTCACCCCGGGTCACGAACAGCAGCCTCCGGCGCCCGCCCTGACACCGCGGCAGGACGCCGTGCGGCTGGCTGCCGAAGGCCGGCCGGGCCCCCGCCTCGCTGCGCGTCTGGGCACGGCCGCCGGCCGCGGCCCGAGCGGGCTCGACACCGCCGTGCGGGCGTGGCGGTTCGGCGGGCCGGCCGCGCTGGCCGTGTGTGAGGAGGAGTGGCTGCCCGGCCCGGAGGACCTCGCCCGTGCCCGGGCACAGATCGCCGGGGCATGGGAGGAGGGCGAAGCTCCGCACTTCCGTGCCGCCGAAAACCGCTGGACCGTGGTCGGTTCGGGTGCACAGCTGAGGTACGGGCGCGAGGGGCGATGGTGGCCGTACGTCAAGGAGCGGGGCCGGTGGGTGCCGGCCGGGCCGGCGGAGGACGATCCGGCGTCCGCCCTGGCCGGTGTGCTGTCCGGTTCCTGACGGGCAGGCACTCGGCACTCCTGACTCGGTTCGCACGGAACCGTACGGTGGGGCGGCGCGTGTTGTGCCCTAGACGGACACCCCCACCCCCAGGAGTGCTGATGCAGCGCAGACGGATTCTTCAGGGCGCCGCGGTCACCGCAGCCGCGGCGCTACTCCCGGCTTCCGTCCGGGCCGTGGCCGCCCCCACGGCGGTCACGGACTACCCGGGGGCACAGTGGTCCCCGGCATCGACGTCCAACTACACCGTTTCGAGCCGCCCTTCGGCGTATCCGGTCAACCGCGTCATCATCCATGTCGCCCAGCAGACGTTCACCGAGACGATCGGCATCTTCCAGAATCCGGCCAAACAGGTCTCCGCCCACTACGTGGTGCGCTCGGGCGACGGCTTCGTGGCCCAGTGCGTGCGGGAGCGGGACATCGCCTGGCACGCGGGGAACTGGGACTACAACACCGGCAGCATCGGGATCGAGCACGAGGGGTGGGTCGATCAGCCCTCGTACTTCACGCACGCGATGTACGAACAATCGGCGAGGCTCACGGCGGACATCTGCGACCGCTACGGTCTGACCAAGGACCGTGCGCACATCATCGGCCACCACGAGGTGCCGGGCAGCGACCACACCGACCCCGGGGTCAATTGGGACTGGGTGCGCTACATCCGTCTCGTCAACCTGGTCTGAGCCCCTGCGGCAGACGCTGAGGCGAAGAGGCCGGCATGCCCGGGACCGGCGAACGGCCCGCGCTCATCCAGGTGGAGGGGCGCCTTCCCCTTCACCTCGTTCGCGAGTCGGAACTCCGCCGTCCCGGCCATCGGCGCGGCCCCCGTCCGGTGCTCCCCCGGCCGCCTCGGGGGCATCCACTCCCCCGGCATCCGGTGGCCCCACGGCCCCTCCGCCCCGCAGTCGGTCCAGGTCGGAGGACCGGACCTGGATGACCAGCAGTGCGATCAGCGCGGCCACGACGGAGAAGACGGCGGCGGCGACGAACGCGCTCGAGACACCCGAGGCCAGTACCTGGTCGCCCCACGGCGGGGGAAGTTCCCCTGTCCTGCGGAACTCCAACTGCTGAGCCGGGGTCGCCTCGGCGAGGAAGCGGGGTATCTGATCCGTCGCCTCGTTGCGACTCGCCGTACCGAACACGGTCACCAGGATGGACAGGCCCAGCGAACCACCTACCTGCTGGGTGGCGTTGAGGACCCCGGACGCGGCTCCCGCCTCTCTGGGCACGACACCTGAGACCGCCATCAGTGTCAGGGACACGAATTGCATGCCCATGCCGAAACCGAAGACGAGAATGGGGCCGAGGATACTGCCCAGGTACGTGCTGTCGACATCGGTCATCGTGAGCCAGCCGAGTCCCACCGCCGCCAGGATCGCGCCCGCCACCATGAAGGGCTTGGGACCCCATCTGGGCAGCAACTGCGAGGCGAGACCCGCACTGATCGCGATGATCACGCTGACCGGCAGGAAGGCGAGCCCGGCGCGCAACGGGCTGAAGTCGAGGATGTTCTGCACGAAGAGGGTGAGGAAGAAGAACATGCCGAACATCGCCGCGGCCAGACTCAGCATCATCCCGTAGGCGCCGGCGCGGTTGCGGTCACCGAACATGTGCAGGGGGGTGATGGGCTGCCTCGACCGACGCTCGACGGCCAGGAAGACCAGGAGGAAGACCACTGCGCCCACGAAGGCCCCGATGGTCAGGGTGTCCGTCCAGCCGTCCTCGGAAGCCCTGATGAAACCGTAGACGAGCAGCACCATGCCGAGCGTAGAGGTGAGCGCCCCGAGAAGGTCGAAGTGGCCGGGGTGGCGTTCGGACTCTTTGATGTACCGCGGCGTCGCGAGGGCGATCAGCAGGCCGATCGGCACGTTGACGAAGAGGACCCAACGCCAGTCGAGCCACTCCACCAGCAAGCCGCCGGCGAGCAGGCCGATCGCGCTTCCGCCGGCGGACACGGCGGCGAACACACCGAACGCCCGGTTCCGCTCGGGTCCTTCGCGGAAGGTCGTGGTGATGAGGGAGAGTGCCGTCGGTGAGGCGATCGCACCGCCCACGCCCTGGAGCGCCCGTGCGGCGAGCAGTTGCCAGGACTCCTGCGAGAGGCCGCCCAGCAGCGAGGCCAGCACGAAGAGCAGCACCCCGAAGACGAAGACCCTGCGGCGCCCGAGGATGTCCCCCAGCCGGCCTCCGAGCAGGAGCAGCCCGCCGAAGGTCAGGGTGTAGGCGTTGATGACCCACGACAGGTTCTCGGTCGAGAAGCCGAGCGAGGTCTGAATGTGCGGCAGGGCGATGTTCACGATGGTGATGTCGAGAACCACCATCAACTGACACGAGGCGATGATGAACAGCGCTATTCCCTTGCCGTGGCCCCGCTCCGGGGCTTCGGCAAGGGGCGCGGACTTCCCTCGGGATCCGGTCATAGCTGTGTGTGCCGTACGTCTTCAGCGAACGAAACGTTCACTCATCGACGTTAGGACGGACCGGACAGGGCCGCCAATCGATCACACGGCACGGGCGCGGACCGCGTCCGGGACAGGCCCTCCGCGGGACTGCCGGGAACTACCAGTAGTGACGGCGGCCTCCGACCGCGTGGCCCACTGCCCCGAGGAGCCACAGGGCGAGCCCGATCACGAGCAGGATGATCCCGATGGTCCACAGGACCCCCAGGCCCGTCACCAGGCCGAGGATGAGAAGGATGGCTCCGATGATGATCATGGCTGCCTCCGATCGCAGCACCCCTCCTCGAAGAGGAGGGATATAAGTGAGGATATGCCCTGATCGGCAGCCATGCCCAGAACCCCACCGATCCGCTGCCGTCAAGGTCCGTCGTACGTCAATCCCGGGGCAGCAGAGTCCCCAGCGGGCCGAGATCGAGGTTGAGGTCCTCAGGACGCACCCCGTGCTGCTCACAGAGCTCAGCCATCCGCTGGTCGAGCAGCATCAGCGTGGTCCCGATCTCGTCCACCTGGCCGTCGGTGAGGTCCCCCTGATCGATACGGCGGATGGCCTGGCGTTCCATGAGCTGCCGCAGGAGTTCCACCACGGTCAGCACGAGCGCCACGAGGTCCCGCCCCAGCTGGTCGGAGTCGACATCGAGTCGCGAGGCCGTCACAGGGGGCCTCCGTCCGCCCAGGGGGCCGGGACACGTTCGTTGACGGAGGAGAGCAGGGCGTGGAGTGACAGCCGCACGAGCGGGACGTCCGCGATCGCGATCACGAGGTCGCCGCTGATCACCACGCCGGTCGCCAGCACCCGGTCCAGCAGGTCGACCAGCGGCACGCCGATGGGGCCGCTCAGAGGCTCGGGGTTGTCCCAGGGGACCACTTCGCGTTGCACGCCTACACCTCGCCGACGAACGAGTACGGCACCCACGGCCCGGAAAGTTCGATCCGGGCACCGGTCTCGTCCCGCAGTGTCCGGCTGAGCGCGTCGAGTTCCGCTGTGCGGTGCTCCGCCACCAGGTAGGTGGCGTTGAGCACCTGCACGCGGCTCTGCCCTGCCGGCTCGGGTGAGTGCAGCCGCAGCCTGCGCCCCGAGGCGGCGAGGTTCTGGAACGCGGAGTCCACGGCTTCGGCGACCCTCAGGGCGTCTTCGTGCCGCCGCTCACGCCGCGCCTGCACTCCTCGCTTGCGCTCCAGATAGGCGAGGCCGGCTCCGGGAGCCGGGCGTGAGCGTGCGGCCGGCGTCTCCGCACGGGAAGGAACGGGGTTCGGGTCCGGCACCGGCGACTCGGTCGCGTAGACCTTCACACCCCACTCGCGGTGGCCCGCGGTGCGCTCCAGAGCAGCACGGAATCGCTCGGTCTCGCCGAGAAGTGCCTGCCGGGCCCGCTCGTCGTCGTGGTAGAGGGTGGCCAGGGGGAGGGGAACGGTGGGACACGAAACGGCGACCGCGGACACCACGTCGTGATGCGCGCGTGCGCAGCGTTCGAGCTCGTCCCGGTCGGACATCCGGGCCTGCCACGCCTCGTCGGTGAATTCGGACGCTCGGACGGTCTGGACGATCGCGGTCAGCCCACCGAACCGCAGCGGACGCGGAGGTGTGCCCACCGCGACACCCGGAAGGCGGAGCAAGGCCGCCGGATCGGGCGCGTCACACACCGCGAATACGTACAGGGCGCTCTCGTCCGCCGCCTGTTCGGCTCCCCGCTCCGTCATGTGGCTCGATTCTCCTCGCTCATCGGTCGTTCGACGTCTCATCGGTCGTTCGACTCTCGTCGGTCTTGGACTCGAGCGCTTCCAGGCGCTCGCGCAGTTCGCGGTTCTCGTCAAGGAGTGAGTCGCGCGCGGCCCGCGAGCTCAGTGCCGGATCGGTCTCCCACCAGTCGATTCCGGCCTTCTTCGCGGTATCCACGGATGCGACGAACAGGCGGAGCCGGATGGTCAGAAGTTCGATGTCGAGCAGGTCGATCTTGATGTCACCCGCGATGACGATGCCCTTGTCGAGGACACGTTCAAGGATGTCGGCGAGGTTGGAGTTCGGCGGCCCCGGAATGGGGTACGCCTGCTGCTCGAGTTCGAGTTCGGTCACCGTGACGCCTTCCGCCGAGGCCTCCGGCGCGCAGGAGCTTCCTCTTCCTCCTCGGGCTCCTCCTCCTCGTCATCGCCCTCTTCCTCGTCCTCTTCCTCGTCCTCTTCCTCGTCCTCGCCGTCCTCCTCTTCCGGTTCCTCTTCGTCCTCGTCGTACTCCTCGTCGTCCTCGTACTCCTCGCCCTCGCCCTCGTCCTCCGGCTCCTCGTCATCCTCGTACTCGGAGTCTTCGGGCTCCTCGCCCTCGGCTTCCTCCTTCTCCATGGCCTCTTCGTGAGACACGACGACTTCACCGTCGCGGATCTCACCGCGCCAACTCTCGGGCTCCTCGTCGGTGAGCGTGACGTACTTCTGGAAGAGTTTGAAGTCGAGTCGCATGCGGCGGCCCTGCACCCGCCACAGATTTCCCGTCTTCTCGAAGAATCCAGACGGGTAGTACTCCACCACCAGGACGATCCGGGTGAGGCTCGGCGCCAGTTCGTGGAAGCTGACACAGCCACGAGTGGACCCCTTGGCCCCCTCGGAGGTCCACACGATGCGGTCGTCCGGCACCTGCTCCTGGACGGTCGCTTTGAAGCTGCGGGAGGAGGGGCCGATCTTGACCTTCCAGTCGCTCGACATCTCCTCGTCCATCGAGACGCTCTGCACGCCCTTCGTGAAGCTGCTGAACTGGTCGTACTGCGTCCAGAAGTCGTAAGCGGTACGGAGGGGCACGCCTACGTCGAGCACTTCGATGATGTTCATGGACTTGCCTCCGCCGGGCTTGCTCTTGCCCTTTCCACCTCCGAACGCTTCCTTGGCCTTGTCCACGACCTTGTCCTTCGCACTCCCGGCCTTCTCCGAGACGAAGGCCTTCACCGGTGATTCGCCCTGCATGACGCGAGACGCGATCGATGGCAGCGCACCGCCGTTGTCGGCGATGTCGGTGAGCTGCCCTGTGAGCCCGGTCAGCTTGTCCCCGGCCTTCTGGGCGAGCTTCTCGGTCTGTGCCCCGACAAAGCCCGAGAGCTCCTCGCGAAGGCGGTCCATGCCCGAGCTCTCCGCGTCGGGTTCGTCCTTGTCCGTCCTGGCCATGACTGCCTACCTCCGCCGTCCGCCGCGCTGAGACGCGGCTCGCTTCGATGACGTCGTCTTCTTGGCTGAAGCGCTCTTCTTGGCCGTCGACTTCTTCGCCGGAGCCGACTTCTTGGCAGGCGCCTTCCGGGCTGCGGACTTCTTGGCCGGTGCGGACTTCTTGGCTGCTGCCTTTTTGGCCGGTGCCGCCTTCTTGGCCGGTGCCGCCTTCTTGGCCGGCGCTGCCTTCTTGGCAGCGGTCTTCTTCGCCGCGGGCTTCCTGGACGCGGCCTTCTCCGGGGTTTTCTTGGGGGCAGCCTTCTTCGCGGCGGGCTGCTTCTTCGCCGCTGCCTTCTTGCCTGCCCTGCCCCCGGGTGCCTCTCCGGAGGACTCGCCCCGGCGAGCGCTCGGCCGCGGCTCCTCGGGCTCTTCTTCCTCTTCCTGCTCCTCTTCCTCGTCTTCTGGCTCTTCCTCGTCTTCCGGCTCTTCCTCCTCTTCCGGCTCTTCCTCCTCTTCCGGCTCCTCCTCCTCGTACTCCTCCTCGTCCTCGAATTGCTCTTCCTCGTCCTCGGGCTCTTCCTCGTCGTACTCGCCCTCGTACTCCTCGTCCTCTTCTTCCTCGTCCCGTCGGCCGGACTCCCCCAGCCGCGCGGTCCGGTCGCTGATGACATCCGCGAGCGAGTTCATGCCCCGGTCCGCCGCAGCCGTCAGAGCCTTCCTGCCGGAATCGAGGACCTCACCCCTCAACTGGTCCTGCAATTCCGCGAACTGCGGCATCTCACCCAGCCTGCGCATGCCTTCGGCGGCGAGCTGGCGCGGTTCCAGGCCGAAGCGCCTGCCCGCGAGATAGGTCGCGACGGAGAGCGCCAGACGGCCCTTCTTCGTCCTTCCGAGTACGTATCCGCCCACCACAGCTGCTGCGAGCGTCACCTTCGTCTGATCTTCCATGGGTTGAGTCACCTTCGATGGTTCGGCGCGGGGCGGACTCGTCCGGCATGGAGCCGGTCGAGCAGCTCCTCCTCTTCACGTTCGAACTCCTCCAGGCTGACGTTGCCGTCCTCGAGCTCCTGGTTCAGTGCGGCGAGCTGAGACCGGATCACGCCGGGGTCGTGGAGCTCGCGGTCAGCGACATCGTTGACCTTCTCCGCGACCCAGGCGACGCCGCGGACCGGTGCGAGGGGCAGCAGGAGAAGGCCGGTGAACAGTCCCATCTCAACTCCCTGCGACCGATGGCCGGAGGTTGCGGGATGAGACGAAGCTGTAGCAGGGCAGCGGCCCCGCGACGCGGAGTTCGACGTGTGCGCGATGCGCGTCGGCGAACCGCTGTGCCGTAGCCCGGAAGGCGTCGCTCTCGCTACGGTCGACGAGGAACGACACGTTGAGTGCGCAGCCGTGGACCTCCGGCCCGGTGGCCACCGCACGGGCCATGGGCGTGAGCCTGTGCAGGACCTTCTTCCCCGCATCGGCTGCCCGGCGTGACAGAGCGGTGGCAACGGCCTCGCCGAGCCTGACGTTCGCCTCGTAGTCGGGGCGTCTGCGGACCGCCTCGCGCAACCGTCGTACGTTCTTCTCCTCCGCGACGACGGCCGCGAGCGCGTTCTGGGCGGGGAGTGCCTTGAGGTTGATCTCGACGCCTCCCTCCAGATGGCTCAGCGTGGCGAGGTGCTCCGCCTGCGATCCGGTCAGCTGGGCACGCACGGACTCCTCGTCCGGTGCGATCGCGCCGAACCGCATGGGCAGCACGGGACCTCTGTCCGAGAGACGGAGGAGCACTTCCTGGTGAGCCATCAGGTCCCTGCGTCTGGCGCGCAGTTGCGGTGGGGCGTTGCTCACGACCGCGGTGACACGTCCCTCACCCACCAGCCGCAGGGGGGCCGGAGGGCTGCCCACTCCGACCATGTCGGCCGGCAGCGCCCCGGCTTCCGGGACGAACGCGTAGACGTACACGCCGTTCTCGGTCACGGCTCAGGCCTCCGCACGTCGGCGTCGGCTCGACCCGTCGCGTGCGGGTGCCCGGCGCTTCCTCGGCCGTTCCTCCTGGCCGTCGTCCTCGTCGTCGTCGCCGCCCCCCACCGCCTTGCGCATGGTGTCACCGACGGACTCGGCCGCCTTGCGCACCTTGCGCTTGCCGACCGACTTGGCGACTCCTCCGCCGAGCAGTTCGGGGATGGTGGTGCTGCCCGAGTCGCGCTCCAGGTCGAGCCGGTTGCACGCCTCGGCGAACCGCAGGTAGGTGTCCACACTCGCGACGACGATGCGCGCGTCTATCTTGAGGATCTCGATGCCGACCAGCGACACCCGGATGAACACGTCGATGACCATGCCCCGGTCGAGGATGAGTTCCAGAACGTCGTAGAGCGTGCCGGCCCTCGGCGGGCACGGGGCGACTTCGTCGGCGTACATGGTCGTGGTCATGGGGCGTCCTTCCGGGTGAGGGGCGAAACGGGTCATTCGTCGGCGGAGCCACGCCGGTAGCGGCGGACTCTGCTGTACTCCATGAGTTCGCCCCGCTCGTCGATCTGCACCTCGTAGGAGGCCAGCAGGCTCGTGGTGTCCGGGATGCGGGGGACTTCGAGTACGTCGACGACGACGCACCATCCGTCGTCCTTCCGCCGTACGGACGACACTCCCTCCGCGGCGTGGCAGATCAGTCTTTCCAAGCTCTCGCAGGCAGCGCGGGCAGCGTGCTCGGGGCCGCGTCGGGACGAGGAGCGGGGGGCTGCGGTTTTCGCTGTCTGCCCGGAACGGGCGCGACGATTCTCTGCCATGGAACCCAGTCTCATCAGGATCGGTCACGGCGCATCTCGACGTCTGGCGGAACGCCGGCGGGCCACTCACCCTTTCGGCGTTCCGGCGGGACTCCTCGCACGGGACGCGTCAGAGTCGTAGCCATGAACGAGCGCCCTGGCCCCAGTGGGCCCGATGAAGAGCACGTACGGCCGTCCGGGACCGGTGACACGACCGTCGAGGCGCTCGGGGCGCTGACGGAGGCGCTGGAGAAGGTGGAGCGCGCCCGGGGGCAGCTCTACGGTTTCCATCAGCTCACGGGCGGTGCGGACCTGACGCTCGACCGGGCGGTCGAGCTGCTCCGAATGGGTGGGCACGCGGAGCAGGCGGACCTGGTGGAGCGGGAGATCCTGGGCCGCAACGTCGTCCCCGGCCGCTGGACCTTCCAACTGGTCGAGGCATACGACGACACGTACTACCGGCCGTTCGTCGCGGTCGAGAAGCAGGTGCGTCAGGAGCTCGTCGGAGGGCGGCGCCATGTGTACGAGGCGGAGATGAAGGAAGCCCGCCGCACGCACGGGCACCCCGACCACACCCAGAGGCCCTGAGGATGGATGCGGTAGACGCCCTGCGGCGCATCGCGTTCCTCCTGGAGCGGTCCCAGGCAGCCACGTACCGGGTCAAGGCCTTCCGCACGGCTGCGGACTCGGTCGGTGCCATGGACGCGTCGGAGGTCGCCGAGCGGGTTGCGCACGGTTCGCTGGAGAGGGTGCGCGGAATCGGCCCCAAGACCGCCAAGGTGATCTGTGAGGCGGCCGAGGGGGCGACGCCCGCCTATCTCGAAGCGCTGGAGGTGGAGGCGTCGGCACCGTTGGCCCGGGGTGGTGAGGCGCTGCTCGCGGCCCTCCGTGGTGACTGCCACATGCACTCCGACTGGTCCGACGGAGGGAGCCCGATCGAGGAGATGGGCCGGACTGCGATCGAGCTGGGCCACGAGTGGGCGGTGCTCACGGACCACTCCCCCAGGCTGACCGTGGCCAACGGTCTGTCGACCGAGCGCCTCCTCGACCAGTTGTCCGTCGTGGCGGAGCTGAACGAGCGGTGGGCGCCCTTCCGGCTGCTCACCGGGATCGAGTGCGACATTCTCGAGGACGGATCGCTCGACCAGGACCCTGGGGTACTGGAGCGACTCGACGTCGTGGTCGTCTCGGTCCACTCGAAACTGCGCATGGACGCGGCGGCGATGACCCGGCGGATGGTCGCCGCCGTACGCAATCCGCACGCGGACGTTCTGGGGCACTGCACAGGGCGGCTCCTGGGCGGGAAGAAGCGGCCGCAGTCGGAGTTCGACGCCGGCCGGGTGTTCGCGGCGTGTGCCGAGGCCGGGACCGCGGTGGAGATCAACTGCCGCCCGGAGCGGCTCGATCCGCCGCGCGATCTGCTCCGGCAAGCTGTCGCGTCGGGTGCTCTGCTCTCGATCGACACCGACGCGCATGCGCCGGGACAGTTGGACTGGCAGCTGTACGGGTGCGCGCGGGCGGAGGAGTGCGGGGTGCCCGTGGAGCGGGTCATCACCTCCTGGCCCGTGGAGCGGCTCCTGCACTGGACGAGGGAGAAGAGCCGCGGGTGGCGCGGGTGAGGACAGGCCGGTCGCGGCTGTCCGGCGTACAGTCGATCACGGTTGCCCGTGTGAATCCGGGGCATGTCGGGGCAGGAGGAAACCCATGTCACGTCACCGCACAGGCCCTTTCCTGCCGCGACCGCGCGGAGCGCTCTCCGCGGGGGTGATCACCTATCTGCGGGGCGACGGTGCCCTGCCCGATCCAGGTGCCGCCGGGAGTGCCGAGCCGTATGGCGACGATCTCCAGCTCGCCCTGTACGTGTGCTACGAGCTGCACTATCGCGGGTTCGCCGGTGTGAGCTCCGAATTGGAGTGGGACCCGCCTCTGCTCGCGGTACGCGCCGCAATGGAGAAACGTTTCCTCACGGCGCTGCGACACGATGCCACGGTGACTGCGAGCCTGGACGACATCCTGGACGGCCTGCTCCTGGAACCGGTCCGCGGATCCGGCGTCTCCTGGTTCCTCGAGGACCGGGGCGAACTGCGCCACCTGCGCGACTACGCCGTGCAGCGCTCGCTCTACCACCTCAAGGAGGCGGACCCGCACGCCTGGGTGCTGCCCCGGCTCGGTGGACGGGCCAAGGCGGGCATGGCGGCGATCGAGTACGACGAGTTCGGCGCCGGGCGCGCGGACCGCGTCCATGCTCAGCTGTTCGCCGGCCTCATGGCCGATCTGGGCCTCGACACCGCCTACGGGCGGTATCTGGACGAGGGCTCCGCGCCCATGCTGGCCCTCGTCAACCAGATGTCGCTGTTCGGCCTGCACCGCAGGCTGCGCGGAGCACTGGTGGGCCACTTCGCCGCCGTCGAGATCACTTCCTCCCCCGCTTCGCGTCGTCTCGCCCACGCCATGAAGCGCACCGGTGCGGGCCCCGCAGCGGAGTTCTTCTACACGGAGCACGTCGAGGCGGACGCGGTGCACGAGCAGGTGGTGCGCCGGGACGTGATCGGCGGACTCCTCGACGACGAGCCCGAACTGGCGGCCGACATCGCTTTCGGCATCGTCGCCACCTCGTACCTCGAGGAGCGGCTCGGAGAACGGCTGCTGGCGGCTTGGCAAACCTGAGCCCCGTACTGATCCGCAGAGCCCGCCCGGCAACGAATGGAGTGGCAGATGTCCGCAGACACGGCTGAAGACACCCGTAACACCCGGCTGATGACCCTCCCCGGTGTGTACGCGCCCCAGCACGACACCCGCCTGCTGATGGCCGCGCTGGACAAGGAGGCCATCGCCCCCGGCACCGAGGTGCTCGACGTCGGAACGGGCAGCGGCGCGCTCGCTCTGCGCGCCGCCCAGCTGGGTGCGCGGGTGACGGCCGTGGACATCGCACGGCGGGCCGTGATGACTGCGAGGCTCAACGCGCTGCTGCACCGCCGGCGGATCACCGTGCAGCGCAGTGATCTCCTCGCGTCTCTGCCAGGCCGGTCCTACGACCTGGTGATCTGCAACCCGCCCTACGTGCCGTCGCCCGTGGGCCGGCTGCCCGGGCACGGCGCCGCGCGGGCCTGGGAGGCCGGGTGCGACGGCCGCGCCATCCTCGACCGGGTCTGTGCGACTGCCCCGGCCGCGCTGCGCCCCGGGGGCCGGCTCCTCCTGGTGCACTCGGGGCTGTGCGACAGCGACGTGACCCTGCGGCACCTCTCGGACGCCGGACTGCGGGCCCAGGTCAGTGTCCGCGCGCTCGTGCCGCTCGGACCCGTGCTGCGTTCCAGACTGCGCTGGCTCCGGGACACGGGGCTGGTGGACGAAGGAGAGACAGCGGAGGAACTGGTGGTCATCCGTGCCGAACAAGCCTGAACGCCCTTGCCGGATCACCCTCGGCGACGAGGGGCCCCTGCTGGTCGAGGGGCCCGTAGAGATCACCTGCCCGGACGGCAGTGTGGCCGTCTCCGACCGGTTCGCCGTCGCCGTCTGCATGTGCCGACGCAGCCGGATGTACCCCTGGTGCGACACCAGCCACCGACGCCGTACGCGGCCGGGCGAGCACAACGGTGCGGCGGACTGACGCCCCGGCGGGCCGACGTGCTCATCCGCCGGCCCGCACCCGGATCTGCGTCGCCCCGCGCAGTCGACGGGACACCTCCCTCAGCCGGGGCCGGCGTTCGTGGGCCTCGGCCGAACGGCGGTCCAGCTCTTCGGCCAGGCGCTCCGTACGCTTGTCGATGTCGAGTTCGTCGAGGATGCGGTCGATCTCCGCGAGCAGGGCACCGTGCAGCTGCCACTGCCGCGGGTGTTCCTGGACGTCCTCCAGCAGCAGATCGGCCACGCGGTCGCGCGTCACGCGACTGCGGGCGAGCGAGTCGGCCAGGCGCTCCTCGGCCTCTTCGCCGCTCTCCGCCATCGGGGTGGTGATCATCGTCGCGAACCCTTCGACGGCGTCGGACATGTGCACGAACAGTTCCCCGAGATCCGTGGCCACGTCCGCGGGGAACAGCGTCTCCTCGGTACGCGCCTTGGCGAGGTCGGTCAGCGTCCGGGTCAGGACGCGCAGCACCACGGCACAGATCTCCAGGGTGTCGAGTCCGGTCCGCAGGACCACGCGGTGCAGGAGCCCCTGCCTGACGCGGGGGTTGAGCATCAGGCTCTCCTCGGCCCGGCGCAGTGACGCGTCGACCTCCACGATGTCGTGGTCCAGGCGGCGCGCTTCGTGGAGGCGCGCGGCGGCCTCCCGCACCGGATGGTTGCCGCCGATCTCCTCGCCCAGGGCCCGCAGCATTCTTCCCATCCGCTTCCCCAGGCCGCCGATGGAGGCGCCCGCCGATTCGACCCAGACGGGCGGTGCCAGCAGGAGGTTGAACAGCAGGCCGACGCCGGCGCCGATGAGCGTCTCCAGCACGCGTCCCCACGCGGTGGCGGCGACCTGCGAGACGCCGAGGACCAGCATCGCGCTGATGGCCACCTCGGGCACGAACTCGTTGACCCGTACCAGTCGTCCGATCAGCAGTGAGGTGAAGATGGTCAGCCCGAGGCTCCACCAGCTCAGGCCCACCAGCGAGCTGAAACCGCTGGCGATCAGAACCCCGACGACCACGGCGTTCACGCGCCTGATCCCCGTCGTGAGCGTCGCGTAGAGCGTCACCTGGACCACGAGGAGGGCGGTGAGTGGCGCGGTGAGAGGGGCGGGATGCGGGGCGGGCAGAACCGTCTGGGCCACCGCGAAGGCGATGACCGCGGCAGCCGTCGACCGCAGTGTCTGGGCCGCGGCGGGCTCGGTGGTGCGCTGGACGAGTTTGACGACGGGCTCGGGCGCGGAGACTGCAGGCATTCCTTGACGGTGCCCCGTTAGGGAGTCCCGCAGCGCTTCGGTGACCGGTCCGACTCCGTACGGACGTACGCCGCACCGCCATCGGTACCGGCCTCGCGGTCCCGGCCGCTCGGGAGGAAGGTGGATACATGGCTATCTCACTCACGCCCCCGGGGGAAACGCCTCCTGCCGAGGGCTGCATAAGCGAAGCACACGTCGAGCGCGCCGACGGAGGGATCTGGGAGCACCCAGTCGTCTGGGCCAGCGTGGTGATGCTGGGCTCGGTCGTCGTCGCCGGGTACTTCATCGCCCGCATCTTCGGATTCACGTGACGGCGAGCGGGACTCTGGACGCGCTGCTCGAGCGACACGGCACCACGTTTGCCGCGGAGGCGGGTATCCGGCTGCGGGACACCCCTCAGCCCTTGTACCAGCTGCTGGTCCTGAGCCATCTGCTGAGCGCGCGGATCCGTGCGCAGATCGCGGTGGGCGCGGCGCGGGCGTTGTTCGCCCACCGGTTGCGCACGCCGCGCCGCATGGCCGACGCAAGCTGGCAGGAGCGGGTCGACGCGCTGGGCGACGGAGGTTACCGCCGGTACGACGAACGGACGGCCACCCAGCTGGGGGACGGTGCCCTGCTTCTCCTCGACGCGTACGGCGGAGACCTCCGGCGGCTGCGCGAGGAGGCGGACGGGAAGACGGACGCGCTGCGCTCGGGGCTCCGGCGCTTTCCGGGCATCGGGCCTGCGGGCGCCGACATCTTCCTGCGCGAGGTGCAGACGGTGTGGCCCGGTATCGCGCCCTACCTCGACGCGAAAGCCCTGCAGGGCGCGGAGCGGCTCGGCCTTCCCACCACGCCCGAGCGGCTCGTGCTGCTGGCGGAGGGCCGGGATCCCGCCGTGGTCGCCGCGGCACTGGTGCGGGGCGCGCTCGGCAAGGACTGAGCCGCTCAGTTCGTCGGCCGCCGCTTGCCCGGCTTCCTGGATCGGTTCTCCACGAGAGCGCGCCGGATCTGCGCGGCGGCCGCGCGAGCGTGGTCCGAGGTCGCCGTCCGGTCGGCCACCGACGTGACGAAACGGTGGGTGGGGCGCAGGCACTGACCGCACGGCGTGTCGGTGGCGAGCAGGTAGCCGTCCTCGCACTGGGGGTTCGCACAGTGGCCGGGGCTGACCAGCGCCTCGGCGATCTCCTGCGGTGCCCAGCGGCGCCGTCCGTCCTCGTCCTTCTCGTGGAGGGCGTGGGACCAGCGGACGTTCCACCGGCGTTCGAGCCGTTCCAGGAGCTGGTCCGGGGTGCGCCGGGCGAGCTCCCGGTGGATCAGGTCGTGCACGGTACGGGGGTGCCGGTGACCGAGCGCCTGGACCAGCGGTTGCGGGAGTGCCTGAAGGATGTAGTTGACCGGGTCGCCCCCCGCGCGCTCGCGCCACTTACGGCAGCCGCAGGGTCCCTCGGCCGGCAAAGCCCGCTGACATCGGCCGCACTGCCCCCGGCATTCCGCGCAGAGCCCGTCGTCGAGCCCGTCCACGTGGGGCGCGGGTGCCCTGCCGCAGTCGCGGCAGCAGGCTGCGCACGGACCGCAGAGGCGCTCGTCGCCGAGCTTCGTCGTCCACTGCCGCTGCTGGCAGCGGCAGCACAGGGCGTTGTTGCAGTACTCGTGGTGGGCTGCGCCCGAGTGCCGTCCGGGGGGCGGGAAGGACATTGGTGCGTTCTCCAGGTGCGTGGCCAGGGGCTGTCGGGCCCCGAGCCATGTCACGAGGCACGCGCGGGGGCCTGGGACGACGGTATCGCCCCGGTCGGCCCCGCGCGGCGCTGTGCGACGATCGGACCTGCATTGTCCCGCACCCGGACGGTGCGTGCGGAATCAGGGCCTCAGGCCGCTGACCACGTTCGCCGTGGCGGTGATCCCCTCGTGGATGGTGGGAGCCATGCTCGTACCCGCGAGAAAGAAGCCCAGCAGGGCGCAGACGATCGCGTGCGAGATCTTGAGCCCGCCGTTGCGCAGGAAGATCACTGCGAGGATCAGCAGAAGCAGCACCACTGAGATCGAAATGGCCATGGCCAACCTCCTCCGCCGCGCCGGAATTGCGGCATTCGGCCGCCAGTGTGGCGCAGCGGAGGGACCGTTCGGCGCACTGGCGTGTCCGCCGAACGGGTGTTGACCGACGGTGACCGGACGCAGCGACCGGCGCGCCGGTCAGCCGCTTCCGCGGTTGCCGGGCTCGCGTCGCCGCAGGAAGGTCTCGAGTCCTGCCAGATCGTCGGTGTTGAGGTGGTCGACGTCAGCGGCGACGAGTTCGGTCCACAGCGCGTCACGTTCCGGGCCGGCGGTGTCGGGGGTCCCCCAGAAGCGGACCCGTTGTCCACGGGCGTGGGCGGCGGAGACGAGCGTGCGCAGCCTGTCCCGTTCGGCGCCGGGGAAGGGGCCGGCACCCCGCCAGCTGAAGCTCGTGGACCAGTTGCCGCTGATGAGCGGGATGAAGGAGGCCGGTGCCGGGGTGCCGAGGTCTTCCGGCCGCCCGTCGTAGAAGGCGTACCGGGTGGTCTGCGCCTCCATCGGGGCGCGGGCGGCGCGGTCTCCCGAGATGACGGGGGTGACCGCGCCGGTACGGACCCGTCCGTGGACGGAGCGGGTCAGCATCGGGCGGTAGCGACGGAGCACCCGGTCGAGAGCGAGGTAGGCGGCGCCGTCCGTCTTGATGTCGATCAGCAGTTGCAGCGGGCCGTGGTGTCCGGCGTGGACGGAGCCGTGGTGGGAGCGGACCCGGTCCAGCAGGGGGTCCAGGTAGAGCGAGACGAGGGTGCGTGTGGGGTCGAGGCTCTCGGGCTCATGGGCGACGAGCAGTTCACCGTCGACGAGGAAGACGTCCGCCTCGACGCTGGTGAATCCGTGCGCGAGCGCGTCGTGCAGAGGGCGCGGGTGCAGGTAGTCGTTGTGCGCGTGTGCCCTGGCCAACGGGCGGGGACCGCGGGGGCGGGCGGGCGCGGCTTCGGCTTCCTGCGCGGGAATGAGCGCGCCCGCGGCGGCGGTGGTGAGGACTCTGCGACGGGTCAGGTGTGCCATGGGGTCTCCCTGAGGCGGTCGTAGGGGTGGAGCGGGCGGGGGAACGCGACGAGTATGGAGGCACCGGCCGCCAAAAAGTCAGGTACCTGCCAAAAGTTGGAACGGCCGTCGTCCCCGCGCCGACCACGCTGCGCCTGCTGTTTCCCTCTGCTGCGCTCCGGCCACCCGCCGAGCACGGCTGGGCGGGGGCACGTCAGTACGCGTGCCCCCGCCCACTGCCCGGCTCAGGGAGCTGGAAGCTCCACCAGCCCGGCCACGGACTCGCGGTGCCGTCCCGCGGTGCCGTACGCGATCGAGTCGGCCTTGGCCCGCTTCAGATAGAGGTGTGCGGGGTGTTCCCAGGTCATGCCGATGCCGCCGTGCAACTGGACGCACTCCTCCGCCGCGTGCACGGCGACCCCGGAGCAGTAGGCCTGCGCCACGGCCACCGCGAGCGGGGCGTCCGGGCTTCCGGCCGCGAGCGCGTCCGCGGCGTTGCGGGCGGCGGCTCGCGCGGAGACGACCTCCAGCCAGAGCTGGGCCATGCGGTGCTTGAGCGACTGGAACGAGCCGACGGGCCTGTTGAACTGGTGGCGTTCGCGGGTGTGCCGGACCGTCTCGGTCAGGCACCACTCGGCCAGTCCGAGCTGCTCGGACGCGAGCAGACCGGCACCGGCGAGAAGCCCGGCACCCACGGCCGCGGCCGAGGGCCCCGCCTCCGCGAGCAGGGTGCCGGAGGCCCCGTCCAGGGTGACGGTGGCGAGCGGGCGGGTCAGATCGAGCGGGACGTGGGGCTGGACGGTGACACCGTCCCCGCGGGCCTCCACCGCGTACAGCCCTTGCGCTGTGGGCACCAGCAGCACGTCGGCCGCCGCCGCCTCCGCGACACCGGTCACGGTCCGCCCCAGGGTCCCGGTCATCGCCGTGGTTCCGTCGGCGGGGGCTGTGGCGAAGGGCAGGACGAGTACGGCCACCTTGCGCCCCGCCGCCAGTTCGCCGAGGAGTTCGACGGTCGGCCCGTCGTCGGCTCCCAGCGCGAGGAGCATCTCGGTCGCGACGACGGCACTGGTCAGGTAGGGCGCCGGGGCGACGCTGCGCCCCAACTCCTCCAGGACCACGGCGGCTTCCCGGTGAGTGGCGCCCTGACCGCCGAACTTCTCGGGGACCAGCAGCCCGGCAGCTCCGATCCCCGAGGCGAGGGATTCCCACAGCCGCAGGTCGTACGGCGTGTCGGACTCGATCCCGGCGATCACCGTCGGCGCGTCGGCCCGGTCGGCGAGCAGGGAGCGCACGGCGGACCGCAGGTCCTCCTCGGCTTCCGAGTAGAGCAGGTCGGGTGCCTGGGCGGGTTCGGTCAGTGCGGTCATCGGGCGAGGTCCTTCCAGGCGACGTCCTTGTCGTTGCGCGGCTCCACGGGCAGACCGAGGACGCGCTCGGCGACGATGTTGAGCAGGATCTCGCTCGTACCGCCCTCGATGGAATTGCCCTTGGACCGCAGATACCGGTAGCCGGCGTCGCGTCCCGTGAAGTCGACCAGTTCCGGGCGGCACATGGTCCAGTCGCCGTACAACAGCCCCTCGTCACCGAGGAGTTCCACCTCGAGACCGCTGATCTCCTGGTTGAGGCGGGCGAACGCGAGCTTCATGCCGGAACCCTCGGGGCCCGGTTGTCCGGCGACGAGTTGCTGACGCAGCCGCTCACCCGTGAGCCGGGCGACCTCGGCCTCGACCCACAGCGTGAGGAGCCGCTGGTGAAGGTCGTGAGTGCGCAGGCCGGGCCTTTCGCGCCAGGTCTTCGCGACGGTTCCGATCATCCCGCCCTCACGCGGGATGCGGGCCCCTCCGATGGAGACGCGCTCGTTCATCAGGGTGGTCTGGGCGACCTTCCAGCCGTCGCCCACCGGACCGAGGCGCCTGCTGTCCGGGATGCGTACGCCGGTGAGGAAGACCTCGTTGAACTCGGCCTCGCCGGTGATCTGGCGCAGCGGCCGCACCTCGACGCCGGGGTCGGTCATGTCGCAGATGAAGTAGCTGATCCCCCGGTGCTTGGGGACGTCGGGGTCGGTGCGGGCGATCAGGATGGCCCAGCGCGCCACGTGGGCGCTGGACGTCCAGACCTTCTGTCCGTCGACCACCCAGTCGCCCCCGTCGTCCCTGACCGCGCGCGTACCGAGCGCGGCGAGGTCGGATCCGGCTCCGGGCTCGCTGAAGAGCTGGCACCACACCTCCTCCCCCACCCACAGCGGGCGCAGGAAGCGCTGCTTCTGCTCGTCGGTCCCGAATCCGAGGATGGTCGGCGCGGCCATGCCCAGACCGATGCCGATGCGGCGCGGATCGTTGTCGGGAGCTCCGGCGGCGGCCAGTTCGGCGTCGACCACCGGCTGGAGCGAGCGAGGAGCGTCGAGTCCACCGAGCCCGACGGGGTAGTGCACCCACGCGAGCCCGGCGTCGAAGCGCGCCTCGAGGAAGTCGGTGCGGCCGGTGGTGGCCGGGGGGTGGGCGGCCAGCAGTTCCTGAGTGAGACCGCGGATCTGCGCCGCGTCGAGGGATGCACTCATCGGGCGTCTCCTGACGGCAGGACGACGATGCGTCCGGTGCTGGTGCCGTCAGCGACCCGCTGCACGGCTCGTGCCGCTTCCGCCATGGGGACTCGTTCGCTGATCAGCGGGTTGACGACGCCCTGCGCCGCGAGCTTGGTGAGCTCGTCGTGACAGGCGCGGACGGCTGCGGGGTCCTTGGAGTTGTACAGGCCCCAGTGGAGTCCGACGATCGAGTAGTTCTTCACCAGGGCGTGGTTCAGGCCGGGCGTGGGGATGGCGCCGCTCGCGAAGCCGACGACGACGACACGTCCCTCGAAGGCGATGCACTTGACGGACTTGGCATAGGCGTCGCCGCCGACCGGGTCGTAGACGACGTCCGCGCCGCGTCCGGCCGTGGCCTCCTTGACCGCCGCGACGATGTCCTCGCTCCGGCGGTCGATGACGAGGTCGCAGCCCAGTTCGCGGGCGACGGCGGCCTTCTCGGGTCCGCCGACGACCCCGATGACGGTGGCGCCGGCGGCTTTGCCCAGCTGGACGGCGGCACTGCCGACGCCGCCCGCCGCCGCGTGCACCAGCAGCGTCTCACCGGCCTGCAGGTGTGCCCGCCGGTGCAGACCGAACCAGCCGGTCTGGTAGCCGATGTGCAGTGCGGCCGCCTCGGCGTCGTCGAGGGCGTCGGGGGCCGGCAGCAGGGCCGCCTCGTCCGCGACGACGTACTCGGCGAAGCCGCCCTCCGGGAGGGCGGGGGTGGCAAGCACCCGGCGCCCGTCCTCCGTCTCGCCGCAGATCTCCACACCGGGGGTGAAAGGCAGCGGGGGCCTCACCTGGTACTGGCCGCGGCAGAGCAGCGCATCGGGAAAGTTGATGTTCGCCGCGCGCACCTTGAGCAGTACCTGCCCGTCCCCGGGGGTCGGGCGGTCCGTCTCCTCGAGCTCCATCACCTCGCTCGGCTCGCCGTTCCGGTGCACTCGCCATGCCTGCATGAGGGGCCTCCACAACACTGTCGGCATTACCACTGCTCCGGGGCATACTAAGCGGTCGCTTGCCCCTGTGGGAACACCTGGCACGCGTCGGCCCGGGCCCGTTCATGACCGCTTCGGCTTGGCCCTGACGTGCATGCGTTCCCCCTGCGGCCCGAACAGGCTGAGGAATTCGACCGGCTCGTCGCCGACGGGGCCGAACCAGTGCGGGAGCCTGGTGTCGAATTCGGCGGCCTCCCCGGGGGCCAGGACCATGTCGTGCTCGGCGAGCTTGAGCCGCAGCCGGCCGTTGAGCACGTACAGCCACTCGTATCCCTCATGGGTGCGCTGCTCGGGGGCCTCGGGGCAGGCCGCCTCCTGCACGACCTTGTACGCCTGGAGACCTCCAGGCCGGGCGGTCAGCGGCAGGAAGGTCTTCCCGCCGTGCACGATCGGCTTCGCCTTGACCCTCGGATCGCCGACCGGAGGGGCCCCGACCAGATCGTCGAGCGGCACCTCATGGGCCCGGGCGATGGGGAGCAGCAGTTCCAGGCTGGGGCGACGCCCACCGGACTCGAGGCGTGACAGGGTGGAGACGGAGATTCCGGTGGCCTCGGACAGCCCCGCGAGCGTCACACCCCGGTCCTTGCGCAGCCGCCGGAGCCGCGGACCGACCCCGGTGAGCACGGCGTCGAGTTCGGGGTCGTCCTGATTCTGTTCCTTCATGGCATCCATTGCAGAATCAGCAATCCCGTTTGTCAATCAGGTGCCCGCGCCCCGAGGCGGCAGGCCGACCGGCGGCCTCGGTGACGGGGGACGGCCCCGGCCCGGGCGCGAAGCAGGCAGGCCCGAGCCGGCCGGCGGTTCAACGGGCGAAGACCTCGAAGGTGACGGCCGGACGGCCGCCGAAGCGTTCGGCGGCCGCTCCGGCGGCGCCGGTGAGGAACGCACGGCAGTACGCCTCCGGGTCCTCCTCCGTCAGCACCTCGATGTAGGTGCGATGGGCCAGCAGCGACTGGACGGAACGCTCGAACCCGGAAGTCGCGTCGACCGCATGGGTGGGACGGTCGGTACCCGCTACGGCGATCCAGCGCACCCCGTCCCACGGTTCCAGGCCCTGCTCGCGCAGCTCGGGGAAGATCCAGCGGTTTCCCGCGTCGCCCGCGGCGTCCAGGGTGGCGCGGCCGACCGCTCGGTGGTCCGGGGTGTTCCAGGCGACGCCGCCCCAGGTGTCGCGGTGGTTGAGGGTGATGAGCAGTTCGGGCCGGTGGCGGCGGACCGCGGCGGCGATGTCGCGGCGCAGCGCGGTGCCGTACTCGATGACGCCGTCAGGGTGGTCGAGGAACTCCACGGAGGCGACGCCGACGGCCGCGGCGCCGGCCCGCTGCTCACGCTCCCGCAGCGGAGCGCAGACATCGGGGGCGATCGTGTCGATCCCCGCCTCACCGCGGCTGGCGAGGAGGTAGGTGACCTCGCGACCCTCGTCGGTCCATCCGGCCACGGCTGCGGCGCAGCCGTATTCCAGGTCGTCGGGGTGGGCGACCACCGCCAGCGCACGGCGCCAGTCCGCGGGCATGGGTTCCAGCTGCTGTGTCATGTCGGGCAGGTTATTCGGCGAACGCAGGCGGATGCGTGCATTCCGGAAGCGGCTCGGGGCAGGGGCAGGGAGTTGCTCCGGTCGGACGTGCCGTACGACCGGCCGCTCCACCAGATATACCCCTACGGGTATTATCGGGGTACCGAGGTGAGCATCACCGCGGACCGACCCCGCTCCGGCGACCGAAAGGATTCCCGCCCGTGATCAGCCCCGCATCCCTCTCCCCCTCCGAGGCCGCAGCCAGGCTGGAGGACTTCACCGTCATCGACGTCCGGGCTCCCGGCGAGTACGCCTCCGGACACGTGCCCGGCGCCCTGAACGTTCCGCTCGACCGGCTCCCCGAGGCGGTGCCCGCCCTGAAGTCGGCCTCCGCACGCGGCTCCCTGCTGGTGGTGTGCGCATCCGGCGTGCGGTCCACCAGGGCGTGCGAGATCCTCGCCGACGCCGACATCCAGGCCGCGACCCTGTCCGGCGGGACCTCCGCCTGGGAGGGCGACGGCCATGGACTGGACCGTCCGGTGGGCGCCCGGGCGACCTGGCCGATGGAACGCCAGGTGCGCCTCGCCGCCGGGTCCCTCGTGGTGGCCGGCCTGGTGGCCGGCCGACGCCTCCCGGCGGCGCGGTGGCTGTCGGCCGGCATCGGCGCCGGTCTCGTCTACTCCGCGGTGAGCAACACGTGCGGTATGGCCGCCGCCCTCGCGAGGCTTCCGTACAACCGCGCCCCGCAGTCGGCGGCCGGCCTCGACGCCACGCTGGACGCCCTCCAGGGCTGACGGGTCCGGCGCGGCGGAGGCTAGCGGTCGCTCTCGCCCCTCACGAGGGCGAGCAGCCGGTCCAGGACGTGGGTGCCGCCCGCGCGCAGGCCGTCGTGCTCGTACTCACTGGTGACCCATGTACGCAGACCTCGGATCGAGGATGCGGTACGCAGCGCGTGGCCGGTGTCCACGTACATGTCGTCGTGGTAGACGGCGGCGGCCACCGGAACCTCGTTGGCCGCCAGCCGCTCGGCGTCGTACAGGGGCGGCCAGTCCGTCCGGGCGGCGAGCAGCTCCGCCGTCTCGCGCAGGGGGCGCAGCGCGGGGTCGACGTCGAAGTGCCAGGGGTGGATGCTCTCCCCGGTGAAGAACACGGGGCCGTCGCCCGCCAGTGCGGCGGTGGCGTCGAACTGCGGGAACTCGGCGCGGACGCGTTCGGCCGCCCAGTCCGTGGGCCGCGCGCCCTGGCCGTAGATCGCCTCGTGCATGAGGGCGTACAGCGGGTGGCCCGCGAACGAGGTGGCCGTCCGCACGGCCTCCTGGAAGGCGTCGGACAGCTCGGCCCCGTGCGGGCCCTCGACGAAGGCGTTCTCCAGCAGGTAGTGCAGCTGGTGACTGCCGCCGCCGGAGCCCAGCATGATGCCGAGGGACTGGAACGCCTCGGGTGTCAGCGTGTACCCGGCGCCGTCCGGGCGGTGCTCGGCGAGGTAGGCAGCAATAGCGCGGGCACGCGCGACGTCCTGCGGGTAACGCCCGTAGTGCGCGGCCACCTTCCGCTCGATGCGGGGGTATCCGGCCCGGTAGACGTCGTCGGCATGCGCGTCCAGGGAGGGCAGACCGCCGGTGATCAGGACGGCGGCCAGCCCCTCCGGGGAGGCCGACAGATAGCGGACGGCACAGAAGCCGCCGAAGGACTGCCCCAGGACGGTCCAGGGTGCGCCACCGGTGAGCCGGGGGCGGATCAGTTCGCAGTCGCGGACGATGCTGTCGGAACGGAAGTGGGCGAGGTAGTCGGCCTGTGCGTGCGGGCCGCCGCGCATCGGCAGGGTCTGCCGGTTGGCTGGGGTGGACAGGCCGGTGCCGCGCTGGTCCAGGAGCAGCACACGGAACTCACGCACCGCCCGGCCCAGCCATGCCTCCGCACCGACGAAGCGGCGCGCGCCGAAACCGGGGCCGCCTTCCAGGTAGACCAACCAGGGCAGGTGTTCCGCGCCCCTGTCGCCGGCCACCGCTTCACGGCCGAAGATCTCGATCTTCTCGCCGTCCGGGTCGTCATGGTCGAGCGGGACCGTGAACCATCGGTCGGTGAAGACGACGCCGGGCTGGCGATAGCTGCTCAAAGAAACTCCCCTGTGTCCGCTGTTTCCCGGACAGTTCAGCACATCATCGAATTGCGACCGGCCGCACCCCTGACGCATACCGCCCCGGGGGCCGCGCGGAGCCACTGGCCGCCGCGCACCCGGCACCACCGACGTGGTGGCACGCGCGCTGTATGCAGCTCGCAGTGAGTGACAACAGCACCGGAGGCGCATTTACCGGCGTTTGCAACTAACCCGCGTACGCAATTATTGTGGTCGCCAGTAACCATCGTGCGCGGATCGACCGGGTCCGACACCAGTGAGAGGCGCAGCCATGTCCACGGTCCCCACCGTCACGCTCAACAACGGCGTCACGATTCCGCAGCTCGGGTTCGGTGTCTTCCAGGTCCCCGACGACGAGACCACCGCCGCGGTCACCGGCGCACTGGAGGCGGGATACCGCTCCATCGACACCGCAGCCGTCTACGGCAACGAGGCGGGCGTGGGCCGCGCGCTGGCCGAGTCGGGGATTCCCCGCGAGGAGCTGTTCGTCACGACGAAGCTCTGGAACGCGGATCAGGGGCACGAGGCCACACTCGCGGCTTTCGACTCGAGCCTGAACCTGCTCGGCCTCGACCATGTGGACCTCTACCTCATCCACTGGCCCGCTCCGGCCCGTGACCTGTACGCCGACACCTGGCGAGCCCTGGAGAAGCTGCTGGCCGACGGCCGGATCCGCGCCGCCGGCGTTTCGAACTTCCAGCCCGCGCACCTGCGCCGGCTGCGGGAGGAGAGCCCCCTCGTCCCCGCCGTCAACCAGATCGAACTGCACCCCGGGCTCCAGCAGAGCGAGCTGCGCGCGATGCACGCCGAGCACGGCATCGTGACCGAGGCCTGGAGCCCGCTGGCCCAGGGCGCCCTGCTGGACGACGGGACGATCCTCTCCGTCGCCGGGCGCCACGGGAAGACGCCGGCCCAGGTGGTTCTGCGCTGGCACCTCCAGATCGGCAGCGTCGTGATCCCGAAGTCGGTCACCCCCGCACGGATCCGGCAGAACATCGACGTCTTCGACTTCGAGCTCTCCGCCGCCGACATGGACGCGATCGCGGGCCTGGACCGCGGCATGCGCACCGGCCCCGACCCCGACACCCTCAACTGACAGGCCGTGACGTCCCGTTCGCGCGCCGGAGGCCGGGCATCGAGCCGGACAGGCGCCTCACTCCTGCCCGGCCGCGTCCCACGAACACGGCCGGGACGACCAGCAGGTCACCGGCCACGCCGGTAGCTGCTGCCGTCCCTGGGCCGCTCCAGCAGCCCGGCGACCACGAGGTACCTGCGCAGGGCGGAGCAGTCCTCATGCACCGTGAGCAGAGCGTCGTTGACCTCGCGCTCCGTGTAGACGCGGTCCCGTTCGAAGAGCGTGTGCGCGAGGTGCTCCAGCAGCTGCTCACGGCGGGCGGGTTTCCGGGGGATCGCCGTCAGGCGCCCACCCGAGAAGAGGGCGGCAACCTGACGTGAACCGTGGGCTCGGGTCTCGGACATGCCGGAAGACTCGCAGCAGCCGGTCGGACCGGCAAGGCGTTTTCCCGCGATGCGGGAGCCGGTTGACGTTCGGGCAGACCGCCGTACGGTGTGACCATTCATTCACCTGACGACCCAAGGCGGTTCCACATGGCCCTCTTCGACCTGCCTCTCGACGAACTGCACACCTACCGCAGCCGGTCGGTGGAGCCAGAGGACTTCGACACGTTCTGGTCGGACACGCTCGACGAGGCGAGAACCCACGATCTGGATGCCCGCTTCGAGCTGCGCGCAGGCACGGGCCTCGTCACGGTCGACGTGTACGACGTGACGTTCGCCGGCTTCGGCGGTCACCCCGTCAAGGGCTGGTTCGTACTTCCCGCGGGGACCACCGAACCCCTCCCGGTGGTCGTGGAGTACATCGGCTACGGCGGAGGGCGGAGCCTGCCTCACGCGCACCTGCTCTGGGCCTCCGCCGGAATGGCCCACTTCGTGATGGACACCCGCGGCCAGGGCAGCGGCTGGGCCCCGGGCGACACCGCCGACCCCGTCGGCTCAGGCCCCTCCCTGCCGGGATTCATGACCCAGGGCATCGAGGACCCGGCCACGTACTACTACCGCAGGGTGATCACGGATGCTGTGCGCGCGGTGGAGGCGGCACGCTCGCACCCGCTGGCCGACGCGTCGCGGACCGCCGCGATCGGCGCGAGCCAGGGCGGCGGCCTCGCCCTCGCGGCCGGAGGGCTGGTGCCCGACCTGGCGGCCGTCGCGCCGGACGTGCCGTTCCTCTGCGACTTCCCCCGGGCGACCCGGATGACCGACCGCAAGCCGTACCGCGAGATCGGCGACTACCTCAAGACGCACCGGGGCCGGGCCGAGCGGACGGCGAGGACCCTCGCCTACTTCGACGGGGTGCACTTCGCCGCACGGGGGCGGGCACCCGCGCTGTTCTCCGTGGCCATGGAGGACCTGACCTGCCCGCCGTCCACCGTGTTCGCCGCGTACAACGCGTACGCACACGCGGACAAGGAGATCGAGGTGTACGACTTCAACGACCATGAGGGCGGAGGCCCGTTCCAGCATGCCGTGCAGCTCAGGCGACTGCCGCGGCTGCTGAAGGCCTGACGCACGCACGCCGCCGGGACCCTTGACCCGCCTCACGCGCGGAGCCTAGGTTTCCCGGGAGAAAGCGCTTGCTGTCCGGCGGGCGCCTCTTTCTTCAGCCGAAGGGGTGTTTGTCACGGCCAGCAATACTTCGCACCGGGAGCCGGTGCGGGTCGCGATCGTCGGCACGGGTGCGATCGCGCGTGGCAGTCATCTGCCCGCGCTGACCGCCCTCGCCGCCGGGCAGCCGTTGGAGATCGTCGCCGCGGTCGACGTGGACGCGGCGGCGGTGACGGCGTTCTGCACCGACGCGGGGATCGCGCACCCGTACACCGACCTCGGCCTGATGCTCACCGAGCAGCGCCCGGACCTGGTCACTCTCGCCACCCCGCCCCGCTTCCACCGCGACCAGACCGTGGCCGCACTGCGCGCCGGGGCCTGGGTGTGGTGCGAGAAGCCGCCCTGCCCGTCGCTGGAGGACTTCGACGCGATCGAGGCGGCAGAGGGCCCCGACGGCGCCGGTCCGCACGCGGCGATCGTGTTCCAGCACCGCTTCGGCTCGGGATCACGCCACGTGAGGGACCTGCTCGCCGGACAGGCCATGGGCCGGCCGCTGGTGGCCCACTGCCAGACGACCTGGTTCAGGGACGAGGCGTACTACTCCGTTCCCTGGCGCGGCACATGGAGCAGCGAGGGCGGCGGCCCGTCGATGGGGCACGGCATCCACCAGATGGATCTGCTGCTCGATCTGCTGGGCCCGTGGGCGGAGATCCGCGCGATGGCGGGGCGGCTGGTCCACGACGTCGAGACGGAGGACGTCTCCACCGCGCTGATCCGTTTCGGGAACGGCGCGTTGGCCACGGTGGTCAACAGCGTGCTCAGCCCGGACGAGGTCAGCCGGATCCGGATCGACTGCGAACGGGCGACGGTCGAGCTCGTTCATCTGTACGAGCATCGCAACGCGGACTGGCGGATCACACCGGCCCCCGGAGTCACGTCCGAAGAGGCGGACGTCTGGCGGGACTTCGGGCCCGATGTGCCAAGCTCGCACGAGGCACAGCTCAAGGGCCTGCTGGCGGACCTGCGGGCCGGACGCAGGCCGCGGAGCAGCGGCACGGACGGCCGCAAGAGCCTCGAACTGGTCGCCGCGCTGTACAAGGCGGCCTTCACCGGGTCGACCGTGCGGGCCGGGGAGATAGGTCCCGGCGATCCCTACTACGGGGCGCTGCACGGCAACGCTCCCGGCTGGGCCCCGGAGCACCGGGAGCGGTCGGCGGAGGTCCCGGCATGAATCGGACCGTGGAGCTCGCGCACCGGCACGGTGACCACCTCTCCGTCACGGCGACGGGAAGCGGGGTGGAACTGCTGCGCTACGTCTACCGGGCCGAGGACGCGTGGGAGGCCCCCAAGCCCTACATCCATCCGCTGCGCACACTGTCCGGGCGGGTGGTGACCGGGTACCGGCCCAACGACCACCGCTGGCACAAGGGCCTGCAGATGACAGCCTCGCACCTTTCGGGCGCGAACCTGTGGGGCGGCAACAGCTATGTGCACGGCGAGGGGTACTTGGCACTCCCGGAGCGCGTCGGGTCCATGGCGCACGCCTGTTTCGACGAGGTGTCGGTGCACGACGACGGGGTCAGGTTCTCGGAACGGCTGACGTGGCATCCGCACGGCGGGGAACTCTGGGCCGAGGAGACGCGTCGCATCGAGGTCCACGACGTCGATGCCGTGACCGGCAGCTGGGCACTGACGTGGTCGTCCGCGGTCACCAACCGGCGCGGGGAACCGCTGCGGTTCGGCAGTCCGACGACGCACGGCCGGCCGGCCGCGGGGTACACCGGCCTCTTCTGGCGGGGGCCGCGCGCCTTCCGGGACGGACGGATCATCGCCCCGGACGCCGAGGGGCCGGAGATGATGGGGCAGCAGGCGCCCTGGCTCGCGTACAGCGGTGAGCACGACGAGGCGGACGGGCACGCGACGCTCGTCTTCGTCCACTCCCCCGAGAACGACCACACCGGCGCACACGGCACGCATCCGGCTCACTGGTTCGTGCGCAACTCCAGCTTCGCGGCTGTCGCCCCCTCGTTCGCCTTCCACGAGGAGCTGGTGCTGGCCCCGGGGGCGACCCTGACCCGCCGATACCGGGTGCTGGTCGCCGACGGGGCCTGGGAGCGCGACCGGATCGCCTCCGCGGTCGGGGGCCTGTCCTGGTAGCGGACCGGACCCGGGCAGCAGGTTCCCCCGCATGCTCCGGCTCCGGCCGATCCGCTCCCGGGAGTGCCCTCAGTCCTTCGCGGCCGCGGAGAGCACGAAGACGGGAATCTCCCGGTCGGTCTTGTCCTGGTAGTCGGCGTAGTCGGGGAAGGCCTCGACGGCCCGGCCCCACCAGAGGGCCTTCTCCTCGCCCGTGACCTCGCGGGCGACCATGTCGTGCAGCGCCGTCCCGTCCCGCAGCTCCACCTGCGGGTCGGCCTGCACGTTGTGGTACCACACGGGGTGCTTGGGGGCTCCGCCGAGGGAGGCGACCACGGCGTACTCACCGTCGTGCTCGACCCGCATGAGCGGAGTCTTGCGGAGCTTGCCGCTCTTGGCACCGCGCGTCGTGAGAAGGATGACGGGCATGCCGCGCAGGGTGGTCCCCTGCGTACCGCCTGAGCTCTCGATGAGCTCGACCTGCTCACGGACCCACGTCGTCGGGCTCGGCTCGTACTCGCCCTCGATCGGCATGGCAACTGTCCTCTCGTCGGAGTGGTGCGGTCGTGTGCCCATCATGGCTGCGCCGTGGACCGGGAGCCTGCAGAGACACCGGCGTACAGCCTGCCCACCAGCCGTCGTCTCATTCCCTGGACCTGCGTGAGACGGCGGGGGCGGCCTCCACTCACGGAATCCAGCCCCTTACGGGCCGATACGTCCATATATTTTCGTAAAATCCACTCGCCCCGCCCCGGAGACTCGCGCGCACAGGCCGTACCGTAGGGGCAGCGGAGTAAGCCAAGCCTTACCCCGCTGTACTCTGCCCTTGGTCGTCCGCCCTAAGGAACAACACTCCATGACACGCCCCGTCCGCGTCGCCATCGTCGGAGCCGGTCCCGCCGGAATCTACGCAGCGGACGCGCTTCTCAAGTCCGAGGCCGCCCAGGAGCCGGGCGTATCGATCGACTTGTTCGAGCGCATGCCCGCTCCCTTCGGCCTGATCCGGTACGGAGTGGCTCCGGACCACCCGCGGATCAAGGGCATCGTCAAGGCGCTCCACCAGGTGCTGGACAAGCCGCAGCTGCGGCTCTTCGGCAACGTCGCCTACCCGGACGACATCTGCCTGGACGACCTGCGGTCCTTCTACGACGCCGTGATCTTCTCCACCGGCGCCGACGCCGACCGCGCCCTCGACATACCCGGTATCGAGCTCGGGGGTTCCTACGGGGCGGCGGACTTCGTGGCCTGGTACGACGGGCACCCCGAGGTCCCCCGCACCTGGCCGCTGGAGGCCGAGAAGGTCGCCGTGCTCGGCGTCGGCAACGTGGCCCTGGACGTGGCGCGCATCCTCGCCAAGACGGCGGACGAGCTGCTCCCGACCGAGATCCCCGCGAACGTCTACGACGGGCTCAAGGCGAACAAGGCCCTGGAGGTGCACGTCTTCGGACGGCGCGGGCCCGCCCAGGCGAAGTTCAGCCCGATGGAGCTGCGCGAGCTGGACCACTCGCCGAACATCGAGGTAATCGTCAACCCCGAGGACATCGACTACGACGAGGGCTCGATCGCAACCCGGCGGGAGAACAAGCAGGCCAACATGGTGGCCTCGACGCTGGAGAACTGGGCGATCCGCGACGTGGGCGACCGCCCGCACAAGCTGTTCCTGCACTTCTTCGAGTCCCCGGTGGAGGTCGTCGGCGAGGACGGCCGCGTCGTCGCCCTGCGTACCGAGCGCACGGAACTGGACGGCACCGGCAACGTCAAGGGCACGGGCCGCCACACGGACTGGGACGTTCAGAGCGTCTACCGTGCGGTCGGTTATTACTCGGAGGAGCTCCCGAAGCTGCCCTTCGACGTGGTCTCCGGCACCGTCCCTCACGCGGCCGGACGTGTTCTGGCCGGTGACGAACCGATGCCCTCGGTGTACGTCACCGGGTGGATCAAGCGCGGTCCGATCGGCCTGATCGGCCACACCAAGGGCGACGCGAACGAGACCGTGGCCTGCCTGCTGGAGGACCACGCCGCAGGACGACTGCCCGCCCCCGCGCAGCCCGGGCCGGACGCGGTCGTGGACTTCCTGGAGCAGCGCGGTATCCGGTACACCACCAAGGAGGGCTGGCACCGGCTGGACGCCCACGAGCAGGCGCTGGGCGCCGAGCAGGGCCGTGAGCGCGTCAAGGTCGTCGAGCGCAGGGCGATGCTGGACGCCTCCGGGGCCTGACCCCCGGCCGCAGGCACCGCGCCCCCGTACCCGCGTCGAACGGGCACCGGGGGCGCGGTGCTGTCCGGAGCAGAAAAGCGCGCCTTGGGTGCCGGCGCGGTCGGCCGCAGACCTGACCGGTCCTGCGCGCCATGCCGCCCTGCACCGGCTCCCGGTGAGCGGGAGGCTGACACTCCGAGGCCGTAGACTCGCCCAATGGCCAAGTACTTCGATGTGCACCCCGAGAACCCGCAGCGCCGCACCATCACCAACGTGGCCGAGAGCATCCGGTCCGGCGCCCTCGTCGCGTATCCGACCGATTCCTGCTACGCCCTGGGATGCCAGCTGGGCAGCCGTGACGGGATCGACCGCATCCGGTCGATCCGTAACCTCGACGACCGGCACCACTTCACCCTGGTGTGCCAGAACTTCTCGCAGCTCGGCCAGTTCGTCCAGGTCGACAACGACGTGTTCCGCGCCATCAAGGCGGCGACGCCCGGGAGTTACACCTTCATCCTCCCCGCCACCAAAGAGGTGCCGCGCCAGTTGCTGCACCCGAAGAAGAAGACCGTCGGCGTCCGCATCCCCGATCACACCGTCACGCAGGCGCTTCTGGCCGAGCTCGGTGAGCCGCTGCTGTCCAGCACGCTGCTCCTGCCGGACGAGGAGGAGCCGCTGACGCAGGGCTGGGAGATCAAGGAGCGTCTCGACCATGTCGTGGACGTCGTGCTCGACTCCGGTGACTGCGGGACCGAGCCGACCACCGTCATCGATTTCTCCGGTGGCGAGCTGGAGGTCGTACGCCGGGGGGCCGGCGACCTGACGCGGTTCGAGTAGGACACCGCTCCTCACGGTCACTCCGCGCTCGCGGCGTCCTCGCTGAGATGCGCGCACCCCCGGGTGCCTGGTTCGGTGGAGGGGTCCGCTCCGCCCAGCGCCAGGGAGTGATCATGAGCGAGTCAGAAGATGTCCGGGGCCGTCTCCAGCAGATGCGCGGCCGGGCCAAGGATCTCGAGAAGGCCGCCGAGCAGGCCACCGACCCTGCGGAACGGCGGCGTCTCAAGGACGAAGCACGCCGACTCGAATCTCAGAGCGTGCAGGTCAGCGGCATGGCGAGCGGGGACATCTACCCCATGGAGTAACCAGCGGCGCGGCTTCGCGGTCGACTCCGAACTCCTCGGGGAGCCGGCTTCCACGCCGACCGTGACCGTGTGTGCCACGGCTAAGTGACGAGCGGTGACCGGCGCGGTCCGCTTCCGGTGGGGCTCGTGGCCAAGTGGCCGGGGCCTGATTCTGCTCGTCCGGGGTGGTGCGGGTGCGATGGTGCGCGGGGGCGGCGCCACTGCGGACCCGGTCTCCATGGCCCTGCTGGTCGTGCTGGAGACGCTGAGCCCGCTGGAGCGGGCGGTCTTCGTGCTGAAGGAGGTCTTCGCCTTCAGCCATGCCGAGATCGCGGAGGCGGTGGAACGTACGGAGCCGGCGGTCCGGCAGGCGGCGCACCGCGCCCGCGAGCACGTCCGGGCCCGTCGGCCTCGTTTCACCGCGGATCGCGCCGGCCGGCGTGAGGTCACCGAGCGCTTCTTCGCGGCGGCGACGGGCGGCGACATCAACACCCTCATGGAGGTGCTCTCCCCGGACGTGACGCTGTGGACGGACGGCGGCGGCAAGGTCCGCCAGGCCCTCAAGCCGGTCGTCGGGCTGGAGACCGTGGCCGGTTGGTTCGCCGCGCTCGGCACCGTGACCTACCAGGGCGTCGATCCCGGGCAGATGCGGGCGGAGATCACCTGGATCAACGGCGGCCCGGGGGTGGTCTTCCGCGGACCGGACCGCGTGATCGCCACGATGACCTTCGACTTCGACCCCGAGGGCCGCATCTCGACCATCCACAACGTGGCCAACCCGGACGAGCTCCGCGCCGTCGCCGTCGCCGACGGCACTCGGCACGAACTCTGGTGAGCCGCCCGATCGTTGTCGTCCACCGGCCGGACTCGACCGGTACACGGCCGATCACCCGCAGGAATGCCCTGTTGCGCCGGCCCCCATGATCAACCCCCGGGAGGGCTTCTGGAACCCACACTCGGGAGGCCGCGGGACCGCGCCCCGCTTGCCCTCTCCGCCGACCGATGTTAAGACCGGAAATGAGGCGACATGCGGTGGATACGCGGAGGGCGGGGCAACGGGCTTCCCCTCCCCCGTCCCGCTCTCCGCTCGCGCTCCGCGAAGGGGGCCCGGTGACGTACATGAGATGGCAGGCGTTCCTGGAGGCCGTGCAGGAACGCGGCGCCTATCCATCGGCCCTGGAGGCGGAGCGCGCGTCACGCGTGGTGCTGGCACTGCTCGGAGCGCATCTGGTCGGCGAGGAGCGCAACGAACTGGCCGCCCGGCTCCCCGAGACGTTCGCGCTCGTTCTCCTGAACCCCCTGCAGGCCGCCGAACCACTCAGCTCCGAGCGGTTCGTACGCGCGGTGTCCGCCTGGATCGAGGGCGCGAGTGAGCGGACGGCGGCCTGGGACACCGGCGCGGTGCTCAGTGTGGTGGCCGACGCCTCGGGTGAGGAACTGCTTCAGCGCCTCCTGCTGCAACTGCCCCCGGGGTACGACCTGTTGTTCGGGCACCCCGGAAGCGACCGCTCACTCAGCTGATACCCGCGATACCCGCGAGCCGCCGCATCGAGTCCACCAGCGCCTCACGGTCGTAGGTGCTTGTGGTGACCAGCACCTCGTCCGCACCGGTCTCCCTGACCACCGCCTCGATTCCTGCGGCCACCGCGTCCTCGGTCCCCGCCAGATGTCCGCGCAGCCCGTCCTCGAACAGCGCGCGCTCCTTCTCCGTCATGGCCAGAGCTTCGATCCGCTCGGCCGGGGCCAGCGGCGGGAACGTGCCGTGGGTGCGCGCGTACGCCATGGACCAGGCTTCGGGAATCAGCAGTCGCCGCGCCTCCTCCTCGGTGGCGGCGACCGCCACGGTCCCGGCCACGATCACATAGGGCTCAGCGCCCCACACCGAGGGCCGGAAGTCACTGCGGTAAGTCTCGACCGCCCGGATCAGCTTGTCGCGGCCCCGGAGATCACCCACGACGAGCGGCAGACCTGCCCCGGCGGCGATGGCGGCGCCCCGGCCGGTCGCCAGGACGTAGGGAGGGATGCGCAGCCCCTCGGCCGGAAGGGCATGGACCTGGGGGTGGGTCTGCTGGGTGCCGTCCAGCCATCCGAGGACCTCGGCGAGCTGCCCGGCGAAGGCGTCGGCGTCCTCCTTGTCCCGGCCGAGGGCCCTGCGGATCCCGTCGGTGAAGCCGACCGATCGCCCCAGCCCCATGTCGATCCGGCCCGGGAAGAGAGAAGCGAGCACCCCGAACTGCTCGGCCACGACGAGAGGCTGATGGTTCGGGAGCATCACCCCGCCGGTCCCGACCCTGATGGTGCAGGTCGCGGCCGCGACGGCGGCGGCCAGCACCGTCGGCGCCGAACCGGCCACGCCGGGAACGCTGTGGTGCTCGGACACCCAGAAGCGGTGGTAGCCGAGAGCCTCGGCCGCGCCCGCCAGTGCGACGGTGTCCCGCAGCGCCTGCGGGGCGTCGTGACCCTCGCGGGTGCGGGAACGGTCCAGGAAGGAGAAGCGGGTCGATGCGTTGGAAGAGCTCACACACGGTTCAACGCCGCGGGCGCGGCCAGATTCCCGGGCCGCCCGGAACTCAGCGTCCCGAGGCCGCCGCGGAGGTCTCGGCGGGCATGTCACGAAGTCCGAGCCGCAGGTGCTCGACGTGATAGAGGGCCTGGTCGAGGAGTTCGGCTACGTGATGGTCGTACAGGGAATACACGATGGAACGCCCTTGACGCTCGCCCGCGACCAGCCCCAGGTTCCGCAGGAGACGCAGTTGGTGGGAGCAGGCCGAGGGCTCCATCTCCACCGCCTCGGCAAGGTCGCCGACCGCGCAGGGCCCCTCCTGGAGGCGCGCCAGAATCCGCAGCCGGGAGGGCGTGGCCAGTGCCTGGAGGGTCGAGGCGACACCCGCCGCTCCCACGGCGTCCAGGCGCTCCCGGGTGGTGGCGGTGCTCTGCTCGTCGCGTCCGTGACCCATGACGCCCATTCTACGGATGACACATGAAGACCTGTTCATATATTCCTGTACGGTGAGGACGTTGCCGTTCCCACCGCCTGTGAGGGGTCGTTCCCACATGCCCGCTGATGTCCTCCCGCGCCCCTCGCGCAGCGCCTCGGCCACGCCGGGCGGCGTGCCCCGGCGCCGCACGAGCGTTCTCGCCCTGTCCGAGGCCCGGTGGGCGGGAGCCGCTCTGGCACTGTTCCTGCTCGCGCTCCCACTGGAGCTGGCCGGCGCCCCGGCCTGGGCGTGGGGTCCGCTGTACGCCCTCGCCTACGCCGCCGGAGGCTGGGAGCCAGCCCTGTCGGGCCTGCGGGAGCTCCGGGAGAAGGTCCTGGACGTGGACCTGCTGATGATCGTCGCGGCGCTCGGCGCGGCCTCGATCGGGCAGGTGATGGACGGGGCGCTGCTGATCGTCATCTTCGCGACCTCCGGCGCACTCGAGGCGCTGGCCACCGCGCGCACCCAGGACGCGGTCCGCGGACTCCTCGACCTCGCCCCGGCCACGGCCTCACGCGTCACCGCGGGTGACGAGGAGGAGAACGTCGCCACCGAGGACCTCGTGGTCGGTGATGTCATCCGGATCCGGCCCGGTGAACGCGTCGGCGCCGACGGCCGGGTCCTCGCCGGTGCCAGCGACGTCGACCAGGCCACCATCACCGGCGAACCGCTGCCGGCACCCAAGGAACCCGGGGACGAGGTGTTCGCCGGGACGCTGAACGGTACGGGCACGCTGAAGGTCGCCGTCGAACGGGACGCCTCCGAATCGGTGATCGCCCGCATCGTCGCGATGACCGAGGAGGCCTCCCGGACCAAGGCACCCACCCAGCTGTTCATCGAGAAGGTCGAGCAGCGCTACTCGCTCGGAATGGTGGCCGCGACCCTGGCCGTCTTCCTCGTACCCCTCGCATTCGGCGACGACCTGACAGGCAGCCTGCTGCGCGCCATGACGTTCATGATCGTGGCCTCCCCCTGCGCCGTGGTCCTCGCGACCATGCCGCCCCTGCTCTCAGCCATGGCAAACGCGGGGCGCCACGGCGTCCTCGTCAAGTCCGCAGTCGTCATGGAGCGCCTCGGACAGGCCGATACGGTAGCCCTGGACAAGACCGGAACCCTCACGGAGGGTGCCCCCCGCATCGCCGCCGTCCGCTCCCTGCCCGGAGCGGGACTCACCGACGACGCACTGCTGGCACTGGCCGCCGCGGCCGAGCACCCCAGTGAACACCCCCTGGCCCACGCCGTCGTGAGTGCGGCCCGGGAGCGTGGCCTGCCGCTGCTCCCGGCTTCGGAGTTCATCTCGGCCCCGGGCACAGGTGTCACCGCCACCGTCGGCTGCCACCGCATCGCGGTCGGCTCCCCCACCCGGCTGCTTCACGACACCGGATCGCCCGCGGCGTCCCGAGCCGCAGCCGAAGCCGTCGCACTGGAGGAGACCGGGTGCACGGCGGTACTCGTCCTGCGCGACGGCCTGCCGGTCGGTGTCCTGGGCATCGCCGACCGCATCCGGCGCGACGCGGCGGCCACCGTCACCTCACTGGCCCGGCTGACCGGCGGCTCCCCCATGCTGCTGACCGGGGACAATCCGCGCTCCGCCGCCCGGCTGGCCGTCGAGGCCGGCATCACCGACGTGCGGGCCGGGCTCCTCCCCCAGGACAAGGCGGCCGTCGTCCGCGAGCGTGAGCGGGCCGGCCACAGGGTTCTGGTCCTGGGCGACGGAGTCAACGACGCACCCGCGCTGGCCGCCGCGCACGTCGGGATCGCGATGGGGCGGGCCGGGTCCGATCTCGCCCTGGAGACCGCGGACGCCGTCATCATCCGCGACGAACTGGCCGCCGTGCCCACGGTCGTCGCCCTCTCCCGGGCCACCCGCCGGCTGGTCGTGCAGAACCTGGTCCTCGCCGGTTCGTTCATCTTCGTCCTGGTCGCCTGGGACCTTTTCGCCCACCTTCCGCTGCCGCTGGGCGTGCTGGGGCACGAGGGCTCCACCGTCATCGTGGGCCTCAACGGCCTCCGCCTGCTGCGCGAAACAGCCTGGAGCCGCGCGGCCGGTCAGGGCAGGGCCGGAGCACCGGCGGTAGTCGGGCCGGCCTCGGCCACCGGCTGACGCGACCCCACCCACGGTCAGGAGCTCCGCCCAACACCTCGGGTCGGATCGGGCGCGCCCGGGGCCCTACGGTGCGCGGGTGCCGGAGTCAGCAGGTCCGGAACACATGCCCCTTCTCACCGGCGGGGAGCACATCGAGGTCGCGCAGGACGAGGGAGATCCTGTCGCCCCAGGCGGCACAGCTCTCGTCGAAGCCCACATCGCCCTCTCCCTCGTATTCGATCGCGAACACACGGTCGTCGTACGCGTCGGCGTACGCATCGCATTCGTCGTACTGCGCGCATTCCTCGGTCACCGCGAAGTCGAATCCGATCGCGGCATGCCGGTCGAGCAGGTCGGTGGTGTTCTTCTGGCCGATCGCCAGGCCGTCGCGGTGGGCACGCGCGGCAAGTGCCTGCGCGAACGCGGCGTTGTGCTCCTGCGTGAGCTCGCCCTTCGACCGTTCGAAGGAGTCGAGGTTGTCCGGCTCCACCGCCTGGAAACCGTTCTTCGCGCAGCCGTCGATCCACTCCCCGACGATCTCCGCGAGTTGGGTGCGCCGGTCGGCCGTGGAGGTGTCCAGGAGAGCTTCGCCCCACCCCTCGTCGATGATCAGTTCCCCCTCACCGTCGTGCAGCAGGAGGTCCGGGTGGGTGTCCTTCCACCAGTCCAGTGCGCCGGGCTGGACCTGGAAGGCGTTGACGTAGCAGACGTTGTACTGGCCGGGTACCGGCTCGTCCTCGCGGTCGCGGGACACCGCCCGCACCCCGTCGGGCGGCGTGTAGCCGCCGCCGATCTGATAGTCGAACACCATGCCGGCCGTCGGCAGAAGAACCTCGGCGGCCCTGGTCCGGTGCGGAAGTCCGGCGGCGCCGGAGTCTCCGCCCTCGGCGGAGCAGCCCGCCAGCACGCCCACCGCGAGGGCGGAGGCGAGGCCCGTCGCCACACCGGCGACCACGCGCCTGCGTCGGAAGAACAGGGAAGGGGCGCGGCCGGTCACTCTTGTCTCCAGGTGTCAGGGATCCGGAAGGAAGATCCATTGCTCATCTTCCTTCACCGGCCTGGAGGCCGGGCCGCCGGGTCGGCCGGTTCCGACATTCTTTCGAAGCGGCGAGTTCGCGCGCCCGGGACGGCTCGCCTTCGATAGTGAACACATCGGCAGTGAACGGATCGGCGGCCCACCGCGAGGGCGGCCGAAGGCCCCACGATGAGGACGGCACAGTGACAGAGCGTCCGAGCAAGGTGATCTGCGACCTCTCGGTTTCCGTCGACGGATACGCGGCCGGTCTCGACCAGACCGAGCAGCGCCCGTTCGGTGACGATGCGAGCGATGGGTGGGGCGGCAGACTGCACGCCTGGATGTTCGAGACCCCCGAGCGGCGGCAGGCCGAGCTCGACCGCCTGGCCACGGTCGGCGCCTTCATCATGGGACGCAACATGTTCGGCCCCGTACGCGGCGCATGGGACCGGCAGTGGAAGGGCTGGTGGGGCGATGATCCGCCGTACCACACACCGGTCTTCGTGCTCACCCACCACCCGCGCAGTCCACAGCCGATGGATGGCGGCACCACGTTCCACTTCGTCACCGACGGCATCGAATCCGCGCTGCGGCAGGCCCGCGCGGCGGCCGGGGACCGCTACGTGTCGGTCCACGGGGGTGCGACGACCGTCAACCAGTACCTGGCGGCAGGCTTGATCGACGAACTGCGGCTGCACATCGTGCCGTTCACCCTCGGCGTCGGCACACGGCTCTTCGCCGGGGTGCCACCCCTGGACCTTGAGCAGGTGGAGTCGCGAGCAGCGGAGTCCGTGACCCACGTGACCTATCGCGTGCTGCGCTGAGGGAAGGGCCCTTGGGTGTCCTCCCCCAGGTCCGCCGTCCGCTCGCTCTCGATCCCGGTGACCCTGGCCAAAAGCTCCTCCCGGCCGATGGCGTCGGTACGCGTTGCGGAGACGGTGCAGGCGTGGGCGCCGGCCACGGTCCCGTACAGAGCGCAGCGTCCGGGGTGTTCGCCGTTCAGCAGGCCGAGGACGAACGCGGAGGCGAAGGCGTCGCCGGCACCGTTGGAGTCCACCACCGGAGCGGGAGGTGTGACGGCGGGTGTGTGCGTCACATCGCCGTCGTACAGCAGGTAGGCCCCCTCGGCACCCGCGGTCGCGACGACGATGCGGGCCCGTCCCCGTGCCGCGATGTCACGCATGGTGCGTTCGGGATCGGACAGTGCGGTGGTGGACAGGAACACCAGGTCCGCGTGGAGGGCGAACGCTTCGTGGTAGGGGTCGATGCCGTCCCAGTTGTGCAGGTCCGTGGAGATGGTCACACCGGCCTCGCGGAGCACCGGCAGGGTGTCGGCGCACGGATGCGTGATGACGACGTGGGCATGGCGTGCGCCTGCGGCGAGCTCGCGCACCGTCGACTCCTCGAAGCGGTCCGCGTCGCCGGACCGGGCGGCGTCGTAGAGGGACAGCCGTCGCCCGTCAGGACCGACGAGGTTGACCGCGCGTCTGGTGCCGCCGGGCAGGAGGACCTCCGTCAGCGGGATGCCGCGGTCACGGTGGAAGGCGCGGACGAGGTCGCCCTCGTGGTCGTCGCCGATCATGTCGAGGTGGTGCGTACGCAGGCCGAGGGAGTGGAGCCCGAGCGCGACGAAGTCCCCGCTCTGTCCCGCGCGGGTCTCGATGCCTGGCCGGATCATGTAGCTGTCGGCGAAGGGCAACGGCAGTTCGGGGACATGGACGATGGTGTCCACCCCCGCACCACCCAGCACGAGAACGTCGGTCGCCTTGCGCATGAACTGGTCGCGCCTTTCGGTTCGGGGATGGTGGCGGGGCTCCGGTTCCGGGGCCCGGTCCGGCCACGGCGCGCAGGGCAGAGCGTGCCCGTCCTGCGCGCCGTCGTCCGTGTGGGGTGTGTCCGGGTCCTGTGTCAGTCCGTCCGGGCTCCGGTGTGCAGGGCCAGTGCTGCGCGGGCCGGCACCTCCGCCTGGAGGGTGCCGTCGGAGCCGACCGTGACGGTGTCGGCGTCGCAGTCGTCCGGCGCCGCCGCGGCGACGTTGCAGTACGTGCCACCGGGCAGGGAGGTCGCGAAGGTCTCGGCGAGGGCACCTTCCCCGTTGTTGACGGCGACGAATCCCTTGTCACCACGGCCGAAGGCGATCGCGCTCCCGCCGTTGTCCCACCAGTCGGTCAGCTCGGCCGGGCCCACCTCGTTGCGGAAACCGACCAGTCCGGTGATCGCCTGCTGAGCGTGTGTGTCCGTCCAGCCGTCGGCGCCGCTCGGCGGTCCGGCGTCCTTGTCGGACCACTCGTAGCCGGAGTACACGTTCGGGGAACCGTACGGTGAGGCGAGCATGAAGACGTTGGCGAGGGTGTACGCCGCGCCGTCCTTGTAGGTCAGCGTCGACCCGTTGCGTTCGGTGTCCCAGTTGTCGACGAACGTACGCGCCGAGGCGCTGCTCAGCTTGCCCTCGGCGACGGACCTCAGCTGATCGAGGCCGCCGCCCTGGAAGGCACTCCTGAGGTGTCCCCCGTACCGGAATTCGTCCACGTCACCGATACCCGCGTACTCCTCGGGCTGCACGGCTTCGCCGCCCCCGTGGATGACCTCCGACACCCAGAATCCCGGATCGCTCATCTTCCCCTTGATGGCGGCGACATCGTCGGCGGCCATGTGCTTGGCCGCGTCTATGCGGAAGCCGTCGACTCCCATGGACCGCAGGTCGTCGAGGTACGCGGCGATGGTGGAGCGGACCTCGTCCTTCCCGGTGTCCAGGTCGGACAGCCCCACCAGTTCGCAGTTCTGTACGTCGCCGCGGTTCGCGTAGTCCTTGATGTCGGTGCGGCAGGTGTGGAAGTCCGCATCCTGGAAGTAGCCGGGGTAGTCGTACTTCGTGTAGGCCGTTCCGCCCGTGCCCGTCCCGGAACCGGCGGCCATGTGGTTGACGACGGCGTCGGCGATGACCTTGACGCCTGCGGCGTGACAGGCCTCCACCATGGAGGCGAACGCGTCGCGGTCACCCAGGCGGCCCGCGATCCTGTAGCTGACCGGCTGGTACGAGGTCCACCACTGGTCGCCCTGGATGTGCTCGGTGGCGGGTGACACCTGTACGTAGCCGTAGCCTGCGGGGCCGAGCCCGCCGGTGCAGGCGGACGCCACTTCCGCGTACGGCCGTTCGAACATGGTGACGGTGACGGTCCTCTCGCCCGGCGGTGTCGCCTGTGACTGCCAGGGGGCGAGCGTGGCGAGTCCGGCGACGGTCATGACGCCGGCCAGTGTTCCGCCGATCAGGCGGGATCGGTGCTGCATGTGCGGCTCCTTCGACGACAGGGCACGGCTGTGCCCTCGAAGACAGCCACGCGCCGGGCTGCCGTGGGGGGAACGGTTGGGAGCCTGCCGCTCCGCATGTGCTGTCGTCAAGGATCTCTGCAAGTTCTTCCAGACTTTTGCGCAAGCCCGGTGTTCCCGCCAACTCCTCTCACCCGGTGGGCCGTCGGAGGTGGCCACGGAGCGCCCGCCCATGCCGCACGGCTCGTCGGCAGTCGCACAGGGGGTAGCGCGAGAGCGGCCGGACCTGTGACGGGGAGAGGTCGGACCCATCACGTCGAACGTCACTGCGACGCCGGCCTCGGAGGAGGGGCCGGCGGGAACGGCGCCCGCATCGAGTCCGGCCGGCCGTCTGCCCGGAGGGAGCGAGGACGCGTGCCCGTCGAGCGGTTCTTCCTCGGGTGCGGTGAAGGCAGAGGTGGACGCGGCGGATGCGCCTGGCCACGGGTCAGGCGGGCGGGGCCGGCAGCAGCCCCGCCGCACTCCGCAGTGCCACGGCGTGCCGGGCCAGCTCGGATTCGCCGCCACGGTCCGCCGGCATGGTCGCCATCAGGGCGAGCCTGTCGCGCCAACTGCTGCCGGCGAGCGGCACCGCCACGGCGTTCATCCCGCGCACCGACTCGCCGGCACTCTCGGCCCGGCCCAGAGCACGGACACCGGCGAGTTCGGAGAGCAGCGCGGTACGAAAGGTCTGGGTGCGGCCGGTGACTCCGGGCAGCCGCTCCTCCGGGTAGAGGGCGCATACCTGATCGGTGGTCAGCTGGGCGAGCAGGACCTTGCCCGCCGAGGTGGCGTGCGCGGGGTGCGCACGGCCGGTCTCCAGTACGGAGCGTACGGGGTGCGGCGACTCACGGCCGTCCGTGATGATCACCTGGTCGCCGATCAGGGCGGCGGCACTGATCGTCTCCCCGGTCGCCGCCGCGGCCGCGTCGAGCACCACCTGGAGCCGGGCCCTGATCCCGGGGGCGTATCCGGCCGGGCGGCCCAGCGTGACCAGCTCGGGTCCTGCGGAGTAGCCCCGGCCCGAGGTGTCGCGGGTCGCGAAGCCGCGCGACTCGAGGGTGCTGAGCACGCGGTGCGCGGTGGAGCGGGCCACTTCCAGCTCACGTGCCGCGTCGGTGACCGACAGGGTGTCATGGGTGAGGAAGAGCCGCATGAGCCGCAGCCCGGTGTCCAACGACTCGATGATGTAGTTCCTGGGGTCGGCCACGGGGACCTCTCCTTCGCGTCATGGGGCCGTGTTCGTGGTGCGGCGCCGGTACCCATGATCCCGGAGCCTGCCGACGCCGTGAAAGCCGCCGTCCACGACGCGTTCGGTCCGGGAAAGCCGAACTCGCTTCGTTCCTGGGCAACATGCTGTCCGTGAACGGCCGCAGCCGGGTCGCCGCCCCCGGCCTCCGCCGCTGTCGATTCCGGCCCGTCTCGCAGGCACCTCCGGTGTCTTCCACGGTGGCAGGTCCCACTTGTGCGACGGGGCGCCCCAGTACCGCGGGGCCCCGTCGCACGACCCGCCCTTCTACGACCAGACCTCCTCCGCCGCGGGGTCCTGGTGCAGTTTCTCGAAGATGAACTCGTGCTTGAGGAAGGAGGTGTCGTACTCATGTCCTGGATGCGGCGGGATCAGCTGGGAGGCCTGGATCAGGCGCCAGCCGTCCATCAGGGCGTCCAGGCCGGTCTCGTAGGGCGGCTCGTCGCCGTCGCCCGTGGTCGGACGGGTCCGGCCGGTGCCGTCGTAGGCCGACCAGCCGACCACGTCCGCGTCGAGCGCCGAGTTGGCCAGGAAGAGGATCAGGACCTGCTGTCTCATGCGTGCCTCCCCAGGGCCGGCCGGTTGGTGACCCGCGTGACCCAGTAGTCGATGTCGAAGGTGTCGTCGCCGGTGAGCGCCCGCCAGAGGAGAACCCGGTTGTGGACCTCCAGACGGCCGGCGGCCGCCTCGTACCAGCCGAAGCCGGCCCGGAGTTCGCTCTCCACCTGCGGGGCGCCGAGGTCGTCGGTGTTCCAGAGCCGGACCTGCGGAACCGTCGGGTTGAACCGGATCTTGAACATGTACCGGGGCACGTCGCTGTCGTTCCGGCGCCCGCCGTGCCAGATGCCGTGGTGGAGGAGGACGACCGTACCGGCCGGGCACACGAGCCGGGTCTGGCCCCGAAGGTTCTGGTAGCGGCCCGTGTCGGTCTCGTTGGTACGGCGCAGGTGGCTGCCGGGCACGCTCAGGGTGCCGCCCATGTCCGCGGTGACCTCGTGCGGGTAGTACATGAGCTGGATGTCGAAGGCGTCCGGGCGGACGTCGATGATGGCGTCGCCGTGCAGCGGCTGGGCGAAGCCCTGGTGCGGTTCGCGTACGTGGACGGCGTGGTGGTCGACGGTCGGTTCAGGACCCACGAGGCTCCGGATCGCGCCGGCCACGGCCGGCAGCGAGGTGAGCCGCTGTGCGAAGGATCCTGGGGGGAACGCCTCGGCGAGCGGCGTCCCGTGGGGCACCGGAGGTATCCCCGCGTCCAGGACCCCCACCGCCCGCTCGTTCATCTCGGGCGGCACCACTGCGTCCATGCGCAGGGATCCGCTCGCGACGAAGCGTGCGACCTGGACCGAAGTCAGAAGGTGTGCTCTGGTCGTCATGTGCCAACCGTAGGATCACGCTGCGGTCAGGACATGGGTTCTGTTCGCCCTCCACTGGTAGATTTTCGTCATGGATCGGGTTTCGCTGTCCCTGGCCGAACCTCCCGTCGTGGTGAACATCGGAGTCGGCGTACACGGCGTCAGCGGTCTGCGTGACGTCTTCCGGCTGCCTGACCTGTGGCAGTTGCACCTGTACGGGTACACCGGACACCTCACCGTCGGCGGCGGGCGGCATGCCATCGCGCCAGGCCGGGTGAGCCTGATCCCGCCCGGCACCGAGGCGACCTTCGACTACCGCGGCCGGTCGGAACACCTGTACGCGCATCTGCAGGTGCCGGACGCCGGAGAGTGTCACCGGGTACCCGTCATGCAGGACGCCGGAACGGAGGCCCCGGTCGTCTCGGGGCTGTTGCGCCGGGCGCTCGCCGCCATGCCGGGGGCACCGGCCCAGGCGACGGCCGAAATGTGGACGGTGCTGTGGCGGGTCGCTCGGCTTGCCGGACGTGAGCGTCCGGGCGGCGCACACGGAGCGGTCGCCTCGGCCATGGCTCACATCGAGGCCAATCTCGCCGCCCCGCTGACGGTCCCGGAGATCGCCCGGCGCAGCGGCGTCTCCCACAGCCATCTGACGCGCCTCTTCCGCGCCGAGACCGGCTCGACCGTTGCGGCCTACATCCGGCATCGCCGCCTGGACCACGCCGATCACCTGCTGCGTGAGTCGACGATGTCGATTCAGGCGATCGCCTGCTCGGTGGGCATCAGCGACCTCCAGGCCTTCAACAAGGCGTGCCACCGCGAACTCGGCGGGTCCCCACGCGCGATCCGCGGCCGGATGCTGCCCGGCCGGAGCGACCCGCCGAGGTGACGCGACGACGCCTCGTCCGAGTTGCCCGGAGCGTACCGGCCGTGGGCAGCTCTCCGCCGCTGTCCCGCCGTCACGCGGCGAGGGTGATGGGCTCGCCGAGACGCTCGGCCGCCTCCCGCCACGCAGCGGTCACCGCCGCACGGGCGTGGACGGTGCGGTCAGGCAGGTCGCCCTTCAGCGTGATCGGCGCCCCCACGTGGACATGGAGGCCGGGCCTTCGCAGCGGGGCGGTGCCCAGGCCCGCGATCTGCTTGGCCCAACTGCCCGACGTGATACGGCGGGAGCCGGCCTGCCCCAGGGGAATGACGGGGGCCCCGGTCCGGTGCACGAGTCGGGCCAGTCCGCTGCGGAAGGCTTCCGGGGCGGCCTCTCCCGCGTCCTTGCGGAGCGGGATGCCGCCCTCGCCGTAGATCAGGACGAGGCGGCCCCGGGCGAGGGCTTCGGCGGCGCCGTCGAGGGCGTCACCGGCGCGTTCGTCGTGCCGGTGCACGGGGATGTGTCCCTCACGGGCCAGCGCACGGCCCAGCAGGGGGATGCGCCAGAGACCCGCAGCGGCCAGGACGGCCGGCTCGACGCCGAGGCGGCGCAGGGCCGCGAGGACCACGGCGGGGTCGGCCAGGGAGCTGTGGTTCGCGGCGATGATGCTCCCCTGCGCGAAGGCGGCACCGCTGTCGGTGGTGACCGTCAGCCGACCGACGGCGGGTACCAGGGCATGGGCGAGGCGACTGAGCATGCGACACGTACTCCCGGACTCGGAAAGTGGTGACCCCCATCGTGGTCCGTGAGTGCGCCGCGGGCCTGAGTGCCCGTACTCAGTCGGCGTACCCGCAGATGGGGTGAAACCGCACGAACGACCGGACGATCCTTTGAGTCGTCACACCGCACGGCACCCCTCGTCCGGGGCGACAGCTCCGACAGCGGTGAGTGACCCGAGCCCGGTCCGCCCGCGCGAGCGCACTCCTGAACTCGACGGTGGCAGCGGAGGGTTCGGCCGGCACATGGGACCGCCACCTCGCCACCCGGCTGACCCCGACCCGCGGTGCAGGCCCCCGGCAAGACCGTTCGCGCCCGGTTTGCCTTCTGAGGGAAGCATGAAGCCCGGCCCCCGGGTCACCGCCTCCCCGGCTTGAACCGCTCCGGATCGCCGACGGCTTGGCGTGAGGCCTCCGTGGCCGTTCCGTCGGGGCCGTTCACCGCGCCACCGCACGACAGTAGGCCTCGTCGGTGGCAAGGAGGGTGCGGTGGGTGCCCTCGGTGGTGATGACGCCGTCGTCGAGGACGAGCACCCTGTCGGCGGCATCCAGGACGGCAGGACTGCTGGTGATCACGACGGTGGTGCGGCCCCGGCGCATCTTGGCGAGATTGCGGGCGATGAGCTGTTCGGTGACCGCGTCGACAGCTGTGGTCGGGTCGTGGAGAACCAGCACGTCGGTGTCGGCGGCGAGGGCGCGGGCGAGGGACAGCCGTTGGCGCTGTCCCCCGGAGAGATTGGCGCCGCGGTCGCGGACGCTGTGGTCGAGTCCTTCGCGGTGGAGGGCCACGACGTCGGTCAGCATGGACGCCTCAACGGCCTCGGGGACCGCCCGGCCGGTGCCCGACGGGTCGATGTTCGTACGGAGGGTGCCTGCGAAGATCTCCGCGTCGTACGGGTTCACCAGCATGTGCTCGCGGACCGCCTCGATCGCCAGGTCCGCGATCTCCTGCCCGCCGACCCGTACCGCTCCCCCGTAGGCGTGGGGCGGAACGTTCACGGCCAGGATCGACGCGAGGTCGGCCGCCGCTCGCGGCTGGTAGGCGGCGATCGCCACGAACTCGCCCGCGGTCACGTGGAACTTCAACTCGCGCAGGGACCCGTGACGCACGCAGTCGATCTCCAGGTCCCCGCCCCCGGAGGGGCGGCCCCGCCCCGGTGCCGACATCTGCGGGGCGGACAGGACCAGCGCCATGCGCTCGGCTGACGCGCGCGCCGTCATCACGTACTTCGGCATCTCCGAGAACAGCTTGAGCGGTTCCATGACGAACTGCGCCAGTCCCACGGCCATGACGAGTTCCCCGATCGTGATCCGGTAGTCGAAGGCGAGCGAGCCCGCCGTCAGCGTGACGGCGGCGGCCAGGGCCGCGTTGAGGGCCAGTGCGGTACCCGCGTACGCGCCGTTCACCTTGGCGACGGTGACCGCCTGGTGCTTCGCGTCCGTACTGACCGCGCGGTAGGACGTGAACGCGGCATGGTTGCCGCCGAAGCCGTGCAGCGGGCGCAGGCCGGTGATCAGGTCGGCGACCTTGGCGCCGGCCCGTGCCACGCGGGCCTGCTGTTCCCTGGTGCCGGTGCCGATCCGCTTGGACATCACGCTCAGGACCGAGAGGATCGCGACGGTTCCCACGATGACCAGCAGGCCGAGCCGGATGTCGGCCAGGCCCAGCGCGACCGCCGCGACGAGCACCGCGACCAGCGAGCTGATCAGCAGCGGCACCACCTCGATGATGTCGGCGGTCTGGTCGGCGTCCTCGGTCGCGATGGTCAGCACCTCGCCGGACTTCAGAGCGACGTCCCCGGCCACCGGCTGGAGTCCGCAGGCCGCGACCCGCACCCGCCAGCGGTGCGCCTCCGTCGTGTTGGCCTCCTGCAGGACGCGCATGCCGAACCGCCACGACAGGGACACGGTCGTGATGATCACGGCGAGCGCACCGATGGACAGGCCGAGCGAGCCGAGGCTGCGCTCCTGCAGGGAGTGCTCGACGATCAGGCCGAGCGCGATGGGGAAGGCGGTCTCACCCGCCTGGTAGAGGCCCATCAGGACGGTGCCCCGGGTCATGGCACCGACGTTGCGGCGCAGTGCGGTCCGGAGGATGTCGGCCCCCTGGCGGGGCCGCTGCGGATAAGGAGTCGTCATCAGAGTCGCCGGCAGTCGCTTCCGGGGTTCGCGGGGTGAGCGGGTCTCGGATCGCAGGACCGCTTCGCAGCGGCCTCCGTCCGCCCGCGGGGGCCGTCCGGGGGCGTGCGGGACGGCGGGGCGGAGCGAGCGGTGGCATCCGTCATCGAGGACACATCGTCCTCACAGCGTAGGAGAGTTGGACCGGCCCGAGCCCGGCGGAGTCTCGCTGCCCTCGCGCCAGGCACGCCACAGGCGCGCGTACGGTCCGCCTCGGGCCACCAGTTCCTCATGGGTTCCCTCCTCCACCAGGCGTCCCGCGTCCAGCACGGCGATCCTGTCCGCCGCCGTCGCCTGGGTCAGCCGGTGCGCCACGAACAGCGTGGTCCGGCCCGCGCACGCGGCCCGCACGGACCTCTCCAGTTCGGCGGCGCCCTCGCTGCCCGCCTCCGCCGTCGACTCGTCGAGCACCACCACCGGTGCCCGGTTCAGCACCAGCCGGGCCAGGGCGATCTGGGCGACCTTCGTGGTGTCCAGGCGCTGACCGCCCTCGCCGACCACGGTGTCCAGGCCGTCGGGGAGTGCGTCGGCCCACTGATCGGCGCCGACCGTCCGCAGCGCGTCCGTCAGTTCGGCATCGGTCGCCTGCGGCGCGGCCAGCCGCAGATCGTCCGCGAGCGGCCCGGAGAACACGTACGTCTCCTGCGTCAGAATGCTCACCAGGGCCCGCGCGCCGGCCTCGTCGAGATCGGCGAGGTCCACCGGCCCGACACGCACCGAACCGGCCTGCGGGGCGCCGATGCCCGCGATCAGCGCGGCCAGGGTCGACTTGCCCGCGCCTGACGCGCCCACCAGGGCGAGCGAACCGCCGGCCGGGATCGTCAGGCTGACGTCCCGGAGAACCGGTTCCTCGGAGCCGGGATAGCGGAAGGTGAGCCCCTCCACCTTCACCGGGTACTCGGTGGCGTCCGCAGGCGCCACCGAGGTGTCGCCCACCAGCCGGACCTCTGCGGGCTCCCCCAGCACCCCGACCAACCGGGTAAGGCTCGCGCCCGATTTCTGCGCCTCGTCGAAGGTGAACATGATGGCTCCCAGCGGAGTGAACAGCCGGTGGAACATGAGCGGCGCCGCCGACACCTCGCCCAGGGTCGCGGCGCCGGTCTCCAACAGGGCGTACCCCACCACGAGAATCAGGACGAGCCCGATGAACTCGGCCCGGTTCTCCCTGCCTACGAACCGGCCGAAGATGCGGAAGACGTCGATGCCGAGATCACGTACGCGCCACGACCTGGCCGTGACCTGCTCGCGGAAGTACCCCTCGAGTCGGTACGCCCGGACGGTGTCGATCCCGTTCAGACCGCTGATCAACACCTGCGCCCGGTCGCCCTGGGCCGTCCGCTGTCGCCGGTAGAGCGGGGCCGACCGGGGCAGATACCAGCGCAGGGCCAGGGCGTAGGCGGGCAGCGCGCCGGCACCCGCCAGGCCGAGCCGCCAGTCGAGTCCGAACATGCCGGCCGTGGCGATGGCGACCAGCACGCCTGCCGTGAACACCGTGGGGACGGCCGTGCGGATGCCCCTGGACAGCACGGCCACGTCGTCGCCGACCCGGGACAGCACGTCACCCCTGCCGACCTGCTCGACTCTTGCGCTCGGCATCCCCAGAACCGCCCGGACGGCAGCCTCCCGCAACTGTGCGAGCAGCTCCGCACCCAGCCGCCCGATCAGGTAGGTCGACATCGCGGTGGCCGCCGCGCCGAGCAGCGCGGCCGCCATCATAAGAGCCCCGGTGGTGACCAGGACCGAGTGCCCGTCGCCCTGGACCACGCCGTCGACCACCCGGCCGAGCAGGAGCACCGGAATCACCTGGAGGGCCGCCCCGGCCACCGTGGCGAGCACGGTGGCTGTCGTGAGCCACGGCGCCTCACGACACCGCGCGGCGAGCCACCGGCCGGACTCGCCGCCCGCCGCCGTGCGCAGGGTGGCCGGGGCGAGGCGGGTGTCGGTGCCGCTCACCGAGGGCCCGCTTCCGGCCGGCGTCGGGGCAGGGCGGTAAGGGCAGAGGGCCTGCGGTGTGACGCAGGTGGTGCGCCGTCAGGCGGAACCTGTGACATGTCGCTCCCATCGTGTGGGTAATCCGCCGGAGGACGCGGGGGAACCGGGGGCCGGGTAAGTACGCCGAAGAAAGCGGCTGCTCCAAGACGGAGGCCCCGACGCCTTGTTGCGCACTCAGGTTAGCCTCACTTCACTGAAGGTTCGTCAGCCCCCGCCCCGAGACCAACCCGCGCGGGTCGCCCTGTCCGGGCGCCGGAGCCGGCTGCGCCGCACCCACTGTCCCTGGCTTCCCCGAGCGCTCGGCCGACGACATCCGTATCGACCGGAGCAGGCACGCCGAGGGCCTCGAACGCCTGGTCCGAGCCCCGACCGGGCGTCATCACCCCCACACGGGAGCCTGACCTCCCCGTTACGGGAGGGCAGCGTCGACCAGCTTCTAAGGGCAGGCTAACCTAAGGTCATGAGAGCTGGTGAGAGCACTTCCAGTGCTGTGGCTGCCCCCGTGGCTGCCGGTGTGCCCCGTGCGCGTGGCCATGGGCTGACCGCCGAGGGGGTGACCGTGGCGTACGGCCGGGTCGACGTCGTCCACGCTGCGGGCATCACCCTGCGGCCCGCCGAGGTGACCGCACTCGTGGGACCCAACGGCAGCGGGAAGTCGACGCTGTTGCGCACGCTCGCCCGGCTCCAGACGGCGCGCCACGGCTCGCTCACGGTCGATGCGGGAACGGATGAGGCCACCGACGGCTTCGCGCTCGGCGCCCGCGAGTTCGCGCGGCGCGTCGCGCTCCTGACGCAGTCCCGGTCCACGCCGGGCGGACTGACCGTCCGGGACGTCGTCGACTTCGGCCGCTACCCCTACCGGGGCCGTTGGGGCCGGCCGGACCCGCGCGGCACCGCCGCGGTGGACCGGGCGCTCGGCCTCACCGGCGTGGAGGACCTCGCCGGCCGTGGTGTCGAACAGCTCTCCGGCGGACAGCTCCAGCGCGTGTGGCTCGCGAGCTGTCTCGCACAGGAGACAGGAGTGCTGCTCCTCGACGAGCCGACCACCTACCTCGATCTCCGTTACCAGGTCGAACTCCTCGACCTGATACGCGATCTCGCCGACGACCACGGGATCGCCGTGGGCGTCGTCCTCCACGACCTCGACCAGGCCGCGGCCGTCGCCGACCGCGTGGCCCTGCTGCACGCCGGACGCATCGTCGCCGACGGTGTGCCCGAGGACGTGTTCACGCCGGAACTCCTGTCGGACGTCTACGGCATCCGCATCGACGTGGGCACCGACCCCTCCACCGGCAGGCTGCGCACCCGCGCGATCGGCCGCCACCACTCCAGATCCGAAAGGCTCAGCACCTCCTCATGAGACGCCACCTCCTCGCCACGGCCACCGTCGCCGTCGCCGCCCTTTCCCTGGCAGCCTGCGGGACCACGGAGCCGTCCTCCGACGACGCCGCGGCTTCGAAGAAGCCCGCAGGGAAGATCACCCTCACCGACGCCAAGGGCACGAAGGTGACCCTCGACGGTCCCGCCACGAAGGTCGTCGCCACCGAGTGGAACGTGGTGGAGGACCTGGTCGCCCTCGGGGTCACCCCCGTGGGCGTCGCCGACGTGAAGGGCTACACCGCGTGGAACACCGCGGCCCCGCTCACCGGTGACCCCAAGGACATCGGCACCCGCGGCGAGCCGAGCATCGACACCGTCGCCGCGCTCGCACCCGACCTCGTGGTCGCCACCACCGACCTCGCCCCGGCCGTCGTGAAGCAGCTCCGCAAGGTCGCGCCCGTCCTGGAACTGACGGCCGCCGACGGCGCCGACCAGATCGGCTCCATGACGGAGAGCGTCGACCTCATAGCGAAGGCCACGGGCAAGGAGACCGAGGCGGACGCCCTCAAGAAGGACTTCGAGGCGAGTCTCTCCGACGGGAAGAGGGCCCTCGAGGACGCCGGTCTCGGCGGCGCCGAGATCGCCTCCGCCGACGGTTACGAGGCGTCAAACCAGGTCTCCATCCGCGCTTACACCGGCACGTCCCTCCTGGGCGCCGTCAACGAGAAGCTCGGCCTGAAGAACGCCTGGAAGGTGAAGGGCGACGCGAGTTACGGCCTCGCCACCACCGACGTCGAAGGCCTCACCGGTCTCGGCGACGTCCAGTTCACCTATGTCGCCAACGACGCCGACGGTGACACGTTCACCGGCCCGCTCGCGAAGAACGCCGTGTGGAAGTCGCTGCCCTTCGTGAAGGACGGCAACGTGCACCGGCTGCCCGACGGCGTCTGGATGTTCGGTGGTCCCCGCTCGATGGAGGCGTACATCGACTCCCTCGTCGACGCGCTGACGAAGTAGCGCGCCGTGGCCGTCATCGACAAGACCGCGGTCGGCCGTGACCGCACCACCGCGGCCACGGCGGGCGCGGTCCCCGTGGCGGCCACGCTCGTGCTGCTGGTCATGGTCCTCTCCGCCGTCGACATCACCCAGGGCACCGCGGATGTCGGCGCGTCGGAGGTCTGGAACGCCCTCACAGGCAACGCCGACGCCGGGGACGCCTCCGTCGTCATCGCGTCCCGGCTGCCCAGGATGGTCGCCGCCGTCCTCGTCGGACTGGCCCTCGGCATGGCCGGCGCCGCCCTCCAGGCGGTCAGCCGGAACGTGCTCGCCGCGCCGGACACCCTCGCCGTGAACGCCGGCTCCTACCTGGCGCTCGGGGTGCTCGCCGTCACGGGAACCACCCTCCCGCTCCTCGCCTCGTCGGGCGCCGCGTTCGTCGGCGGGCTCGCCGCCGCGGCCGTCGTGCTCGGGCTGTCCGGGCTCGGCAAGGGCACCGTCCGCCTGGTTCTCGCGGGAACCGCCCTCGCTCTGGGGCTGAACGCGGTGACCGATGCTCTGCTGCTCCTCTTCCCGCAGCAGACCGAGGGGCTCTACCGGTGGAACCAGGGGAGCATCGGCCAGAACGGGTTCGACGGCGTCGTCCAGATGGCACCGGTCATCGTCTTCGGCCTGGTCGGACTGCTGCTCGTCGCTCGCCGCGTCGACGCTCTGGCCCTGGGCGACGACGCCGCTCGGGGGCTGGGTGTCCCCGTCCGCGGGACCCGGGTCACCACAGTCGTGCTGGCCACGCTGCTCTCCGCGGCGGCGGTCACGCTCGCCGGTCCGATCGGCTTCGTCGGCCTCTGCGCGCCCGCGCTCGTCCGCCCGCTCACCCGTCGGTTCCGGGGACTCGTCCGCTCCCGGGTGAGCATGCCCGTGGCGGGTCTCGTGGGTGCCGCGCTCGTCCTCCTCTCGGACGTCGTGCTGCGCGCGGTCGTGCCCGCCGACACCGCCGTGGAGGTGCCGACCGGCGTCGTCACGACCCTGGTCGGCGGAGTGTTCCTCGTCGTGATGGCGCTCCGCACCCGGGACACCGCCTCGGCGGACGCGCCGGACCGTCTGCGGATCCCGGGGCGGAGGGCGTTCCTCGTCACCGTGGCCGTGCTCGCCGTCGTCCTCGTGGGGGTGCTGCTCGCGGCCGTTCTCCTCGGCGACTCGAAGCTGCTGCTCGGTGACGTCGTGAACTGGGCCCAGGGCCGCGCGGGCCGGATCGTCACCTTCGTCCTCGACACGCGGGTGCCCCGGGTGACGGCCGCGCTCCTCGCCGGTGCCGCACTCGCCCTCTCCGGCACCCTGGTGCAGGCGGTGACCCGCAACCCGCTCGCGGAACCGGGCATCCTGGGGGTCTCCGGAGGCGCCGGTCTCGGCGCGGTCCTCCTGGTCACCACCGCGCAGTCCCCCGGCTCGTGGGAGGTCGCGGGGGCGGCGTTCGGCGGGGCGGCGGTCACCGCGACGCTCGTCTTCGGACTGGCCGCGCGGGGTGGGTTCCGTCAGAACAGGCTGGTCCTGCTGGGATTCGGGGTGTCCTCCGCCGCGGCCGCGCTGATCAGCCTGGTCATCGTGCTCAGCGACCCGTTCGACACCACGAAGGCCCTTACCTGGCTGTCGGGCTCGACGTACGGGCGGACCATGCCCGATGCGGTGCCGGTCGCCGTCGTGCTCGCCATCGGCATCGTCGTGGCGGTGACACGCCGCCGGGAGCTGGACCTCGTCGCGCTCGACGAGGACACCCCGAGGCTCCTCGGCCTCGGTCTGCCCCGGGCGCGTCTCGGCTTCCTCGTGGTGTCCGTCCTGCTCGCCGCGACCGCGGTGGCTGCGGCGGGGACGATCGCCTTCGTCGGGCTGGTCGCCCCGCACGCGGCGCGCGCCCTCGTGGGGCGACGGCATGTACGGGTGGTGCCGGTCGCCGTCCTCCTCGGAGGGCTCCTGGTCTGCCTGGCGGATCTGGCAGGGCGCACGGTCATCGCACCGGCGCAGCTCGGCGCCGGCCTGATGACGGCCGTCATCGGTGCGCCGTACTTCGTCTACCTGCTGGTCCGCACACGGCGCTGACACCGGGCGGGGCCCGGCCCGTCGCCGTACCCGTGGTGCCCGCCTCGCCCGCCGGGCACCAGTCACGGGGAACCCTGCTCCGAGGCGCGTTGCGACGGGCTCGGCGCGGCGCCTCTCCGGAGAGAATCAGCCACGTACACGCGCACCCGTCAGAAGGAGTCTCCCGTGTCCGTCCGCAGGGTCGTGCCCGACTTCCGTTCGGAGGCCATGGAGGAGTGCCGGGACTTCTACGAACTCCTCGGGTTCGAGGAGTTCATGAACCACGGATGGGTCATGACGATGGCGTCTCCCGCCAGTCCCACGGCGCAGGTCACCTTCATGAGCCATGACATGACCGCACCGGTGGTGCCGGACATGAGCGTGGAGGTCGACGACGTGGATGCGGCCTATGCCGTGCTCCGCGAGAGCGGCGCGGAGATCGTGCACCCCTTGCGGGACGAGGAGTGGGGCGTACGCCGGTTCTTCGTCCGTGACCCCGACGGCCGGGTCGTCAATGTGCTGAGCCACCGATGACCCTGTTCGACGGACGCGGTCCTGTCCGCTTCGGCGTCGCTGCGGCCCCGGCCCTCAGCCGCCGGGCGTGAGCCCGAGCGGGCGCACCCTGCCAGGGTGTTTCCGTATCGGTGCAGGCTCGACGAACCGTTCCCCCACCCATCCCGCGCACTGCATTCGCCCCACCGGTCCGCCGTTCGTGCGAAAGAGTGCGGCGGTCCGCGCGTTCGGAGCGGATGGAGAGGGGCCGCGGCCTTGGATGGGCGAGGGGTGGTGGAACTGAGCGATCCGCAATCGAGGTCCCGGGACGGGGACGTCCGGAGGTGTCGCGTGACCGACCTCCAGCTGTCGGTCGTCGTGCCCTGCTTCAACGAAGCCGAGGGCATCGGGTCCTTCCACGCGGCTCTGGTCGCCGTCCTGGAGGGGCTGGGAGAGACCTTCGAGATCTGTTACGTGGACGACGGCAGTCTCGACCGCACACGCCTGCTCCTCAGCTCCTTCGCGGCGCAGGACGAACGGACCCACTACACGGCGTTCAGCCGGAACTTCGGCAAGGAAGCCGCGATACTCGCCGGTCTCCGCATGTCGCGGGGTGACGCCGTGGTGATCATGGACGCCGACCTCCAGCACCCACCCGAGCTCATCCCCCGCATGCTCGAACTGCACCGGCACGGCTACGACCAGGTCATCCCACGCCGCGACCGCTCGGGTGAGGGCCTGGTCCGCAGCACACTGAGCCACGCGTATTACGCGGTCGTCCGCCGCTGCGTGGACGTGGAGCTCCTCGACGGATCGGGTGACTTCCGCCTGCTGTCCCGGCGGGCGGTGGAGAGCGTCCTGTCCCTGCCGGAGAGCAACCGATTCTCGAAGGGGATCTTCTCCTGGATCGGCTTCGACACGGTCAGCTTCCGCTACCGCAACAGCGAACGCGTGGCCGGCCGGTCGAAATGGGGAAACAGGCGGCTGCTGAACTACGGCATCGACGGGCTCCTGTCCTTCAACAACCGTCCGCTCCGCCTGGCCATCTACACCGGCCTGTGGGTGTTCCTGTCGGCGCTGGCGTACGCGGTGTGGACCGTGGTGACCGTCGTCCTGCACGGCGCCGACACGCCCGGTTACGCCACTCTGCTGACCGCCGTGGTGGCCCTCGGTGGCATTCAGCTGGTCACTCTCGGGGTCATCGGCGAATATGTGGGGCGCATCTACCAGGAGGCGAAGCACCGCCCGCCGTACGTGGTGCGGGAGACCGACGGGAACTGTCCGGCGCCGTCGCACCGCCCTCCTCCCCCGGTCACCCCGGAGCTGCACGAGCTCGCCCCCGTGCGGCCCGGCACCGCGCGCCAGTTCGGCAGTTTCGTCCTGGTGGGGTGTGTGAACACAGCCGTCTACTTCGCGGTGTACGCCGTTCTGAACCGATGGATTCCCTATCTGACGGCGCATGTCCTCGGGTACGGGGTCGGTATCGTGTGTTCGTTCCTGCTGAACTCCTACGTCACCTGCCGGACGAAGCCGACCTGGCACGCGTTCCTGCGTTATCCCGTGTCGAGCATCGTCAATCTCGTGGCATCGGGAACCCTCCTCTACGGGGCTGTCACTGCTCTCGGCGTGGACAAGAACCTGGCCGCTCTCGTCGCCGGTGTCCTCGTCACCCCGGTCTCCTTCCTGCTCGCCCGGTGGGCCATCCTGTCGGGCCGTCCCCAGGCATCCGCGTCGTCCGGGGCAGCCACGTCGGCCGTGGCAGCCGGGGTCGCCCGACAGCCAACTGAACGCGCGGTCGGCGTGCCTGTCCCCGCGCACCCCCTCCCGTCCTCCGAGAACCGCCGGTGAGCGCGGTGTCCGGCCACACACCGGACTCCGCGGTCCCTGACCCTCCGCACACGGCGGCGGAGCGCCCGGGCGCCGTGCGACGGAATGACGTCGAGGGCCCGCAGGGCGTACCGCCGCGGCCGGAACACGCCACCCGGCCGCGCTCGCGGACCTCGCTCTGGGTGACCGCGCTCTCCCTGCCACCCCTCGTTCTGCTGGCCGCGGCAGTGTGGTTCGGCCGGTGGGTCCGGCCAGGGGCGGACGACTGGTGCTTCCTGCCCGTGGTGCGGGACGACGGCGTCACCGGTCTCGTCAGCCGGTTCTACTTCGAAGACAACGGCCGGGTCACCAACGCGGTGCTGGTCGGCGCCTACGCCGAGTTCCAGGTCGCGGGCCACCAGTGGTTCGGCCTGGTCAGCGGTGTGCTCACGCTCGCAGTGCTGTGGGGGGCGACGGTGGCCGCGCTGCGACGCGGGCGGCTCACCGTGCCGCGCGGGCTGCCGCTGCTGGTGGCGGGCATGGCGACCGCCCTCTTCCTGTTCGCCACCCCCAACACGTACAAGACGTTCTACTGGCCGGCCGCATCGGTCTCGCACACGATGCCACCGGTGCTGGCCTGCGCCGCGCTGATCCCGTTCCTGACGGCTCGCTCGCGCCGGAGCAGAGGTGCGGCCGTCGCTCTCGTGCTCTGCGCCGGTCTGGCCATCGGCACCCTGTCGGAGGAGACCGCGATCGTCGTGGCGGTGCTGCTGGTCACCGCCCTCCTTCTCAGCGGCCGCGGCACCGCCGGTCCGTCCGTGCGCTTCCTCCGCCTCTGGTGCGCGGCGGGTGTCACCGGCGTCACGGCCGGGATGCTCGTCCTGATCACCTCGCCCGGCTCGCACACCCGGCGGGAACGGTTCGGGGCGGGTACGACGTCGTTGATCGCGCCGGAGAATCTCGCGGCCTCGCTGCGTGGGTTCGCGGAGATCGCTCTCAGCGTGGTCACCAACGGGCAGTACGCCGGAGCGGTCGGAGTGGGCGTGCTCCTGGGGCTGCTGGCCCGGCGTCCGGACCGGAGTGCGGTCGTCCTGCCCTCCCGGTGGCCGCTGACGGCCTGCGCCTGCGTAGCCGCGCTCCTCGTGTCCGGCTACCTCTGCACGGTCATCGCGTATCCGGTGTTCCAGGATCGGGTGAGTGCTCCCAGCTCGAACCGGGTCTGGAACGATTACCTCCTGGTGTACGTGGCCCTGCTCGTCGGCCTGGGTGCGCTGCTGGGGGTGGCGGCCCGGCGGCGTGCGCGGCGGACCGGTCTCCTGAAGACCGCGTGCGGGGTGCTCTGCGTCGTGGTCTGCTTCGGCCAGGCCGTCACGTTGCTCGACCTCGACGCGAACATGCGTGCGCGGGCCGGGAAATGGGATGCCCAGGACCGGCGGATGCGCACGGGGGCGAGCACCGGTGCCCAAGTCCTTCCGTACGAGCGGCTCGTGATCAGCCAGATGCTGGAGCCGTTCAGCAGGCGGGAAATCTCCTACTGGCCGGGCGGCTGCGTCGCCGACTACTACCGGATCGACCGCATCACGGACGCCACCCTGTCCCCCGGCCGGAGGTAGGCCGGACGTTCCGTGCTGCGGTGGGCCGGGTTGCCGCCTGGCCCGACGGTCTCCTCAGTGCCTGTCGCCATCCTTGCGTTGATCAAGCTCCGCACGGCTCATCCCGTCCGCTCCCCCATCCCAGCGGCGTCATCAGCGTCTGTGCGGGAAAGGGGCCGGCGATGCGGCGACCGGGCCGCGGGCGCGGGCGGCCTCAGGAAGGAGAGCCCCCGACACCCGTCACCGGCGAGGACTCCGGCTCCGGCAACGGCAACGGCTCGCTGAGCTGCTCGCGCATGTAGTTCCAGACCACCCCGACAAGCGCGGCGACGGGGACGGCGAGCAGGCTGCCCACGATCCCGGCCAGACTCCCGCCCAGCGTCACCGCCAGCAGGACCACCGCGGCGTGCAGGCCGAGCCCGCGACTCTGGATCATCGGCTGGAACACGTTGCCCTCCAGCTGCTGCACCACGACGATGACGGCCAGGATGATCAGCGCGTCGGTCGGTCCGTTCGACACCAGGGCGATGAGGACGGCGACGAAGCCGGCGAACAGCGCTCCCACGATGGGCACGAACGCCGACACGAAGGTCAGCACCGCCAGCGGCAGCACCAGCGGCACTCCTACGATCCACAGACCCAGGCCGATGAGGACGGCGTCGAGAAGACCGACGTACGCCTGGGAACGCACGAACTCGCCCAGGGTCGCCCAGCCGCGCTCGGCCACGGCGGGTACGTCACCGGCGAGCCGGCCGGGCAGCTGACGCGCCAGCCACGGGAGGAAGCGGGGGCCGTCCTTGAGCATGAAGAACATCAGGAAGACCGCCAGGACGGCGGTGACCACACCGTTGACCACGGTGCTCACGCCGGTGACGACCGTGGTGACCATGCTGCCGACACTGTCCTGGATGCGAGTTGTCGCGGAATCGAAAGCACCGGTGATCTGGTCGTCGCCGATGTTGAGCGGCGGCCCCGAAGCCCATTCCCGCACCTGCTGGATGCCCTCGACCACGCCGTCGGCAAGCTCCCCGGACTGGGAGGCCACCGGTACCGCGATCAGCGCCACAGCTCCTGCGGCGATCAGGAGGAAGAGCACGGTCACGAGCGAGGCCGCGAGGGCCGGAGGCCATCCGCGTCGGCGCAGGAAGCGCGCGGCGGGCCACGTCAGCGTGGTGAGCAGCAGGCCCACTATGAGCGGCCAGATGACCGACCACATGCGACCCATCAGCCACACCGCCACCGCAGCCATGACAAGGACGAGAAGCAACTCGCCTGAGACACGCGCCGAAGTGCGGAGTGCGGCGCGTGTCTTGGTGGAGCTCAGCGTGACAGACATGCGGGTCACCCTATTAGCCACCGGTGACTCTCCCGGACCACTCCCGCCCCGGCACAGCGGGACGGCCCGCGGTCGCAGGTGACCGTTCCATCCCGCTTCTCCGCCGCCCCGACGAGCTCTCCGCCCCCTCCGGACGAGTCGCGGTCCTGGTGGCTCAGCGCCCCCACGGACTCCAGCGGCCGTGAAAGGCAGGCGGCGCGGAGCGGCGACACGGACCGCCCGGCGGCGCCCGACGACTCGGTGCCACGCCGCAGGTCGGAGGGTGACGGTGTGGCACCGAGGGAGGCGAATCAGAGCAAGCCGGTGACGGTCACGGTGATGCGGGCCTGAGCCGTCGGCACCTCGGGGCACATCGCCGCCAGGCATGCCTCGACCGCCAGGCGGGTGGCCCTGGCGACATCCACGGCCCGGGCCTCGCGCAGGGAGACGATCTGGACGTCCACGTTCCAGGGGGAGTCGCTGTTCTTCCGCTTCATCCTCAGACCGCTGGTGCGCACACTCGCGGACTCCGCGGTGGGCGCCAGCGCGGTGCGCAGTTGCCGGGCCACCCCCGGTTTGAGGAAGGCCACGCCCTCCACGGCCAGCACTGCCTCGGCGACCTCGTCGGTGAGCGCCCTGTGTTCGGCGTTCCGCGTCATCGGCTGCGGCCTTCCTCGGGCTCGTCGGTCGCATCGGTCAGATCGGTGATCCGGATGTCGATGCTCGTCAGGACCATCCACAGCCGGTCGTGGACCCGACGGAGCACGCGTCGGCGGACTTGTTCGCCGAGCTCCTGGAGTTCCGCTGTGACGGGAGCATGGATCTCGAGGAGCACGTCGATCCGGGAGGGATCCGAAGCCGGTTACTGCGCGGGAGTGATCCTGCAGGATCCGGCTCTCACCCCGGCGACGGTCTCGGCTGCGGCACGGACGGTTCGGGCTGCCACCGCCTCCATGATCCAGAGGTCCTCGTCCGGTTCACCCAGCGGCAGTGGGTGTCCGGGGAGCAGTTCCAGGCGGACGACGTCCATCACCCTCTGTGTCAGGGCAAGGGTGTCGTACGGCTCGGTCACAGGCGGTTGTGCGCTCAGGCGTCGCACGGAGGACTGCAGCGCATCGAGCTCCTCCACAGCCTCGCGGCAATGGGGCAGCCCGGCGTGTGCGGATCGGCCGTCCCCTGTTCCCAGGTGTCCCGCGTCGAGGAGCGAACGGCCGCAGGGCAGATGTTCGTCGCGGCCGCTCAGGACAGCTGTCCCGGCGGCGTGGTCGTGGCGGGTGCCATTCTTGTCCTCGACCATGCCCCGAATGGGGAGTACATTACCCCTGGGGGTATTTCATGAGGAGTTGTCGTGGTGGAGCTTGACCTGGCGGGAGCCGAACTGAAGTCGGTCCTCAACCGGCTGCGCAGGGCACAGGGCCAGATCTCCGGTGTGATCCGGATGATCGAGGAGGGGCGGGACTGCGAAGAGGTCGTCACCCAGCTTGCGGCCGCTTCGCGTGCGCTCGACAGGGCCGGGTTCGCGATCATCGCCACCGGGCTGCAGCAGTGCCTGACCGGCGTCGAGGAAGGCCTCCGCTCCGAGGAGGACCGGGACGAGATGCGCGCCCGGCTGGAGAAACTGTTCCTCTCCCTGGCCTGAGGTTCGGGCGGCCTCCGTGGTCAGACGAGCACGTCGACGAGCATGAGGGCCGCCACCGCCAGCAGCACACAGGCGAAGATCCGCTGCAGGGCCGTGCCGGTGATCTTGGCTGCGAGCCGTTTGCCGTCCCAGGCACCGAGGATCGCGGCGCCGGCGAAGGGCGCGATGACCTCCCAGCGCAGGTCGCCGCCGGTTCCCGCCCTCGCGGTGAGAGCGGCGAGGGAGTTGACCGTAATGACGAGCAGGCTGGTGCCCACCGCCTGCCTCATGCGCAGTCCGAGGACGCCAACCAGGGCGGGCACGGCAAGGAAGCCCCCGCCCACCCCGAGGAAGCCCGTCATCGCACCGAGCCCCGCCCCCGTACCAACCGCCTTGACCGGCGCGGTCCTCTCCGGCGGCTCGTTGCCGGACGGCTTCAGCATCCGCAGAGCCGCGAGGGCGGCGACCGTCGCGAACGCCGCGGTGAGCGCGGTTTCGGGGACACGGCCGGAGACGGCACCGGCGAGGAACGCCGGAACGACGCCGGCCGCTGCGAACAGCGCTCCCGTCCTCCACGCCACGTTCCCGTCCCGGGCATGGGTGTAGAGGGCGGTGGCCGAGGTAGCCGTGATGATGATCAGACTCGCGGAGGCGGCTGACACGGCCGAGAAGCCGAGCAGATAGATCAGGGCCGGAACGGCCAGGACGCTCCCACCACCGCCGAGCGCTCCGAGGGCGATACCGATGACGGCTCCGGCGAAGAGCGCGAGAATCAGGGTGCTCACGTTATCGAGCCGCGGTTCCCGCGCTCGTCGACGACGGGGTGCCCGGCGGCGGCCCAGGCCCTCATGCCGCCCCTGACGTCCACGGCGTCCGCACCCCGCCCTGCGAGAAGCTTCGCCGCCTGCTGCGAGCGGTGCCCGCTCCGGCAGATCACCACCAGCGCGCGGCGCCGCGCCACCCGAGGAAGCGCTGCTCCGGCGACCAGCCCGGTCAGCGGGGCGTGCACCGCCCCCGGAGCGTGGCCGGCCCTCCATTCGGATTCCTCCCGCACGTCCAGCAGGATCTCGCCGTACCGATCGCCATCGGTACGGCTGCGTGCCTCGTCGGCCGAGAGGCGCGCGTCGTTCTTCCGGAACAGGGACATCCCGTCCGTCTCCTTTCTGATGGGAACGTCGGACTCAGGCGGTGACGACGGCGAGGCCCGCGTTCTTCGCGGCGTCGAAGCCGTCGTCGACGGCGACCACGTCCCGCCCCACCGCGTCGAGCAGCGACGCGGCGATCCCGGCGCGCATGCCTCCGGCGCAGTGCACCCACACCGTGCCCGAGGGGATCCCGTCAAGGCGGCCGTGCAGTTCGTGGACCGGAATGTGCACCGAGTCCTTGATCCACCCGGCAGCCCGTTCGGAGTCGCGGCGCACGTCCAGCACCACGATCGGACCCGGCCTCGAGATCTCCTGCGCAAGTCCCGCGAACGTGGACCGCGCGAAGGAGCCCGGTCGCTCCCCCGGTCGCAGCCAGGCCTCGGGGCCGCCGGTGGCACCGGCGGCCGGACGGTCGACACCGACCCGGACCAGCTCCCGCTGTGCGGCGGCCAGTTGATCGGCGGACTCGGCGAGCAGGGTGACCGGCTTGCCCCACGGGATCATCCAGGCCAGATAGGTGGCGAGTTTGCCGTCCGCCTCGAAGTTGAAGGAACCCGCCACGTGGCCCTCGGCGAAGGCGACCCGGTTACGCAGGTCCACGACCCACTCCCCCGCCGCGAGCCGTCCCGCGATCTCGTCTGCGTCCGCGAGGGCGGGGGGCGTCAGGTCGACGGGCGCGGGCCCGCCCGCGTTGGCCGGGCCCATGTACGCGTAGTACGCCGGCACGGCCTCGAGGCCGGCCAGCAGGTCGATGACGAAGGTGTCGACGTCCGTGGTGAGAGCGGTGTTCGCGAACTTCTCCCTGCCGATGGTGGTGGAGTCACCGTCCGCCTGCGCGGAGGAGCAGAAGCTGCCGAATCCGTGCGTGGGCAGCACCGCGGTCTCGTCCGGCAGCCCGGACGCCAGGCGGCGGGCCGAGGCGTGCTGGGCCCGGGCCAGGTGTTCGGTGAGCCGCGGCTCCACCAGATCGGGGCGGCCCACGGTGCCGATCAGCAGCGATCCGCCGGTGAACGCCGCCACCGGGCGCTCTCCGTCCCGCAGTACGTACGAGGTGTGGTGCGGCGTGTGCCCGGGCGTGGCCATGGCCGCGAGCGTGAGACCGGCATCGACGTCGAAGGTGTCCCCGTCGGCGACGGGCACCCGCGCGAAGGCGACACGGGCATCGGCCGGGACCAGATAGGCGGCTCCGGTGATCCTCGCCAGCTCCGGGCCGCCCGTCACGTAGTCGTTGTGGATGTGGGTCTCCACCACGTGGGAGATCCGCACTCCCCGACGGGCAGCGGCGGCCAGCACGCTGTCGACGTCCCGGGGCGGGTCCACCGCGACCGCCGTCCGCTCACCCCCGGCCAGGTAGCTGCGGTTGCCGAGGCCCTCCAGCTCGATGGTGTCGATGAAGAACACGCCGATACTCCTTCCGCTCAATTTACCCCCCGGGGTATTTAAATCACCGTAACACTTGTACCCCCGGGGGTATATTCCAGCCAGGGGTCGACCGCCTCGGCCGCCGCCTGCGCGGCGGCGCTGCAGGAATCGGTCGAGCTGACGACCTCGTGCGCGATCGGCATCGCCGCAGGTCAGCAACTTGCCCCGTCACCGTGCACGAGCTCGACAGACCTGTCCCGTAGCTACTGGTCGCAGGTGAGACGATCTTGCGGCGTCTTGTGTGATCACGGCATCGGAGCCGTCCCGGACAGCCCCGATCACGTAGCTGCGCCCGGCTTCGGCAAGCTGGTGACGGCCCTGCGCCGCGAAGGTGCAGATCCGGTCCGCAGGGGCCGCCCGTGGACGCCTCCGCTGAAGGACCGGGTGCCGGTAGGCGTACTGTCGCACGGACCTGACGCTGCGCCGGCTCGCCCCGCTCTTCGGTATCTCCAAGGCTCGTGATGCCCCCACCGCCGCAATGGCGAAGAGCTGTCCGACTGAAAACAGGCCCACAAACAGGTCCGCGCCCGCATCGAGCCCGTCGTCGCCCGTATGAAGACCTGGAAAATCCTTCGCGACTGCCGCCTCCAGGGCGACCGAGGTTGAGGTTGAGCAGGGCGATTCCGGGCAAGGCGTGGTCCATGCCTTCACCGGACCGAGCAGGAATTCGATGCCACGCATCTGCCGGTGGACCCGCCGGCGAATGGCCGGCCCCTGCGGGAGGCGGCCGAGCGCGAGGACGACGCAGAGGCGTGGGATGAGCTGGGGTGCTAATGAGCTCGACAGGAGTTGGAGTCCACGCTGACCATGCTCCATTCGCTCCGGCCATCGGCATCGGCGCCTGCTTGGACGGCCCGCAGGGGTGGCTCCAACCGTGCCCATTCGCCGTCAGAGAGAGGAATCCGGTTGCCGGGTGGACTACGCGGGCAGCAGGACCGTCTTCAGCGCGCCGTCCTCGACGGCCGTGGAGAGGATCTCGTAGGCGCGACCGACCTCGGCGAAGTCGAGTTTCCGCGTGATGAGCTGCGACAGGGAGTCCAGGTGCTTGGGCGCGAGCGCTTTGAGCAGCCAGGGCGTGGAAGACGTGTCGACCTGGCCGATGCTGATCGTGACGTTCTTGCGCCACAGTTCTTCGAGATGCAGGGTCACCGAGGCGCCGTGCATACCGATGTTGGCGATGTGACCACCGGAACGTACGGCTCGGGTGCACAGGTTGAAACTGTCGGGACTTCCGGCCGCCTCGATGACCACATCGGCTCCAGGCCCTTCCGCCAGCTCCGCGATCAGTTTTCCCGGAAGCTCCGCCGCGTCGGCCCCGAGGCCGGCGGCGATGTCGAGGCGGCGGGGCGAGAGGTCCACCACGACGGCCCTGGCGGGGGTGTACATCCCGGCGATGACCAAGGCTGCCAGTCCGACGGGCCCTGCCCCGATCACGGCGACCACGGCGCCGGGGCCGACTTCTCCGTTGCGGACCCCGAGTTCGAAAGCCGCGGGCAGGACCTCGGAGAACAGGACGGCGGTGCTCCTGTCCAGGGTGTACGGCAGCTTGTGCGTGGAATGGTCGGCAAAGGGAACGCGGACGAACTCCGCCTGGGTGCCGTTCACCTCGTGGCCCAGGAGCCACCCTCCACCGTACGCGCACTGACCGTACGCTCCTTCGTTGCACCTCACGCAGTGACCACAGGCGGAAATGGACGACACGATCACTTCGTCACCCGGGGCCACGGCGTGTACTTCGGGGCCGGCTTCCACGATCTCGCCGACGGCTTCGTGCCCCAGGACCGTACCGGGCTTCACATCGGCTGCGCCCTCACGGAGCGTGAGCAGGTCTCCCGTGCACACGGTGGTGGCTTCGACCCGTACAAGGGCATCGGTCGGCTGTTCGATCACAGGGTCGTCGACGGACTCCCAAAGCCCCCGGCCAGGGCCGTGATAGACGAACGCGTGCACCACAATCACCTCTGCAAACCTCGTCGGCCGAAAGTGCCGCAGCGGATCTCTCTTCCAGTCTCGGTGCGTCGTGCGTCTCGTGCGAGAGACGGACGGGGCAACCCGCCGGGTCGTTCGGACCCCCTCCCGTCAGGGGACGGCCCGGTGCTGTCGCCCGGCCGCGGAGGAGGGGTGGGCCGGTCGGCCCATCTCCGTGCGTCGGACGGCCCTTCAGGGTCTTTGCCGCCGCGCGCAGACTCGGGAGAGACCGTCGGCCAAGGCATCTGCAAGGACAACGGCATCTCGGAATGGTGCCTGTCGCGGACGCGGAGACCGGAGCATAGCCGGAAAGACCGTGACGCCATGTCTTCAGCGATCTGGAAGCGGGGGTGGAGCGCTCACCCGCTTCGTCGGCGGATCGACGTCCTCGAAGCGAGGCTACTGCTGGTCCTGTGTGCCGTGGTCGTCGGCTGCGCCTCGATGATCGGCGTGGCACAGGGCTGGGCGGCCTACGACCACCAGAGGTCGGTGGCTTCCGAACAGCGGGCCGACCGCCATCTCGAACGGGCCCTGGTCCTGAGGGACGCCGCCCGCCCTTCTCCCTGGGCGGACGAGTCGGGCCGTACGGAGCGCGTGCCGGTGCCGGTCCGTTGGACCGGTGCCTCCGGCGCACCTGTCACACAAGACGCGCCGGTGCCCGTGGGCACACAGCGCGGGGAGCACACGAGCCTCTGGCTGGACCGTCAAGGTCGCGTCACCTCCGCCCCTTCCGGGAACGGTGACGTGTGGACCGGGGCGCTGGCGGAGGGAGCGGGCAGCGCGGCCGTCGTCGCGGGTGTCGGAGCCCTGGCGGGGCTGGGCGTACGTGGCGTGTGCAACAGGCGCCGCGCAGCCGACTGGGAGACCGAGTGGAGCAGGGTGGAACCGCAGTGGAGTCGACGTGACTGAACTACGGCCGGTCGAGCCGGACGACGCGGGGGCCGGACCGCGCGTGCCCTACCAGGGGAGCCTGTAATGACTGTTTCGCCTCACACCGTGAGCGATCTCATGACACACACCGCCGTCGCCGTCGGGAGCCGGGCCTCGTACAAGGACATCGTCGAGCTGATGAACCAGTGGAAGGTGAGCGCCTTGCCGGTGCTCGTCGGCGAAGGGCGGGTCATAGGTGTGGTGTCGGAGGCGGATCTCCTGCCCAAGGAAGGCAACCGTCCTGCCGCGACGTCGGCGCCCGGTGACCCGGCGTCCATGGACGCCGGCAAGGCCGACGCCTTGTTCGCGGAACAGCTCATGTCCAGCCCGGCCGTCACGGTCCACGCGGACGCGACGATAGCCGAGGCGGCGCGGATCATGGCACGACGGCATGTGAAGCGTCTGCCCGTGGTGGACGGCAGCGGGCTGCTGCAAGGAGTCGTCAGCCGAGGTGATCTGCTGAAGGTCTTCCTGCGGTCCGACGAGGAGATCGCCGCCGAGGCACTCGGCGTGCTGGGCGGGATCGAGGCTGCCGCCGGTATGGGCGTACAGGTGTCCGACGGCGTGGTCACCCTGGGTGGAACCCTGTCCGATCGTTCACTGGTCCCGCTGATCGCCCGTGCCGTCCGTGCGGTGGAGGGCGTCATCGACATACGTCTCGACCTCAGCGACCGTGACGGCCACGACCGCGCGCGGGGGGCGTGGCACGCAGCCGGGAGCGCGGAATGAGCGGCAACGCACCCACGGACTCGGCACCCAGCCTGCGGCGCACGACCTCAAGCACGACGTCGACTTCACCCAGCTCCGCGACCAGGTCCTGCCCGCCGGCGGTCTCGGCCGGGCGGCGGGATCCCGTGTCACCTGCGCCCGGTAACTCCCGTGGGCGACGTCCTCAGCAGTCAGCACCCTCCTGGCGACCAGTATCTGTCCGACGTGGTCCGCGATGTCGTTGCCCAGATCAAGACCGGCGGCCTTCGGGCTCACCTCCGCGCTGCCCCTGACCGGTCGGATGGTCGTCGGCCCCGAGTGACCTGCGGACTCCGGAGCGCGAAGAGCCACCGTCACCGGAGCGGGGCAGACCGCTTTTCCCGAGGGTGCCCCGATCGGCCCTTCACACGGGCCGCGGCCGCGCGGAACGCTGGAGGGTGAGCAGAACCCTTCTGCCGGGACAGCCGCTCCGTCACCGTGCGTGACATCGCGGAGAAGGGACGAGCGTCGTGTCACACGTGACGACCACGGATCTGTACGAGGTGTCGATGGCCCTCTCCTATCTGCGGGAGGGACTGACCGAGGACGCCACGTTCAGCCTCTTCGTACGCGGGCTGCCTGAGGGCCGCGGTTTCCTGGTGAGCGCGGGGCTGGAGCCGGTTCTCGACTTCCTGAGCGGTTTTCGCGTCACCCCGGACGACGCGGAGGACTTCGCCGCGGCTCTCGGCTGCCCGCCCGACGATGTGCGACCGCTGATCGGCCTCGGCTTCGACGGGGAGGTCCGTGCCGTGCCGGAAGGTAGGACGGTCCTGTCCGGGGAGCCGCTGCTGGAAGTCACCGCGCCCCTGCCCCAGGCACAACTCGTGGAGACCTGGCTGCTGAATCAGATCAGCCATCAGACGGCCGTCGCTTCCAAGGCGGCACGATGCGTGCTCGCGTCGGCCGAGCACCCCGTCATCGATTTCTCTCTGCGCCGCGCGCACGGGCAGGACGCCGGGATGCAGGCGGCCAGAGTGGGGACGATGGTCGGCTTCGCCGGCACGAGCAACGTCGCCGCGGCCCTCCGCTGGAAGACCCGGGCCTCCGGCACCATGGCGCACTCGTACATCGAGGCCTTCGGCGACGAGGAGGCAGCGTTCACGGCGTTCGCGCGAGGCCGTCCCGGTCCGGTCACCTTCCTGGTCGACACCTACGACACGGCCGAAGGCGTCGTGACCGCCGCTCGGGTCCTGAACGCCCTGCGGCGGGGCCCGGGCTCGGCGATCCGGCTCGACAGCGGTGATCTCGCTGACCTGGCCCGGCAGTCACGCGACATCCTGGACGGTGCGGGACTGTCGGATGTCGCCATCATCGCCAGTGGTGGTCTCGACGAGTACCGCATCGACCACCTGGTCCGTTGCGGCGCGCCCATCGACATCTATGCCGTCGGGACCAAGGTCGGGACCTCGGCCGACGCCCCGTACCTCGATACGGCGTACAAGTTGGTGGAGTACGCCGGCCGGCCGGCGATGAAGCTCTCCGCCTCCAAGGTGACCGCGCCCGGACGTAAGCAGGTTCTCCGCTCCCCGGAGGCGGCGGATGTGATCGCGCTGGCGGACGAAGAGGTGCCCGAGGGACGGGAGCCGCTGCTGGTCCCGGTCATGTCCGCAGGGCGCCGCACCGGTGCCCCCGACACCCTGGCCGCGGCACACGAACGGTTCGTGGCCGATCTGGCCGCCCTCCCCCGGTCCGCACGCAGCATCGACGAACCGGAACCGCCCGTGCCCGCCGTGTCCGCTCGCCTCTCGAACCTGACCTCCGACGTCCGCCTCCGGCTGGAGGAGGGCGTCGGGAAACGGAGAGCGGCCTGGGCGCAGGGGGGCACATGAGCCTCTACGGAACTCCGCAGGAGGCCGAACCGCTGCGGCATCTCCGCGGCACCCCCTCCACCACTGCGAGGCGATCACCATGACGGGCAATGTCACAGCAGGACTGAACGGAACGCCGGAGAGTTTCGCAGCCGTGCGATGGGCCGCGCGTGAGGCCTGGCTCAGACAGTTGCCCCTCCGGATCATTCACGTACGGGAGTGGCCCCTCACACCTGAGGTACCGGTCCCGCCGCAGCAGTCCGAGGAGGACCAGGCGCTGCTCGAGAAGGCGGCTCGGACGGCCGGGCTGGACCGGCCGGGCCTGGAGATCACCACGGACAACCTGTCCGGCGACAACCCCACTCGGACGCTCATGGCCGAGGTCGACGCACCCGGGAGGGTGGAGCTGCTGGTGCTCGGCTCACGGGGGCTGAACGCCTTGGCCGGCTTCCTCGTCGGTTCCACCTCGCTGCCGGTCGTCGCTGCTTCCGAACGGCCGGTCGTGCTCGTCCGCAGCGAGGACCCCGCCGACGCGGTGGACGAGGGCGCCGCTCCCGGGAGCGAGGAACTGGTCCTCGGTGTCGACCTGAAGGAAACAGGGGCCGACGAGGGGCTGCTGGCGTTCGGTTTCACCGAAGCGGCCCGGAGGAACAGCCGCCTCCGGGTGGTGCACGCGTGGTCCCTGCCGGCGATGTACTCGTACGCCCAGACCGCCGATCCGGGGCTGGGGGACGAACTCCAAGGCCACATCACGGACACGTTGGAACGCACCGTCGCGCCGTGGAGGGAGCGCTTCCCAGATGTGACGGTCCAGGCCAGGGCCGTGGTCGGGACACCGGGCGCGGAACTGGTGTACGCGTCGCCCGGCGCCGGGCTGCTGATCGTCGGCCGTCGTCGGCGCAGGCATCCGATGGGTCCCCGGCTCGGACACGTGGCGCACGCGGTGATCCATCATGCCGCCTGCCCCGTCGCCGTGGTGCCTCACGTATGACAACCGGTCGGGAAGGAACACCGATGCCGACTCGACATGCCGATGTCGCGGCAGTGAGCGCGTGGATCGGCGACGCCACCATGGCACCGTCCATGCACAACGCCCAGCCCTGGCGGTTCAGGTACTCACCGGCCGTGAACGTGCTGGATGTGCGTATGGACCCGACACGCTCCATGCCCCGCACAGACCCCGCCGACCGCGGCATGCACATCAGTTGCGGCGCCGCGCTGTTCAACCTCCGCGTGGCCGCCGCACACGCGGGATGGTCGGCGCGCGTCCGGTTGCTGCCCGATCCCGCCGATTACGGTCTGGCCGCGACCGCGGTGTTCACCGAGCACGACGGGCCGGACACCCTTTCGACGCTGTACCCGGCGATCGTCCGCCGGCACAGCAGTCGCGAGCCCTTCACCGACGAGTCGGTCCCCGAGGCCCTCCTCGACGGTCTGCGGGGTGCGGCGCGGTCCGAGGGCGCGAGCATGTCCGTCCTGAGTGACTGGCAGGTCGACGCGGTGCTCGACGTCGTCGAGGAGGCCGAGCAGAACGAGTCGCTCTCTCCTGACGTCAGGGACGAGATCGCTCGATGGACAGGAGCCGGAGCCGATGACTCCGCCGGGATACCCGGTTATGCCTTCGGGCCGCACCGCCACGACGGCAGGGCGCCGGTACGGGACTTCGCCGTGGGACGCCCGGACCCCGGCCGTGCGTCGGCGGTGTTCGAGCGGTATCCCTGCCTCGCGGTGCTCGGAACGTCCGCCGACCGCCCTCAGGACTGGCTGCTCGCCGGCCAGGCCCTGGAGCGTGTGCTTCTGCAGGCGACCCTGGACGGGTTGTCCACCTCGCTCAACTCGCAGGCCGTCGAGAACACGGAGCTGCGCTGGCTGTTGCGGGATCCGGGCGCGCCCGCGACGTCGGCGTTCCCTCAGATGCTGCTCCGGCTGGGATACGGCCCTCTCGTGCCCCCGACACCTCGTCGAGCGGTGAGCGACGTACTCGACATCGAGCGGCAGGCAGCGTCCTGAGACCGGCCGCGCGGCTGAGGCGACGCCGCCTCCGAGGGCCCGGCACCGCAGACCCGGCCGGCACGACGCCGTATCCGGGGCCCGGCACCGGCGCCCCGGCCGGGACGACACCGTCTCCACTGGCGCGGCGCCCGGAGCCCGGGCAGTGTGGACGAGCGGGGACCCCCGAGAAGCGGTGAGGCGGTCATGGACAGCAGCAGGGAAACCACCCCTCGTGTCGTAGTCGGCGTCGACGGCTCCGTCCCCTCCCAGGAGGCCCTCCGCTGGGCGGCGGACCATGCCCAGCTCACCGGCGCGGTAGTCGAGGCCGTGTGCGCCTGGGACACCCCCTCCGAGATCGGGTGGGCCGGGCCGGCCACGGAAGCCGGCTTCGACCTGGAGCGCGCACGTCTCCGCTTCGCCGAGGGGATCCGCGCGGTATTCGGCGACGTACAGCCTGCCGAGGTGCGCGAAATGCTGGTGCAGGGCGACCCGTCGGAGGTCCTGGTCAAGGCTTCGGAAGGAGCGGAACTTCTTGTCGTCGGCAACCGGGGGCGTGGCGGCTTCGCGCGGGCCATGCTGGGATCAGTGAGCCAGCGTTGCGCTCAGCACGCCAGGTGTCCCGTCGTGGTCGTCCGAGCCAAGGCCACTTGAGCCCACTGATCCGGCCGGTCGCCGCAGGCCCGAGCCTCGGCAGCAGGGCCGCCGCGGGCCCGGTCGGCGGAAGCGGGCGACCGCCGTGGGTCAGGTCAAGGCGTCGTCGCCGTCGTAGGACCGCTGAGGTGGCACTGTGCGTCCACCACACCCTCCACCGCTCCGGCGAGCCGCTCGGCGACGGGAATCAGCGCGGCGTCACGGACGGATCCGGTGATCACGACACGTCCTTCGGTCACCTCGACCCGGATGTCCCCGTGCGAGATGGGGAACAGGCGGTCGACGACCTCATGGCGCACCTCTTCCGCGAGCTCCTCGTCCGTCCGCAGGAACACCTTGAGCAGATCCGCCCGGCTCACGATTCCTTTGAGGACTCCGTTTCCGTCAACGACCGGAAGCCGCTTGATCCCGTGGTGGGCCATGAGCCGGGCGGCTTCGGGGAGGGGGGCGTCCGCCGGAACGGTGACGGCGGGAGACGACATGAGGTCGCGGGCGGTCACGGCTCCTGCCTTCGCGTAGTCCGCCAGGCGCTCCCGCTGGCCGATCATGGTGGCGTCCGTGTCCCGGAGTTCCTCCTTGGCCAGCAGGTCCGCTTCGGACACCACCCCCACCACCCTGCCCTCGCCCTCCAGTACGGGCACAGCGGTGACCTGCCACTGGTCGATGGCGGTGACGATCTCCTTGAATCGGGCGTCAAGTCCCACCGCGACGACCGTTTTCGTCATCACATCGTCCACACGGTGGGGAGACCGGCGGTTCATGGCATTGTTCCTTCCGAAGCGCTCTCGCTTTCGGGAACGACGGCTACGGGGCAGGCCGCGTGATGCAGGACCGTGTGGGCGACCCTGCCGAGTTGCATGCCGAACTGACGGTGCCGCCGGTGCGCTCCGACGACCAACAGGTCGGCCACCGCCGAACGGCTGGTGAGGACCTTCCGCGCGGGCCCCTCCGTGACGACTCGCCGCACCGGCACTCCCGGGTGAGCGGCCACAGCCGCGGCCAAGGCCGCGTCGAGCAGTTCGGAGGCCTGCGCCTCGTGGTACTGGGCGGAGTCGTCGGCCAGGAGCGGATGGTCCGCCGTGTCGTGGGACGGACAGCGCCACGCACGCACCACGTCCAGCTCGCACCGCCTCAGCAGCGCCTCGGCGAAGGCGAATCGCACGGCCGCCGAATCGATGTCGGTGTCTCCGACACCGAGCAGGATCCGTCCGTGTGCCCCGTCCAGTCCGGCCTTGTCACCGCGCACGACGACGGCGGGTACACGGGCTCTCGCCGCGACTGCGAGACTCACCGATCCCAGCAACAGATCGGCGAACTCGCTTCGCCCTCGTGAGCCGGTGACCAGGGCGAAGGCCTCCTCGCCCTCTCTCAGCAGCGCGTCCACGGCGTCCTCGTGCGGGACGTCGGTCGTGACGCGCAGGTCCGGCGTGCGAAGGCGTATGCGTTCCACCGTGGCGCCAAGGATGTTCTCGGCCATCACCTGTCCGTCGGGACGCGAGAGCCGGGCCGCGAGCGCGGCACCCTCGTAGCGCTGCCACAAGGACGCGTACACCAGACGCAGGGGCAGTCCGTGGCGCGTCGCTTCGTCCGCCGCCCACTCAGCGGCACGGATGCTGGGCTCGCTCCCGTCCACACCGACAACCAGAGGGGGAGATGCCATGGTCCTCACGTCCCTGTCCGCGCATACCTTCCACTCCTGCCACGGTCCCATCGGCACCGCGGCCGGTCACAGGGCCGACCGGACCCCAGGGGTGCCCGGGCGGCCCTCCGCCGCCGTCCGGGCGCCGGCTGCGGCCGGCGTCGAAGATGTCGGCGGAGTCACCGGTCGGGCCGGTCGTGGGCCGATCCCGGAGCAACTGGGGCGGTCCATGTCAGTCTGGTGCCACCGCCGTCCGGGGCACCGATGTCCAGGCCGCCCCCTGCTGCCCGGGCACGTTCGCGGAGATTGTCCAGCCCGCTGAACACCGCGCCCACCGGAATGCCCACACCGTCGTCGGTGACCGTCAGCGTGAGCCGTTCGGACGTGACGCTCAGGTCCACGTCGATCGAGCCGGCCCTCGCGTACCGCGCGGCGTTGCTCAGCGCCTCCACGAGTACGGCCACCACGTGGTCGGCGAGAGGTGCCGGAACGCGGGTCTCGACGAGCCCTTCGATCCGCAGACCCGGTGCGAAGCCCAGAGACACCGTGGGTGCCTCGACGGCTTGCGCGATTCTGCTGCGCAGGCCCGGCGGGGCGGCGCCGCCCGTCTCGTGCGTGCGGAGTCCGAAGATGGTGGAACGAATGATCTTGATGGTCGTGTCCAGATCGTCCACCGCCCTGCGGAGCCGTTGCTCCGCCTGCGGATGCGTCACGAACCGCTGAGCGCCCTGCAGCGTCATTCCGGTGGCGAACAGTCGTTGGATCGCCAGGTCGTGCAGGTCACGGGCGATGCGGTCCCGGTCCTCCAGGACGGCCGTCTGTTCCGCGTTCTTCCGGCGCTCAGCCAGTTCCATGGCCAGCGAGGCCTGGCGTGCGAACGCCGTCAGCGGCTCCGACTCCTCAACGGAGAAGGGTGTGCTGCCCTTCTTGCGGGCCAGCAGCAGCACGCCTCGGACAGCGGCTCCCGACCCGATGGCGACCGCCACCGCCGGGCCGAAGCCGGCCCAACGCGCGACCTCGTCCCGGCTGCGCGGATCGTTCTCGATGTCGGTGGTCTCCGACGCCCCCGCACGTGTGAAGGAGGTACCGAGGTAGCCGGCACCCATGGGCACGAACGACCCGTGATGTCTTTCCGCCTCGGCACCGGTGGCCAGCGCGATCCGCAGTTTGCCCGCGCCCTCGACGGGAATCGCGATCAGCCCCAGGTCCGCGGACACGTTCGCGCGGGCGCGCCTGAGGATCAGGGCCATCACCTCGGCCCGGGGGCAGTCCGACAGCAGGCTGTTCGTGACTTCGGAGCCCGCGGCCAGCCAGCGTTCACGGCGGCAGGACTCCTCGTAGAGTCGAGAGTTCTCGATGGCGATGCCCGCGGCTACGGCCAGAGTGAGCAGCAACGACTCGTCCTCCGCGTCGAACTCCCGGGCACCGCGCTTCTGCGTGAGGTAGAGGTTGCCGAAGACCTGCCCTCGCACGCGGATCGGGACGCCCAGGAAGGAATGCATCTGCGGGTGATGCGGCGGGAGGCCGTACGACGACGGGTGCTCGGCCAGTTCGGCCAGCCGGAGCGGTTCCGGGTGGCGGATCAGTTCTCCGAGGAGGCCGTGCCCCACGGGCAGCGCGCCTATCGCCGCCCATTGCTCGTCGTCCACGCCCACCGGGATGAACTCCGAGAGGCGGTGGTCCTCACCAACCACACCGAGGGCGCCGTATTCGGCGTCGACGAGGACGGTGGCCTCCTGGACTATGCGGTGCAGTACTTGCGAAAGCTCGAGTTCACGGCCTACGGACAGGACCGCCTCGAGGAGGCTGTGGATCTGGTCCTGGGAGACGCGGGCGGCATCCAGGCGGGCCTGGAGCCGGCTCAGCAGCTCATGTGTCCGCGACTCGGCGTGTGTCGACGAGTCGGCGCCCGGATCGCCTTCACTCACGACGGCCACCCTTCTGTGACGCCGGCGGACGAACTGCCTCGCCTACCACCGTATGACCGGCAGCGGGAAGCCGCGCCTTCCCGCGCGGACCGGAAGGCAGGGGCAGAGGCAGAGGCAGAGGCAGGAAGGAACCGTGCCTCCCGGCGTGCCGAGCCGAACGGGCTCCGCGGAGGGATACTGGCCGTGCAACGGGTTCACGTGGCGCGTCGTCGTGCCACGACGGGTACAGGGGCAGCAATGACAGACGAACGGGCCGGTGTCGCTGGAGAGGGGCTCACCCGGGTCTTCGTGCTGGACGACCATGAGGTGGTGCGCTGCGGACTGCGTGACCTGCTCGACTCCGAGCCGGATCTCACCGTGGTGGGTGAGGCGGAGACGGCGCAACAGGCCGTCGCCCGGGGTCCGGCGCTTCGGCCCGATGTCGCCGTACTCGACGTCCGGCTGCCGGACGGCGACGGGATAACCGTCTGCAGGGAGCTGCGTTCGCGCATGCCTGATCTCGCCTGCCTCATGCTGACGTCGTTCGACGAGGAGGAGGCCCTGCTCGACTCGATCATGGCGGGCGCCGCGGGCTACGTGCTCAAGGAGATCAAGGGAGTGGATCTCGTGGCGGCCGTGCGAACGGTGGCAACCGGGCAGTCGATGCTGGACCCGACGACCACGGCACACCTCATGCGCTCGCTGCGTTCCCCCGCCTCGTCGAACCCGGAAGGCGACGAACGGCTGTCGGTGCTGTCCGACCGGGAACGCGCGGTCCTGGACCTCATCGGTGAAGGGCTCACCAACCGGCAGATCAGCAAGAGGCTCTACCTCTCCGAGAAGACGGTGAAGAACCACATCTCGCGTCTGCTGGCGAAGCTGGGCGTGGAGCGCAGGGTGCAGGCCGCGGTCATCGCCACACAGGCGCACGACCGCGAGCAGTCGGAACGCTGATTCCGCTTCCCGGGTTCGCCGCCGGGGCCGTCATCCCGGCCGAGCAGCGCTGCTTCAGGCAGCCTGGGCGGGCAGTGAGACGGCGGCGTGCGAGGACGCGCCGAGTACCACCTTCAGCGCACCTGTGCGGGCAGCACCGGAGAAGACGTCGTACGCCTCTTCCATCTGTGGAAGCGTGAAGCGGTGCGTGACCAGTGCGGGTGCCGCGGGGAGTCGGCCGGCTGCCATCATCTCCAGCAGCAGCGGAGTGGAGCGGGTGTCCACCAGGCCGGTCGTGATGGTCACGTCCTTCGACCAGAGGCTCTCCAGGTGAAGTGCCGCCGGTTCGCCGTGCACGCCCACATTGGCGACCCTGCCGACGGGTCGCACCATCCGCATGCACTGCTCGAAGGTCTCGGGGACCCCGACCGCTTCGACGACCACGTCCGCACCCAGACCGTTCGTCAGGTCGTGGACCAGAAGCTCGGGGTCCTCGTCGGCCCCGGCGGTGACGTCCGCGCCCACGGCGCGCGCGGCCTCCAGCCGCGACTGTGCGACGTCGACCGCGATGATTCTGCGCGGGGTGTACAGGTGTGCGGTCGCGATGGTCGCGAGCCCGATGGGCCCCGCCCCGACGACAACGACCGTGTCGCCCGGTCCCACGCGCCCGCTCAGCACGCCCACCTCGTACGCCGTCGGGAATATGTCCGCGAGCAGGACGGCGTCCTCGCTGCTCACGGCGTGGGGAAGTGGATGGACGGAGAGGTCGGCGAAGGGCACGCGGACGTATTCGGCCTGTGTGCCGTCGATCAGGTGCCCCAGAATCCAGCCGCCTCCGCCCAGGCACTGCCCGAAGCGGTTCTCACGGCAGAAGCGACAGCGGCCACAGGCGCTGATGCAGGAGACCAGCACCCGGTCGCCCGGCCGTACGCTCCGCACGTCGCCTCCTGTCTCCACCACCTCGCCCACCGCCTCGTGCCCGAGGACGGTGCCCGGGGTCACCTCAGGCACGTCTCCCTTCAGGATGTGCAGATCCGTTCCGCAGATGGTGACCGCGTCGACACGGATCACCGCGTCGCCGGCGTCCTGGATACCGGGGTCGGGGACGTCCTGCCAGGACTTCTGCCCCTCGCCGTGGAAAACCAGTGCCTTCATGACCTCGTCCCTCTCCGCTGCTCGAAGCGCCTGTCACCAGACTCGCAACGGGGAGGTCGCGACGCTTGGGCCGGTCGGCACCCGACCGGGACCACCCTGTCCCCGGCGCACGCGACCGGGGTGCCATCGCGGTCGCGTGCGGACGGGCCGTGGCCGAACAGGCGGGTGGGGCCTCGTGGCCCGTGTTCCCGCAACCGGTCACATGACGCCGGGTACAGCAGTCAGCCGCGGCCTCCCGGCCCTGGAACGGGTCCGCACGGCCCTTCCCCCGCCCGGTCCGATTGCCGACAGTAGGGGTGACCGGGCCGCCGAGGTGCGGGCTCCCGGGGCACGCACTGGTCCCGGACAGCTGAGCCGGTTCGGCAGAGGGCGAGGAGGCCCTTCATGAACCAGAGCATCGCCGTCGGTCTGGACGGATCCGCCGAGAGCGCCGCTGCGGCTCACTGGGCCGCGCGGGAGGCGATCCTCCGGGAACGGCCCCTCCTTCTCGTCCACTGCGAGGAGGGGCCGTCTCCCGTCGGCTTCCGCGTCGGCGAAACCGAGGCACGTGAGCGGTGGGCCGAGGCGCTCCTTGTGGATGCCTCGGACGCACTGCGCGGGGCTCATCCGCACCTGCGGGTCAGCACGATGGCGGTCGACGGTCCGCCGGACGTCGCGCTCACCGAAGTGGCCCCCACATCCGAGATGCTCGTCCTGGGGTCGCGGGGACTGGGAACCGTCTCCGGTCACGTCCTCGGTTCCGTCGGCCTGGCGGTGCTTCGCGGGTCGGAGCGGCCCGTCGTACTCGTACGCGGGACGGAAGAGGCGGAGCGCGAGACGCGGGGTCACGGTGCGTACGGTCCGGTCGTCGTCGGAATCGACACCGACCGGCCGAGCGACGCCCTCCTCGCATTCGCCTTCGAGGAGGCGGCTCAGCGCGCATGCCCGCTGTGTGTGCTGCACAGTGCAGCGACTCCCCCGCTGTACGGCTCCGGGATGGCGTATGAACCCGCGGTCACGGAGCAGCTCACACGCAAGGTGGAGGCGAAGCTGAACGACCTGATGGCGCCCTGGCAGCAGAGGTGGCCGACCGTCGGTGTCGACGTGCGGGCGACGATCGGCCGAGCGGCGGACCAGATCCTGGAGAGCGGAGCCGGCGCGGGCCTCGTCGTCGTCGGACGACGCATCCGCAGGTCCTCGGTGGGCGCGCACATCGGACCTGTCACCCACAACGTCCTCCGCCACGCCTCTTCCCCCGTCGCGGTCGTAGCCCACCACTGACCGCTTCACGGCCAACGGCGATCTGGACTCGACCACGTCAACGCGCCTGTTCCAGCCTCGCGGACCTGACCGTGAAAACGGATGCCCCCGCGCAACGGCGAAGCCTTCCATGCGAGTGAACTCGGCCAAGATCACCGTGTCCCCCCGGGAGTTTTTCGCGTGCTTGCCATGGCTTCGCCAATCGTTGCGCCCGGCTGCACCGTGCGCACCTGAGCAGGCAACTCGTCGCCCGGTAGCGCGAGATCGGGAGGTGGCGGCATCGACGGCACCCCTGCCGCTGTCGACTCCGGCGGAAAGTCCTTCATGACCACGAAAGGTCCGTTCTCGGACTCGCGCACGAAGCCCCTGCCGAGACGGCCGCCGCCGGTCGGAAACCCGTCCACCAGGGGCGTCATCCGCCGGGGATCAGTAACCGTTGCCGGTGTCACTCGTCGGCTTGGTGGTGATCTGTTTTCCTTCGGGACTGACGACGTACCACTTGGCACCGAACGCGTCGACGGCCTGCCCGTTGGTCTCGCCGGCCTTCTGATCCTCGTCGAACCGGTACAGCGGGTGACCGTTGTAGGTCACCTGCTTCTTCCCGTCGCCGCGGGTCGTCGTCTTCAGCAGGTTCGACTTGACCCCGCTGCCCGCGGTGGGCGCTGCCTTGATGAGCAGCGGCGGCCACGCCTTGGGACAGGCGTCGGCACAGTTGGACTTGTTCTTGGTGTCCTTGTCGAAGACGTAGAGCGTCATGCCCTTGTCATCCACGAGTGACTTGCCGTACGTGCCGTCCTTGACGGAGACGGTCGTGGTGGGGGAACTGGACGGAGCAGCGGGCACATCGACCTGTCGGCCGCCGTTCTGGACACCCCTGTCCGTACCTCCGGAACTGCCGCTGCCGGACCCGTCGTCGGAGCATCCGGCTGCCGTGGCCGCCATCAGCACTGTGGAGGCCAGCGCTGCGGCTGCCTTGGTGTGGAGTCTCATCAGGGAGTCCTCTGTCCTCGGCCACCCGGGCGGGGCCACCAGCCCAGTGGACAGCGGGCCCCGGGAACCGGCCACCTGGGCGCGGCCGTCCGGTGCCGTCCCCGACGCCCACAGTGCCCGGCACGGGGGCAGCTCGGAACCGGAGGGCAGGTGCCGCACGGTGGTCAGCCCATTCCCCCACCGTCATCATTCGCAGGCTGCGGACGGGCTTCTGGGTGTGGCCGATGCTCAGAGAACGACGTAGAGGCACCCTCGTACCGGCGGGGGGACGCAGCAAGGCACTCGATACGGGAAGCGCCAAGCGGCACATCACTTCAGGTCAGCGCACCCGCCCTCGCGGTTTCAGCGCCACCGGCGGCAGTGCGGGAGCAGACAGCCGACCGCCGTCGTAGCCGTGCACCTCGCCGAAGCGGGAGCCGTCCGCCCACGCCTGCCGGGCCTCCTCGACCTCCTCGTGCGACCGTCCGATGAAGTTCCACCACATATCACGGAATTGCCGTTTCTCCCCAGGTCAGGGGGCTCAGGCACCATCGCTGGTCAGCAAGAGGTCAGCATTGGACGCAAGGGAGCTTTCACGAGATGGCAGCACGCACACTCGCTCACGGCATGGGGTCCTTCTTCAAGGAGTGCGAGCACCCACGGCATCGCTGGTCAAAGTGCCTCCACCCATACAAGATTCGCTATCGCAGCTCGACAGGAAAGCAAGCGGAGGAGGGAGGCTTCGCCACTCAGGACCAAGCGATCTCGCGGTTGACAGAAATCTACAAGGAGAAAAAGGCTCGGCCCTCCTCACAGGCAAGGGCTGACCGCATCCAGAAGTACGGATCCATGCGCTTCCAGGAATACGCCACCGAATGGATGGCAGGGCAGCGGCACCTCGCAGCAGCTTCTGTCCGCCACCTCGAGTCACTCCTGGAGCACCACATCCTGCCGGCACTCGGCAGCCGACGGATGAACAGCTTCGACCACAAGGTGGTCGATGGCTTCATCCGGACCATGGAGAAGGCACACGCGGGTCTGGCCACTCAGGCAAACGCCTTCGACAAGCTGCGGGCGATACTCCTGGATGCGCATCAACTCGGCCTCTACGCAGAGAGCCCACTCACCGGCGTCAAGCCTCCGCAGTACGATCCGTCCCGCGCAGTCATCCCTTCCCTGCCCCAGCTCCGATCCCTGCGTGAAGCCGGAGACGACGCGTTCAAGTTGATCGTCGACCTGATGAGCGGCTGCGGACTCCGCAATGGTGAAGCCGCAGCCATCAACCTCAACAACCTCGTCGCGGACGACGTCTACCGCGTCAAGGAGCAGGTCGTCATGTCGACAGGGAAGTACGGGCCTTTGAAGCACCGAAAGGCGTGGCAGTATCGCGACGTACCGCTGCCCTCCAGCGTCAGGGTAACGATCGAGGAATACGCGGAGAAGCGTGGCTCGATCGACGGCTATCTGCTTCGCCGACCGACGGACCCCACGCAGCCGTACCCTCATTGGGGTGTGTCGAACCAGTGGAGTCGGCTGAAGACCGCAGGCGCGGCGGACATACCGGAGGGGATGGTGCTGTATGGACTGCGCCATTTCTTCGCTTCGAACTGCCTCAGCCACGGGATTCCAATCACAGACGTCGCCGACTGGATGGGCCACAGGAACCTCGATGTCACCTTCAAGATCTACCGCCATCTAATGCCCGGCTCCATCGGACAGGCGGCCAAGATACTGGACATGGCCCTAGTTGCATAACACTCGATCAGGGGCGGGGCATCTGACACGATGCCCCGCCCCTGATGACGCTCAGCCGACGTACTGCTGACTGACCCACTTCTGGATGTCACTGATCTTGAACTGCAGCTTGGCGTTACGACCACTGCCGAACTTGTACGCCACCAACCCATGACGAGGTGCGTCACGGTAGAGCCAAGTCAATGACACGTTGAGATATTCGGCGGTCTGTTTGGCATTCAGGAAATGCGCAGCCATGGTGACCACTCCTCGGATAGACATGGCAGTGATCCTCCCGACGGTTCCCGTTTTGGCCATGCCCCCAGTCAATGATATGAACAACTCGCGATCAGTGAGCTGTTTGCAACCTGCAGACGTTGAGCGCAAGTTGGGCAGCCCTGCGCGGAAGCGGACCGAAACTACAGATCCTCAAATGGCTGGCGCAACAGAGGGTCCGTTGCACCTCATTCAAACTCGATGTCCAAGCCGCCCCATAGCCAACGAAGACGAAGGTCACAGAGGTATCCGCGGCGCCGATGAGTTGTACGCGGAGTACAAGGAGCCCCTGTACGCCGCTCCCCGCTGCTCCAGCGGATGGTGGACGCGGGCCGGCTGGGCCACAGGACGGGGTCGGGCTTCTACCCGTACGGCTGACCGTCCTACGGGCGGGCCCGGCGTTCACGCCGGGCCCGCCGGGCACGTTGCTCGAGGTCAGGACCGTGTGTGGCCCCCAAGAGCCTCGTCTTCTACTGCCGACCCGACGCCGTGCCGGAGCGCTATGGAGCGACGGCGCGGATGCGCGGGCCCGATGCCCTGGGCCTTTCAGCGCTGTCACAGCCTTCCGTGCTTGTACTGCGAAAACTCCCTCGGATGTCCCTCCGACAGAGCTGAAAGTCCCTGAAAAGTCCCTGTCGACTCGGCCCCCGGACTACGCATTACGAGACCGAAAGCGACTAGGTTGCGGGGTGCCGTCTCCCGCTGCGTACTGACCTTCTTCCTGATCAGAGCACGTGCGGTTGGGCGGCCTGTGCTGCACCGCCCAAAGGCGTCTGTTCACCGGTTGTCCACCGGTGGAGCTGCCAGCGACCCACCGGGGCGACTCAGTTGAGCTGGCTGCGCCGCGTCACCCCATTCCAGGCGACGAGCACCGGTGGCTATCGGACCTCTACAAAGTGTTCCACCGTCATTGTTGAGTACCCTGCCCACCTCTAGCCTCGACATTCACCGTGAACAGGGTGATCGCAGGTTAATCCGGGCGGAGCTGCGCGGTTAGAGCATTAATCGTGAACCGTAGCGCCGCTGAACCATTCGCGTGCCACTGCTTCACTTCGAGGGCTAAGCGGAGTCACGAAGACGACGGCGAGACGACTGATAGCTCGGGAACAGCAGACGTAGAAGAGATTGCGGGAGCGGGTGGCCCGTTCTTTGCGGTGGTCGTCTCCCGTGAGCATGCGGTCGACGTTGAACTGGTTCCACGCGCTGTCGTCGATCATGACCACGACGTTCTCGTACTCGTCACCCTTAACCCCATGCTGGGTGGAGAAGGGAGTGAGCTCGTTGCGGTATTGGGTGAGCCGGACGACCTCCTGGTAATTGACGGCGCGCAGGCTGGCCGCGAAGTCGGCGTCTCTCTGAGCACGTTCATCGAGGCCCTCCGCGCCGATGGTGCGTTCGATGGACTTCACCCTGCCCGGCGGAGCGATCAGCTTGGCGCGGGTAACAACGTCGAGGACGTCGCCTACGGTTCCGGTGGCCCGGACTGCGGTGATCTTCTGGAGTATGCCGTTGATCTTCGCTTTGTCCGAGTGCTTGCGGATGGTGAGGGGCCCTGTGCCGAGGAGGGTGGTGAGGTGGGCGTACTCCTTAGCTTCATAGGCGGCGCAGAGAGCCTCGATGGCCTTCATGAACTGGGCGTAGGGCTCAGTTCCCTCCAGAAGGTCGTCCCTCCCATGACTTCCACGTTTGCTGTAAAGCTGGAGAAGGTTGGAATAGCCATGGGCCGCTGCGATGAGCTGAACCGGGTTTCGTAGCGGCCCTGAAGCCGGGCATGATTGATCCGGCAGATGGGAAGCACAGGTCTGATGCCTGCACCCCGGAAGTATC
>NZ_JBEXYB010000026.1:0-116831 GCF_040630715.1 Streptomyces sp. NPDC005752 | reverse complement strand
TCGTGCGCCATCGCGCGTACCTGCTCGCACTGCACTTTGCTGTCCTTGGGCAGGCCTGACTCGTCCGCCTGCAGCAGCACCTGGAAGGGGTAGACGCTGCGCCCGCACCCGTTCCGGCATGTCGACGCCGTGCAGCGCCTCGATGGCTACCGCGTGCTGACGGCGGGCTTCCTGGGCGGTCCACTCGCGGCCGCCCGCCTCCTCGATGAGTGCCGCGCGGGCGGCGAACTCCTCTTCGGAGAAGCTGTCGAAGTCGTTGCTCTTGGCGTCCGCAGCGAGCAGTTCGCCCAGGCGCTCCGAGGCGGGCCCGCCGGCGGCGAGCGCGGCCACGACGGGCAGGGACTTCTTGCGCTGGCGCAGATCGCTCCAGGTCTGCTTGCCCGTGGAATCGGGGTCCCCCCAGATCCCGAGCAGGTCGTCGACCGCCTGGAAGGCGAGGCCGAGGTGGTAGCCGTACGCCTCCAGCGTGTCGGCGGTACGGTCGTCGGCTCCGCCGAGCACGGCGCCGATGGAGACGGCGCAGGCGAGGAGGGCGCCCGTCTTGTTGCCCTCCATCTCCAGGCACTCCTCGACGGTGACCCGCTCGCGGTGTTCGTACGAGATGTCCTGGGCCTGGCCGTCGATCAGCTTGCGGCTGGCCGTGGTCAGCCGGCGGGCCGCCCGGCCGGCCTCGACCGTGCCGAGCTCCAGCAGGATCTCGTTGGCCAGCGCGAAGAGCGCGTCGCCGACGAGGATCGCCTGGGCGGGGCCGTGCACCTTCCATACGGTGTCGCGGTGACGGCGCTGCTCGTCGCCGTCCATCAGGTCGTCGTGCAGCAGCGAGAAGTTGTGCACGAGTTCGACGGCCACGGCTCCGGGGATCCCGGCCTCCGCCGGGGCGCCTGCCGCCTCCGCGGAAAGCAGGGCCAGGGCGGGACGCACGGCCTTGCCGCCGTCACCCTCGGCCGGTCGGCCATGGGCATCGATCCAGCCGAAGTGGTACGCCGCGACGGTGTCCATGGGCGGCGCCAGCCGGTCCACGGCAGCTCGCAGCACCGGCGCTGACAGGGCCCTTCCACGCTCCAGAAGCGCGGTGACGTCCGTGGTGTCCGCCACGGTGTCGTAAGCCGGATTCGCCGGGGTCACAGACTCTCCTCTTGTTCCGGTGGTACTGCTCATGCCGCCTCCTGCAGCGGATGTTCGTGGGGCCGGCCGAGCGCCTGGAGCGCGGCGTCCGCGGCGGTGCGGCCACTGAGGACGGCACCCTCCATCGTGGCGGGCCAGCCGGTGGCGGTCCATGCTCCCGCCAGGTGCAGTCCGGGAGCGCGGGTGTGCGTACCCGGCCTCAGGCGCCCCACGCCGGGTGTGGGCGCGAAGGTCGCGGTGCGCTCCCGGGTGACGAAGAAGTCGCGGACACCTGCGCCTCGCGCCGCCGGAAGCAGCCGCTCGAGTTCGGGGAGGTAGCGCGCGCGCAGCGTGGCGACGGGCAGATCGATCTCTTCCTGGGACGCGGACTGGGAGACCGCGAGGTACTGGCCGCCGCCCTGGAGGCCGGACGACGCCGTGCGGTCGAAGACCCACTGCACGGGTGAGCCGAGCGCGGCGAAGAAGGGCCTGCGCAGCACCGTGCGGTCGTAGACGACGTGCACGTTCAGGATCGGTGCGTCGGTGAGGTCGAGCAGGCGGCCGGGGTCGTCGAGCGCACCGCCGGGCAGCAGGCGGTGGGTCTCCCGCTGAGGCACGGCGAGGACGACGGTGTCCGCCTCGAACCGTTCGCCGTCGGTCTCGACGGCCCAGCGGCCGTCCTCGGTCCGGGTGAGGGAACCGGCCCGGGTGCGCAGGTGGATCTCCACGCCGGCTGATTCGAGCGCCTTGCGTGCGAGGGTGTCGTGGAGGTCACCGAGCGGCACGGCGGCCCAGCCGATGTCGGCGGCGCCCGGCTCCGAGAGGAGCCCGGTCTTGAAGACCATCGCGGCGAGCGCCATGGAGGCGTTCGGCGCGGTGGCGTTGAGCGTGGCGACTCCGACGAGGTCCCAGAGGGCCTCGACGGTGCGCTGCGACTGCCCTTGGCGGCGCAGCCAGGTGGCGAAGTCGATGCCGTCGAGCGCGGGGTCGGCGGGGTCGAGACGGCCCAGCGCCAGTGCGGCGCGGGCGACGCCGGCCTTCTCCGCGAGCGAGAGGTGCGGGTAGGCGGCGAGCCCGCCGGCGAGGTGCAGCGGTACGGGCAGCCCGGTGCGTCGCAGCCGTCCGAGCCTGGGCCCGGCGGGCCGCCCCACGTCGAGCACGGGCACGTCGAGGCGGTCCTGCAGCGGGGCGAGGTGGGTCCCCCCGATCCGCTCCAGGAACCAGCGGTAGCCCGTGCAGCAGCGCAGGTAGACGTGCTGGCCGTTGTCGACGGACAGGTCGCCGCGCCGGAAGGAGAAGGCGAGCCCGCCGAGACGGGGACGGCCTTCGAGCAGAGTGACGTCGAGCCCCGCGTCGGCGAGACGCAGTGCCGCGGTGACGCCTGCGAGGCCGCCGCCGACGACCACGGCCCGGGACGAACCAGGGATCCGGCCGGTCATGCCCGCTCCCTTCGCCGCGTGGTCGCGGAGAAGGACGCCCCCGCACGCTCCGAGGTTGCCCGCGCCGTACGTCGGACCCGATCCGTCATCAGACCCTCCCCCTTGCCGTCCGGCGTGAGACGTACCGCGCGTCCAGGCCCGACAGCCCGCGCACCGCAACGTACGCCTTCTCGTGGCCGGGCAGCGAGACCCTGCCGCGCAGGACCGCCTCGGGATCACGTTCGATCCGGTCGAGGAGCCGGCGGTAGATGCCGGCCATGGCGGCCACGCAGGCACCGCTGCGCCGGTCCAGCATGGGCAGCAGCCGGTAGCCCTCGGCGAAGAGCGCCCGCGCGCGGCGGACCTCGAAGTGCACCAGTCCGGCGAAGTCGGCCCCCGGGGGCGGGGTGGCACGGTGGAATCCGGCGGAGCAGCCGAACTTGGCGAGGTCGTCGGCGGGCAGGTACGTACGCCCGTTCCCGGCGTCCTCGCGGACGTCGCGCAGGATGTTGGTGAGCTGGAGCGCGAGGCCCAGGGTGTCGGCGTACTCCGCGGCCCGCTCCGCGCCGGGTGCGCCCTCCTCCGTCCCGAAGACGCCCAGGCTGAGGCGCCCGATGGCACCCGCGACACACCGGCAGTACGTCTTCAGGTCGTCCCAGGTCTCGTAGGTCGCGCCGCGCACATCCATCAGCACACCGTCGATGAGCTCGTCGAGCCCGCCGAGCGGCAGCGGAAACCGGCGCGCGGCGTCGGCGAGCGCGACCGCGACCGGGTCGGTGTCGTCCTCGTCGACCGCCTTGTCGCGGATCCGGCCGAGCAGTTCCCGGGTCTCCTCCAGCCGGGCGTGCTTGGTCTCCGGATCCAGCTCGCCGTCGCCGATGTCGTCGACCCGCCGGGAGAAGGCGTACAGCGCCGACATGGCCTGCCGCTTCTCGTACGGCAGCAGTCGGATGCCGTACGCGAAATTGCGGGCCTGCTGTCCGGTGACGGCCTCGCAGTAGCTGTACGCGGCCTGTACCGGTGCCGACATGTACGTCGTCTGTCCCTCCACGGTCGGGCTCACCTCTCTCTGTGCGCTCTTCGCAGGACGTTCCCGACTTCGCGCAGCAGTCCGGGCGCGGTGGGTCCGGGCGGTCCGGGCAGTACGTCGAAACCGGCGGCCGAGATCGCGCCGAGGGCGGCCCGCCCTCCGCCGACGAATCCGGCGAGCAGCAGCTTGAGCCGGCCGTGGACGCTGCCCACCAGGGGGACGCCCTCGGCCAGCAGCTCGCGGGCGCGTTCCGCCTCGAACGCCACCAGGGACCTCACCGCCGCGCCTGCGGACGGTGCCGCCAGGTCGGTTTCGCCGACATGGAAACGGGCCATGTCCTCGGCGGGCAGGTAGATCCGGTCGCGGCCGAGGTCCTCGGCGACGTCCTGGAGGTGCTCGGTGATCTGCAGGGCGGTGCAGACGGCGTCGGAGCGGCGGATCCGTTCGGGACTCGCGGTGCCGGTGATCTGCAGGACGAGGCGGCCGACGGGGTTGGCGGAGAGCTCGCAGTAGGCCAGCAGTTCCCCGTAGGTCCCGTAGCGGCGGACCTTCTGGTCCTGCCGGTTGGCTTCGAGGAGCCCGAGGAAGGGTTCGGGGGTCAGCGCGCAGCTCCGCACCGTGGGGCGCAGGGCGCGCATCAGGGGGTGGCGCGGCCCCCCGCCGGTGGACGAGAAGACGCGGTGCAGATCGGCTTCGAGGGCGTCGAGGGCGGCGAGCCTGTCCTCGCTCTGCCCGGGTTCGAGGCCGAGGTGGCGGGCGTCGGCACCGCCCGGAGCCAGGTCGCCGTCACCGATGTCGTCGACGAGGCGGGCGAAGCCGTAGACGGCCATCAGGTCCCCGCGCCAGGCGCGGGGCAGGAAGAAGGGGGCCACGGGGAAGTTCTCGTGCGCGGCCTTGTCGAGCGTGGCGGTGGCAGCGGCGTCGTCGCGCGCCTCTCGGGGACGGGTCACCGCGTACCGCCCGACGCGGCGACGGCCACACCACGTCGGAGCTGGAGATCTGCCATCATTGCCGTCATATCTCCCGTTCTACACTGCTCACCCAAAACATACCTTTTCGGACACGCCGCTCGTCCGGCCGAGTGCGACATGCACACAACGGGCGATGTGCCGGGGGCGTATCACCCCACATTGCCGCGAATCAGCACCGTTACAGCTTACGTTGTGCAGCTCACAGGGCCGCGCCGGGGTGCAGCGCGCCCCGTGCGACACCGCGGCCGCCGTCAACCTTCCCCGGACACACGTCGATTGACGTCATCCGCCGGGAGGAGATCCGCCCCCATGGGGGCGCCCTGAGGGCCCTCGTCACGGGCCCCCTACGGGTTCCCTCACCGCGTGGGCCCCGACGCCACGCGCCGTCGGGGCCCACGGACGTACGACGGCTACTTGCCCGTCTCCCGCTCGTACGCCTTGAGCACTTCTTCGGTGGGGCCGTCCATCAGGAGTTCGCCCTTCTCCAGCCACAGCACCCGGTCACAGGTGTCCCGGATCGTCTTGTTGTTGTGGCTGACGAGGAAGACGGTGCCCGCCTCCTTGCGCAGCTCGCGGATCCGCTCCTCGGAACGGACCCGGAACTTGCGGTCACCGGTGGCCAGCGCCTCGTCGATCATGAGGACGTCGTGGTTCTTGGCGGCCGCGATGGAGAAGCGCAGGCGCGCGGCCATGCCGGACGAGTACGTCCGCATCGGCAGCGTGATGAAGTCGCCCTTCTCGTTGATCCCGGAGAAGTCCACGATGTCCTGGTACCGCGCACGGATCTCCTCGCGGCTCATGCCCATCGCGAGACCGCCGAGAACGACGTTGCGCTCACCGGTCAGATCGCTCATCAGTGCCGCGTTGACGCCGAGCAGCGACGGCTGCCCGTCGGTGTACACGCTGCCGTGCTCGGTCGGCAGCAGGCCGGCGATGGCCCGCAGCAGGGTGGACTTGCCCGAACCGTTGGTGCCGATCAGGCCGATCGCCTGGCCACGGTAGGCGGTGAAGGAGACACCCCGCACCGCGTGCACCTTGCGCACACCGCGCGGTTCGCCCTTGCCTCGGCGCATGATCCGGCTCAGCGCCGCGGTGGCGCTGCCCTTGCCGCCTCCCGTGCCGTTGACGCGGTACACGATGTGCACATCGTCCGCGATCACGGTGGGGATGTGTCCCTGGGACGATTCCTCAGCCACGGCCGTACCGTTCCTCTGCCTTCCAGAAGTACACGAAGCCCACGACGCCCACGACGAGCGACCAGGCCAGTCCGACCGCCCAGACGTGCTCCGGCAGGTTCTCGGAGCCGTAGCCGTCGATCAGCGCGAAGCGGACCAGGTCCATGTAGATGGCCGCCGGGTTGTACTGCAGCACGTCGGCGATCCACTGCGGCTTGTCCGCCAGCATCACGGGGATGGAGAACATCACACCCGAGGCGTACATCCAGGTGCGCATGACGAACGGCATCAGCTGGGCGAGGTCGGGGGTCTTGCTGCCCAGCCGGGCCATCACGAGCGCCAGGCCGGTGTTGAAGAGGAACTGCATGGCCAGCGCCGGGATGACGAGCAGCCAGGAGAGCCCCGGGTAGCTGCCGAAGCCGACTGCCACGGCGAGCAGCACGATCATCGAGTACAGCAGCTGCTGGAGCTGCTGCAGCGAGAACGAGACGGGCAGCGAAGCGCGGGGGAAGTGCAGCGCCCGGACCAGGCCGATGTTGCCCGAGATGGAGCGCACCCCGGCCATGACCGAGCTCTGGGTGAAGGTGAAGACGAAGACACCGGTCACCAGGAACGGGATGAAGACCTCCTTGCTCATCCCCCTCGCGGTGCCGAGGATGATCCCGAAGATCAGGAAGTAGACCAGGGCGTTCAGCAGGGGCGTGGCCACCTGCCACAGCTGACCGAGCTTGGCCTGGCTGTACTGCGCGGTCAGCTTCGCCCTGGAGAAGGCCAGGATGAAGTGCCTGCGGCCCCAGAGCTGCCGGACGTACGCGAACAGCCCGGGCCGGGCACCGCTCACCGTCAAGCCGTACTTGTCGGCGAGCTGGGACGCGCTCAGTCCCTCGTCGGCGGACGGCGGGCTGCTCAGCGCAATCCCGCCGTCGTGGGTCGTGTCACTCACAGTTAAGAACTCTCGTCTTCACAATGCGCAGCCGGTCGCGGGCGCGGCCGAGGCGGACAGGTTCCCCGTACGAATGAATACGGCTCATGGTCTCAGAGGAGAGCCTCTCAGATCACCGGTGGCCGGCCCAGCCTGGTCAGCCGCCATACCGTACGCCACCTCATGGGGCGCCGGGGTCCGCAGGGCTTGGTCCAGCCTTCCCGGAAACCTCCGAACCATGCTTTGAGGGCCGGGAGGGAGGGCCTGCGGACCAGGGTGAGGAGCAGCCAGACCCCGACGTAGAGGGGAACCAGCGGTGCGGGCAAGTTCCGGCGGGCGAGCCAGACGCGGTTGCGGGCCACCATGCGGTGGTAGACCGCGTGCCGCGAGGGGGCGGTGGTGGGGTGGTTGAGCACCATGTCCGCGCGGTACTCGATCGCCCAGCCGGCGTCCAGGGCCCGCCAGGCGAGGTCGGTCTCCTCGTGGGCGTAGAAGAACTCGCCGGGCAGCGGGCCCGCCTCGGCGATCACCTGGCTGCGCACCGCGTTCGCCCCGCCGAGGAACGTCGTGACGCGGGACGAGCGCATCGGGTCGGAGGCACGCAGCCGCGGCACGTGCCGTCGCTGTGTGACGCCGGTGTCGGGGTCCGCGATGCGGAAGGTGACGATGCCGAGCTTGGGGTCCGCCTCGAACGCCTGTCGGCAGAGTTCGGCGGTGTCCGTGTTCGGCAGGTGCCCGTCGTCGTCGAGGAAGAGCAGGGCGTCCACATCGGCGCCGGACGGCCCGAAGGCCTCGATGCCGACGTTGCGCCCTCCCGGAATGCCCAGGTTCTCGGGCAGCTCGACGGTCCGTACGCCTGCGGGGACGTCGGGGACCGGGGCGCCGTTGCCGACGACGACGACCTCGATCCGGTCGCCGTCCTGCTTGGCGACCGAGTCGAGAAGGGTGCGCAGTTCTTCGGGGCGGTTGCCCATGGTGATGATGACCGCGCCGAGTTTCATGGGAGAGCTCACTTCAGCCTGCTCGACACAAGGATCGACACCAGGTGCAGGACGGTCTGGAGCAGGGCGATGCCGGCCAGGACCGCGACGGCGAGGCGGCTGAAGAAGAGGTCGTCCCTGACCGTGTCGAGGACGGCCACCACCAGGATGACGAACGACGCCTCGATGCCGAGGATCAGCCGGTGGAACTTGAGCGCGCCGGCGGCCCGTCGTGCGAACGCCATTCCGGAGGAGCGCGGCTCGGACGCGGCCTCCTTGACGGGCGGCAGCCCGCCCTGGTGGCGGGCGACCCCGACGAGGTCGGTCTCGGCCTTGATCAGGATGGCGCCGAGCGCGGCGAGCGTGCCGAGGAAGGCCCACAGCCAGTCGACGCGTCCCGGGCCCCACAGGTCGGCGGCACGCAGGCCGAAGCCGACCAGCACCGCAGCGTCGCAGAGGTAGGCGGCCACCCGGTCCAGGTAAACACCGCCCAGCGAGAACTGCTTCTTCCAGCGGGCCACCTCGCCGTCGACACAGTCGAACAGCAGGTAGAGCTGGACCGCGAGCACGCCGAGCAGGGCCCCGGGGATGCCCGGGACCAGCAGGGCCGGCGCCGCTAGCACGCCGGCGACGGTCATCACGTAGGTCAGCTGGTTGGGCGTGACCTTGGTGGTCACCAGGCGCCGGGTGATGCGCAGCGAGATCTCGCGCATGTAGAGCCGACCCGCCCAGTGCTCGCCACTGCGCCGGTCCTTCACACCCGGAGGGTGAACGACGGGGCGGAGTTCAGCTATGGATGGCTTTTGCATAGTCGGCGTACGCGTCCCTGATCTGGTCGGTGGACAGGTTGAGGTGCTCCAGGACCGTGAAACGTCCCGGGCGCGTCTGCGGGGCGTAGTCGACGGCCCGCACGAATTCTTCGGTGGTGAAGCCGATCTCCTCGGGCAGCACCGGCAGCCCGTGGCGCCGCAGCACGGACGCCAACTGCAGGGACTCGTCGTGTGCGCCCCGCAGGTGCATGGCGAAACAGGCGCCGAGGCCGACCTGCTCGCCGTGGCTGGCCGCGCGCGCGGGGAAGAGCAGATCGAAGGCGTGACTGATCTCGTGGCAGGCACCGGACGACGGCCGGGTGTCCCCGCTGATCGAGATCGCGATGCCGGAGAGCACCAGCGACTCCGCCAGAATGGTGAGGAACTCGTCGTCGGCCACGGTTCCGGGGTGACGCAGGACGGCCTCGCCGGCCGTACGGGCCATCGCGGCGGCCAGTCCGTCGATCTTCTCGCCGTTGACCCGGTGCGAGAGCTCCCAGTCGGCGATGGCCGAGATGTTGGAGATCGCGTCACCGATGCCGGACCGCACGAAGCGGACCGGTGCCTCGCGGATGACCGAGAGATCGATGACCATCGCGATGGGCATCGGCACACCGTAGGAGCCGCGCCCGTTGTCATTGTCCAGTGTCGCGACCGGCGAGCACAGACCGTCGTGGGCGAGGTTCGTGGCAACGGACACCAGGGGGAGGCCGACCCGGGCGGCGGCGTACTTCGCCACGTCGATGATCTTGCCTCCTCCGAGGCCGACCACCGCGTCGTACCGCTTGCCCTTGATGTCGTCGGCGAGCTTCACGGCGGCGTCGATGTCGCCACCGGCCACGCAGTACCAGTCGGCGCCGGGCAGGAGCGGCGAGATCTTCTCCCGCAGCGCCTGTCCCGAGCCGCCGCTTATGGCGACGGCGAGCCTGCCGGAATTGGAGATCCGCTGGTCTGCGAGGAGACCGGCCAGGTCGTCCATGGCGCCGCGCCGGATGTCGACGACAACCGGGGACGGGATGAGGCGGGTCAGTACAGGCACGCGATCTCCCTGCCCCGGGCGAGGTCGTCGTGGTTGTCGATCTCGACCCACGTGACCTCTCCGATGGGGGCGACGTCGACCGTGAAGCCGCGGTTCACGAGCTCCTGGTAGCCGTCCTCGTAGTAGAGGTCGGGGTCACGCTCGAAGGTGGTCCTCAGGGCGTCGGCGAGCTCGTCGGCCGCCTCCGGCTCGATCAGCGTCACACCGATGTACTCGCCGGTCGCCGTGGCGGGGTCCATCAGCTTGGTGATCCGACGGACACCCTTGTCGCCCTCCGTGATGACCTTCATCTCCTCGTCGGCGAGGTTCTTCACCGTGTCGAGGGCGAGGATGATCTTCTGGCCCTTGCCGCGCGCGTCCAGGAGAGTCTTCTCGACGGAGACCGGGTGCACGGTGTCGCCGTTGGCGAGGATGACGCCCTGCTTCAGGACCTCGCGCGCGCACCAGAGGGAGTAGGCGTTGTTCCACTCCTCGGCCTTGTCGTTGTCGATGAGCGTCAGCGTCACGCCGTACTTCGCCTCGAACTCGGCCTTGCGGGCGTAGACCGCCTCCTTGCGGTAGCCGACGACGACCGCGACCTCGGTGAGTCCGACCGCCGCGAAGTTGGCCAGCGTCAGGTCCAGGACCGTCTTCTCGCCGTCCACCGGCACCAGTGCCTTGGGCAGCGTGTCCGTGTAGGGACGCAGACGGCGTCCGGCACCGGCAGCCAGTACGAGGCCGATCATGCGAGTTCTCCTTCGTCGTGTACGGCGGGGGCAGAGGAGGACACCCAGAAGCGGATGGACTCCACGAGCACCACCAGAGCCACGGCGGCCGCGAGCGCGGTGAGGGCCGTGGTGAAACCTGAACCGTGGGTCAGCGCGGCGGCGAGGACGGCCACGGCAAGGGTCCGGCCCTCGTGCCCGCCGATGGTGCGCACCAGCCACCGGGGCGGCGCTCCGGTGCCGCCTCGGATGCGGTACACCGTGTCGTAGTGATGGTAGGCGACGGCGGAAACCAGGCCGAATGCCGCGGGGACGGCGTGCGGCACGTCACTGCGGGCGGCCAGCACCAGGATCGTGCAGTACTCGGCCGCGCGGAAGACCGGCGGGACGAGCCAGTCGAGCGCGCCCTTGAGCGGCCGTGAGACCGCGAGGCCGGAGAGGACCGCGTACACGCCGGCGGCGCCGACGGTCAGCCATCCGCCGTAGGGCGCGTACAGTGCGGCGGCGACGATCACCAGTGCTCCGGCGAACGCCAGGATCGGGGCGGTGAAGCCGCCTCCTGGACGCCGGAACACGGCGCCGACGGCCTGGGCGAGCGGTCCCGAGTCGGCGAGGTCGGCCAGCGCCGCCGCCGCCCGGTCGGTACGCCGGGCCTTGCGGGTCAGCGACCGCAGCAGCCGGCCCGCCGTGGTGTAGCAGGCGGCCAGGGCGCAGCCGACGAGCAGGGCGTAGAAGACGATCCGGGGCGTGGTCACGGCTGTGAGCACGGCGATCATGGCCCATCGTTCGCCGATGGGCAGCACTATCATCCGGCGCAGCCAGACCGTCCAGCCGACGCTGTCGAGCTTGTCGGAGAGCGCGGCGGTGGGACTCGTGTTGGACACCGCGTCGTGGTTGGCCTCGTTGAACGAGAAGTCGACGACATGGCGGCAGGCCTGGAGCACCATCGCGCCGAGCGCGAGGACCCACACATCGTCACCACCACGGGCGGCGCCGAGGGCGAGGCCCGCGTAGTAGGCGTACTCCTTGGCCCGGTCGAAGGTGGCATCGAGCCAGGCGCCCATCGTCGAGTACTGGAGCGAGTAGCGGGCGAGCTGCCCGTCGGTGCAGTCCAGGACGAAGGAGAGGAGGAGGAGCACGCCGGCCGCGACGTAGCCGCCGCGGGTGCCGGTCGCCGCGCTGCCGGCCGCGATGAGCGCGGTGACCAGCGAGGCGGTGGTGACCTGGTTCGGGGTGAGGCCCCGGCGGGCACACCAGCGGGCGATGTAGCGGGAGTACGGGCTGATGAAGTACGTGGTGAAGAAGCCGTCGTGGGCCTTCACGGCGCTGCGCAGCCGTACGGCCTCGTCGTCGACGGCGGCCACGGCCGTGCGTGCGGCGTTCCGCTCCTCGGGCGCGGTGGGCACCGCGGCCGTGAGTGAACCGAGCTCTGGGCGCTGCACCGTGGTGCCCTCCGCGTCCAGTGCCACTGCCAGCCGGCCGGGCACCGTGCGGTCCTCGGTGACGGGTTCGGCGCCGGCGGGCGCGACGGGACTTCCTGCGCCCACGGCGGTGACGGCCCTGCGCAGGGCGCGGAGCAGCGCGGGGCGGGCCTCGGGCTGCGCGGTGAGCGCTCCGGGGATGGAGGCGGCGGCGAAGCGGGGGTCGGTGAGTCCGAGCCTGAGGGCGTGGACGTGGCCGACGAAACGGGGGTCCACGAGCGCGACGCGCCTGCTCGCGGGGACTGCGGCGAGCAGCTCGGCGGCCTCGGTGGCGTCGGCTGCGGCAGTCACGTCGAAGCCGAGTGACCGCAGATCGTCCTCGAGCGACGATCCGGGTACCGGCGCACCGGTGAGGATGGCGGTCGACAGACGAACTCACTCCTTGGTGCGATGACGGGAAACGGCGCGCGGCAGGCGGCCCGGGGGGGGCGGGTCGGCGGCACGTCGGCTGAGGCTATCGGATGAACGGAAGACCGAGTTCACCACCCGTTTGCGCTCCGTTCGGGCGAATCGGCCATCATGCGGTGCCGTTCGCGATCATCATCGTCGATCAACGCCTCGACTCACAAACCGCGTCCGGACAGCGCACGGGCCGACGGGTGAACCGTGGGCGGCCCTCCTCACCGGCCGGTCTAAGCTGACGTGCATGACGTGGTTGATCACAGGCGGAGCCGGTTACATCGGGGCACATGTGGCGAAGGCCATGGCGGGGGCCGGGGAAGAGGTGGTCGTCCTGGACGACATCTCGACGGGCATCGAGGCCCGGCTGCCCGCGGACGTCACGCTGGTACGCGGATCCGCCTCGGACCGCGAGGTCCTCGACCGGGTTCTGGCGGAGCACGCCGTCACGGGAGTGGTGCATCTCGCGGCGAAGAAGCAGGTCGGTGAGTCGGTCGAGAAGCCGCTGCTCTACTACCGGGAGAACGTGGCCGGCCTGACCGTCCTGCTGGAGGCCGTGGTCGCGGCCGGTGTGCGGCGCTTCCTGTTCTCCTCGTCCGCGGCGGTCTACGGCGTCCCGGACGTCGAGCTGATCACGGAGGAGACGCCGTGCGCGCCCATCAACCCGTACGGCGAGACGAAGCTCGCCGGGGAGTGGCTGGTGCGCGCGACGGGACGGGCGCACGGCATCTCGACGGCCTGTCTGCGGTACTTCAACGTGGCCGGGGCCGCCGAGCCCGAGCTGGCCGACACGGGTGTCTTCAACGTCGTACCGATGTTCTTCGACCGGCTGACGCGGGGCGAGGCCCCGCGGATCTTCGGTGACGACTACCCGACGCCGGACGGCACGTGTGTCCGCGACTACATCCATGTGGCCGACCTGGCGGAGGCGCATCTCGCCGTCGCCGGCCACCTGGACAGGACCCCGGGCGGCGATGACCTCACGGTGAACGTCGGCCGGGGCGAAGGTGTGTCGGTTCGCCGTCTCGCCGAGCTGGTCGGTGAGGTCACGGGCCTGCGCACGGAGCCCGTCGTCGAGGCCCGCAGGCCGGGGGACGCGGCCAGGGCGGTCGGGTCGGCCGCCCTGATGACCGGGGAGCTGGGCTGGACGGCACGCCGCGGCATGCGCGAGATGGTCGGGTCGGCCTGGGAGGGCTGGTGCCTGAACCACCCGGAGGCCCGCACCCCGCGGTAGTGGGACAGCAACCGCGCGACGCTCTGACCTGCGCTCGTTTCCGCAGGTCAGAGCACATGACAACGGTGTTCAGTGCCGTGTTGCCCCATGCCCCGCCCCCGTAGTTCACTGGCCGCATCGGGCGAGCTGCGTCCGAACTGTCCGAGGGACGCGCGTCGGGATTGCGGAGGGGTTCGCATGGGGGCTGGCCACGATCATGGGCATACGCACGGAGGGCCACCCCCGACGGGAACGGCCGCCGCCGCGTACAGGGGCCGGCTCCGGGTCGCCCTGGGCATCACGCTCGGCGTCATGGTCATGGAGATCGTCGGCGGGCTGCTCGCCGACTCGCTCGCCCTGCTCGCGGACGCGGCCCACATGGCGACCGACGCGCTGGGGCTGGGCATGGCCCTGCTGGCCATCCACTTCGCCAACAAACCCGCCGGCCCCAACCGCACCTTCGGATTCGCCCGTGCCGAGATCCTCGCCGCGCTGGCCAACTGCCTGCTGCTCCTCGGCGTCGGTGGTTTCCTCGTCTTCGAGGCCGTCGACCGCTTCATCACCCCGGCGGAGACCAGGGGCGGACTGGCCATCGCTTTCGCCGCCGTCGGCCTGGTGGCCAACGTGGTCTCCCTGTCGCTGCTGATGCGCGGACAGCAGGAGAGCCTGAACGTGCGGGGTGCCTATCTCGAGGTCGTGGCGGACACCCTCGGGTCGATGACGGTCCTCGTGTCGGCGGGCATCATCATGGCCACCGGCTGGCAGGCCGCCGACCCCATCGCCTCGCTGCTGATCGGCCTCATGATCGTCCCGCGTACGGTGAAACTCCTGCGGGAGACGCTCGACGTACTCCTGGAGTCCGCGCCCAAGGGCGTCGACATGGACGAGGTCCGCGCCCACATCACGGCCCTGCCCGGTGTGCTGGACGTCCACGACCTGCATGCCTGGACGATCACCTCGGGCATGCCCGTCCTCTCCGCCCACGTGGTCGTGCACCAGGAGATGCTGGACTCGATCGGGCACGAGAAGCTCCTGCACGATCTGCAGGGCTGCCTCGGTCACCACTTCGACGTCGAGCACTGCACCTTCCAGCTGGAGCCCAGTGGGCACGCGGAGCACGAGGCGCGGCTGTGCCACTGAGCCGCCGGGCGCCCGGTGCTAGGGTCTGCGTCGTGGCTCCGCCTCCGGAGCCCGGTGAAGCCAGAAGGAGCTGAGGTTGATGACGGTCGCGACGACGGCTGCCCCGCGCGGCAATCGGTCCCTCATCGTCCTGCGGGTCACCGGCTGACCGCTCGGCTTCCCACGCGCCGCGTCGGCCGGGGCCCTCTCACCCAAGGGTTCCTCTCTTGACCGACCACACGTACGACTCCTTCTTCGCGCTGCACGACCGGCTGCCCAGGCAGAGCCCCGGTTCCGATGCCACCACACGGCGGCTGCTCGCCATGGCGGGCCCGCAGCCGGACCGCCCGCGTGTCCTGGACCTGGGCTGCGGTCCGGGCAAGGCCTCACTGCTGCTCGCCGCCGAGGCCGGCGCCGAGGTGACTGCGGTGGATCTGCACCAGCCGTTCCTCGACGAGCTCACCGAGGCAGCCGAGGCCCGCGGGCTCGGTGACCGGATCCGTACCGTCATGGCCGACATGGCCGACCTCACCGGCCCGGACTTCGCGGACGGGTCCTACGACCTGGTCTGGGCCGAGGGTTCCGCGTACATCGTCGGCTTCGACACCGCGGTAAGGGACTGGCAGCGGCTGCTCGCCCCCGGCGGATCGATGGTGATCACCGAGTGCGTCTGGACCACCGGCTCCCCGTCGGCCGGGGCCCGCGCCTTCTGGGACCCGCAGGCCTCGCTGCGTCCCGTCGCCGGGAACACCGATGCGGCCGTGCGGGCGGGCTGCCACGTACTCGGGGGGCTGGTGCAGCCGGACAGCGACTGGGACGAGTACTACGTCCCGCTGGCCGGCCGGGTCGCCTCGGCGGATCCGTCGGCTCCCGGCATGGCGGAGGCGCTCGCGGCCACCCATGAGGAGCTGGAGGTGCGCCGTCGCCACGGCGCGGAGTACGGCTACGCCGGCTACGTGCTGCGCCCCTTCGATCCCCGCTGGCGGACCCGGCCCGAGACGGCCGCCGACCGCAAGGCGGTGCACGAGGTGGTCGGGGCCGCCTTCCCGACCGGGGACGAGGCCGATCTGGTCGACGCCCTGCGCACCGACCCCGGGGCGTGGCTGCCCGGTCTCTCGTACGTGGCCGAGGCCCCGGACGGTTCCGTCACGGCCCACGCGCTGCTGACGCGGTGCCTGGTCGGGGAGACCCCGGCTCTCGCACTGGCCCCGGTGTCGACCGCGCCCGCCCACCAGCGCCGGGGTGCCGGGCGCGCGGTGGTCCGGGCGGTGCTGGACGCCGCGCGGCTGCGGGGGGAGTCACTCGTCCTGGTACTCGGGCACCCGGAGTACTACCCGGCCTTCGGTTTCGTGCCGGCCTCACGGTTCGGGATCAGGGCGGGCTTCGAGGTTCCGGACGAGGCGATGATGGCCCTGGTCCTCGACGACTCCGTGCCGGTGCCGAAGGGCACGATCCACTACCCGGCGGCCTTCGGAGTCTGACGCGGTGTGCGTCCCGCCGTGCCCTCCGGGGCACGGCGGGACGGACATGCCCGCGGCCGCAGTGCGGACAAGCGGCTTTTGTACGGCAGACTTGACCGCACTCGAGGGGGCCCGGCGCACGAGGCCGGGAACCAAAGCGAAGGATGGGTATGCCGACCACACCAGCCACTGCGGCGAACAGCTCGTCGAACGGCACAGCAGAAGCGATCATGCTCGAACTGGTCGATGAGAGCGGCACCACCATCGGCACCGCGGAGAAGCTCGCCGCTCATCAGGCCCCCGGCCAGCTCCACCGGGCGTTCTCCGTCTTTCTCTTCGACGAGCAGGGGCGGCTGCTGCTTCAGCGCCGCGCGCTGGGCAAGTACCACTCCCCCGGTGTGTGGTCGAACACCTGCTGCGGCCATCCGTACCCGGGAGAGGCACCGTTCGCGGCGGCCGCCCGGCGCACGTACGAGGAGCTGGGGGTCTCTCCCTCGCTGCTCGCCGCGGCGGGAACGGTCCGCTACAACCACCCCGATCCGATGTCGGGCCTGGTGGAGCAGGAATTCAACCACCTGTTCGTCGGAATGGTGCAGGAGCGCCTGCGTCCGGACGAGGAGGAGGTCGGCGAGACGGCCTTCGTCACCGCTGGCGAGCTCGCGGAGCGGCATGCCGCCGCACCGTTCTCGGCATGGTTCATGACGGTGCTGGATGCCGCGCGGCCCGCGGTCAGGGAGCTGACGGGGCCGTCCGCGGGCTGGTGAAGCCGCGCACCGCGCAGGGGGCGGTCAGAGCTGCGTCTTGAGGGGCAGCGCCGCCCAGATGATCTTCCCGCCGCCCGCGGTGTGCTCCACGTCGCAGGTGCCGCCGGCCTCGGCGGTGATCTCGCGGACCAGGAGCAGTCCTCGCCCGCCGGTCTGCGCGTAGTCGGTGACGAGTGCCGTCGGGCGGTAGGGATGGTTGTCCTCCACCGAGACCCTGATCCACTCCGCCCCGATGGCCACTTCGACGGCCAGTTCGGGCGAGAGCAGTGCCGCGTGCCGGACCGCGTTGGTGACCAGTTCCGAGACGATCACCAGCAGCCCCTGGAGGATGTCGTCCTCCACGGGTACGCCCTGCCGCTCGATCAGGTCCCGGACCGCGCGCCGGGCCTGCGGGACCGAGACGTCGACGGCGGGGGCGGTGAAGCGCCACACGCCCTCGTACGCCACGGGACGGGCCGGAACACTCCCACGGCTCTCCATGACCGCCACCCGCTCTCGACTCGCACGTCACCGACCATCGGGTAACGAGTGTCGGGAAGAGTGTGGTCCGGACCGCGGCTCTGTCCGCAAATAGTCTCTTCTTGAACCAACTTGACCGAGTCGGTGTGCCGGCGTCAGGCGATGGGACTACTTCTCGCCCTTTTCGGGCGTCATCTGGTCCGTCACCAGACTGACGACCCGTCGTCCGCCCACGCCGAACGCGATCAGTCCGAGTCCGTCGAACAGCAGGGCCAGGGAGAAGAAGCAGCCGAGCACGTAGAGGCTGCTGTGGGGCCAGTCGATGAGCACCAGCACCCCCAGTACGAGCCCGAAAGCCCCCTGGAGCAGGGTCCAGCCGAACTGCGGGCCCCGCACGACGACGCTGCCGACGAGCCGGAACACGCCTCCGGTGAGGAAGAGCAGAGCCGCGAACATCGTCAGCGCCTCGGCCGTGCCGACCGGATTCCGGATCACGACCACCCCGGCCGCGATGTTCAGCGCGGCGACCACCACTCCGAGCCAGAAGAACGCGGTGCCGCGTGCCTGGACGGCGTGCAGGAGGCCGACGAGACCGCCGATGAGCAGCAGCCAGCCGAAGAGGATCATCGAGGTGAGTGTGGCGACGCCGGTGTAGACGAGGCCGACGAGCCCCGCGACGACCAGCAGGACGCCGAGCAGGGCGAGACCTCCGAAGCTCCGGCTGAGCTTCCTGCCCTCGGTCGTGGGTCCGGCCATCGACAGCTCCTCACGGTGCGTGCGCGCTTCGCGGCCCCTTCTTGATCATAGGTTCGAGCCCTACGGATAGCATCCGGCGCATGGACCTCACGGAGCAGCCGGCACGGACGGAGCCGCGGCTGGAGCACACGGTCGTGGACGGTGTCGCCACCGTCGTCATCAGCAACCCCGCCAAGCGCAACGCCATGTCGTCGGACATGTGGCAGGCACTGCCCGTACTGCTGGAGGAGCTGGCCGCGGACCCTGGCGTACGCGTCCTGGTGCTCACCGGCGCCGGTGACACCTTCTGCGCCGGCGCGGACATCGCTTCCCTCCAGGACCCGCGCCGTCGGCCGCAGACGCTCGCGGTGCGGGCCGAGGAAGCCATGGCGGCGTTCCCCCGGCCGACGCTGGCCGCCGTGCGCGGGTACTGCGTGGGCGGTGGGAGCCAGCTCGCGGCGGCCTGCGATCTGCGGTTCGCCGAGGAGGGCGCCTCCTTCGGGGTGACCCCGGCCAAGCTGGGCATCGTCTACTCCTCGTCGTCGACCCGGCGTCTGGTCGCGCTGGTGGGTCCCTCCGCAGCGAAGTACCTCCTGTTCTCCGGTGAGCTGATCAGCGCGGAGCGGGCCCTGCGCACGGGCCTCGTCGACGAGGTGCTGCCCGTCGGCGGGTTGGAGGACCGTGTGCTCTCGTTCACGCGGGTCCTGGCGTCCCGTTCGCAGCTGACCCAGGCATCGGCCAAGGAGTTCGCCGACGGGCGCGCGGACCGGGACGCGTACTGGTCGCGGCAGGCACACGGCAGCGGCGACACCGCGGAGGGGGTCGCCGCCTTCCTGGAGCGCCGCGCTCCCCGCTTCACCTGGACGACGGGGAGCGCCGGGTCCGCGCCTACGTCAGGATGAAGCGGCTCCTGGCCCGCCACTCCTCGACCATGGACGCCGGGGCCTTCCCCGGCGCCCCGCAGTCGTAGGACTTCAGGACGTCGAGTGCCAGCCGTCGAGTGCCAGCCAGTGCGAGGCGGCACGCCGGCCGGTGAGCAGTCCGGCGGCGGCGAGCAAGAGGGAACCGGTGCACACCGAGGTCGTCCAGGTGCTGGTGCTGGACCTCACGCAAGGGCTCACGGACGGCGGTCTGCGCGGTGAGCTTGGCGCTGAACTGGGCCTGGTTGCCCGGGCGCCGCAGGAACACGACCAGGTGGCGGGCGACGGTGAGCACCACCTCCCGTCCGTGTTCCTCCTCGACCAGTGCGAGCGCGAGGTCGATGCCGGCGGTGACGCCGGCCGACGTCGCCAGCCGCCCGTCGCGTACGAAGATCGGATCCGTGTCCGCGTGCACCGCCGGATGGTCCCGGGCGAGCGTCTCGCATACCGACCAGTGGGTGGTGGCCCGGTGGCCGTCGAGCTGACCCGCCTCGGCGCCGGGCCGCTCACATCGAGGCTCTGCACGCCCTCGAAGAGGACGACGAGTCCGGAACGCTGCTTCATGTCCGCCGTCCTGGGCGGACGGCCCGATGGCCGCAATGACGAGTTCCCCACCTTTCCTGCCACGGGGAACTCCTCGGCCCGCCGCTTGCCGCCCCGGGTCCACCCCACGTACCAACCAGTCGGTAACGTGCGGGCATGAGTACTCTTCCCCCACGTGCCGGACGCCGCTGCCACAACGCGCTCAACCCGCTGCACTCCTGTGTGTACTTCTCCCCCGACCTCGGCAAGCAGTTCGGGGAGCTCGGCATCGACGACGACAGCCGGGTCTACTTCGCCGCGCGGGGCGCGGCACTGGGTGCGGCCGGCGCGGGCACGGTCACCGCGACCTTCTACAACTTCAACCACGAGCTGGTGGCCCGCCATCTGCCCGCCGTCTGGTCCGACATCACCCCCGGGGCGGCGCTCGACGCACGTCTGCGGGCAGCCGACTCGACCCTGCGCCGGGTGCTGGGCGAGGAGGTGCTCGCCTCCCGGGAGATGGCGGAGGCGGCCGAGCTCGCCCTGCGGGCCTCCGAGGCCTGCACACGCCACGCCCGACCGCTGTACGCCGCGCACGCCGATCTGGACGTGCCGGACCAGCCGCACATGGCTTACTGGCACGCGGCGACGCTGCTGCGCGAGCACCGCGGCGACGGTCACCTGGCCGCTCTGCTCACGGCCGGCCTCGACCCGCTCGAGGCCCTGGTCAGCCACAGCGCCACCGGCAAGGGCATGGCACCGCGCTGGGTGGTCGCGACCCGCGGCTGGCGGCGCGCGGACTGGGACGCGGCGGTGGAGCGGCTGCGTGGCCGGGGTGTGCTGGACGCGGAGGGCGAGCTGACCGACGCGGGCACCGCGCTCAGGGCTCAACTGGAGGAGGCGACGGACCGGATGGACGCGGCACCGTACGAGCACCTCGGCGCCGAGGGCGTGGAGCGGCTCACGGAGCTGAGCCGCGGGTTCCTCTTCACGGCGGCGGCCGCAGGCGCGTTCCCCGAGGATTTGGTCGGCAAGGGCTGAGCCACCGCACGTTTACGACCGGCGGGACGGGCCACGCGGTAGGAACACCCTACGAAGGAGGCACACCGTGTTCCGTGCAATCGCCAACGCTCTGAGTACCGTCGGATCGGCCATCGGCACCGTGGTGACTCTGCCCTTCCGGCTTCTGGCGGGCCTCTTCGGCGGCGCGTCACGCGGCGGCGGGGCCCGTCGCGCATGACCGGACCGTCAGGCACGACGCCGGGGCCGTGTTCGACACCGTGACCGACCGGGTCACGCGACACGGCCCCCGGCCACCCGGCACAATGCAGGCGAAGGGGACCACCGGGAGTGGATCACCCCAGTGGCACAGCCAGCACAGCCAGTACGAGAAGGCGAGTCGGGAAAACCGTGACGACGTCCATCGAAGGCAGGATCGCCGAGGAGCTCGGCGTACGTGAGCGTCAGGTGAAGGCGGCCGTCGACTTGCTCGACGGCGGCTCGACCGTGCCGTTCATCGCGCGCTACCGCAAGGAAGCGACCGAGATGCTCGACGACGCGCAACTGCGCACGCTCGAGGAGAGGCTTCGCTACTTGCGGGAACTCGAGGACCGCCGCACGGCGGTCCTCGATTCCGTGCGTGAACAGGGCAAGCTCGACGCGGCCCTGGAAGCACAGATCAGGGCGGCCGACACCAAGGCGCGGCTGGAGGACATCTACCTGCCGTTCAAGCCCAAGCGCCGGACGAAGGCGCAGATCGCGCGCGAGGCGGGCCTGGCGCCCCTCGCCGACGGGCTGCTCGGCGACCCGTCGGTGGACCCGCTCGTCGCAGCTGCGGCGTTCGTCGACGCCGACAAGGGTGTCGCGGACGCGGCGGCGGCGCTGGAAGGAGCCCGGGCGGTCCTGACGGAGCGTTTCTCGGAGGACGCCGACCTGACCGGCGAGCTGCGCGAGCGCATGTGGTCGCGCGGCAGGGTCGTCGCGAAGGTGCGGGACGGGAAGGAGGAGGCGGGCGCCAAGTTCGCCGACTACTTCGACTTCACCGAGCCCTTCACGGCGCTGCCCTCGCACCGGGTCCTCGCGATGCTCCGGGGCGAGAAGGAGGACGTGCTCGATCTGGTCCTGGAGCCGGAGGAGCCGTCCGAGCAGCCGGGCCCCTCGTCGTACGAGAAAATGGTCGCCCGTCGGTTCGGTGTCGCCGACCACGGCCGGCCCGGGGACAAGTGGCTGGGTGACACGGTCCGCTGGGCCTGGCGGACCCGGATCCTCGTGCACCTCGGGATCGATCTGCGACTTCGGCTGCGCACCGCGGCGGAGGACGAGGCCGTGCGCGTCTTCGCGTCCAACCTGCGCGACCTGTTGCTCGCCGCTCCGGCCGGGACCCGGGCGACGCTGGGGCTCGACCCGGGCTTCCGTACGGGTGTGAAGGTCGCCGTCGTCGACGCGACCGGCAAGGTCGTCGCGACGGACGTCATCCACCCGCATGTGCCGGCGAACCAGTGGGACCGGTCACTGGCCACGCTGGAGCGTCTCGCCAGGCAGCACCACGTCGATCTGATCGCGATCGGCAACGGTACGGCATCCCGCGAGACCGACAAGCTGGCCGGTGAGTTGTGTGACAGGCACCCGGAGTTGAAGCTCACCAAGGTGATGGTCTCGGAGGCGGGCGCCTCGGTGTACTCGGCTTCGGCCTTCGCCTCCCAGGAACTCCCGGACATGGACGTGTCGTTGCGCGGCGCGGTCTCGATCGCGCGCCGGCTGCAGGACCCGCTCGCCGAGCTGGTGAAGATCGACCCGAAGTCGATCGGCGTCGGCCAGTACCAGCACGACCTGTCCGAGGTGAAGCTGTCGCGTTCCCTGGACGCGGTGGTCGAGGACTGTGTGAACGGGGTCGGCGTCGACGTCAACACCGCTTCGGCACCACTGCTCTCGCGGGTGTCGGGCATCGGGTCCGGACTGGCCGAGAACATCGTGGCGCACCGGGACACGAACGGCCCGTTCCGCTCCCGCCGGGCGCTGAAGGACGTGGCGCGGCTGGGCCCCAAGGCGTACGAGCAGTGCGCGGGCTTCCTCCGGATCCGCGGCGGCGACGACCCGCTGGACGCGTCGAGCGTGCACCCGGAGGCGTACCCCGTGGTGCGGACGATGGTGAAGCGGACCGGCGGTGACGTCGCCTCGCTGATCGGCAACTCGCAGACGCTGCGTTCGTTGCGGCCGGACGACTTCGTGGACCAGAAGTTCGGTCTGCCCACGGTCACGGACATTCTCAGGGAGCTGGAGAAGCCGGGCCGCGACCCGCGACCCGCGTTCCGGACGGCCACGTTCAAGGAGGGTGTCGAGAAGCTCGGCGACCTGGCCCCCGGGATGGTGCTGGAGGGTGTCGTCACGAACGTGGCGGCGTTCGGCGCGTTCGTGGACGTCGGCGTCCACCAGGACGGTCTCGTCCATGTGTCGGCGATGTCCCGGACGTTCGTCAAGGACCCGCGGGACGTCGTGAAGCCGGGCGACATCGTGAAGGTGAAGGTCATGGACGTCGACCTGCCGCGCAAGCGGGTCTCACTGACCCTGCGGCTCGACGACGAGGCCACGGTGGGTCAGGACGGCGGACAGGCCCCGAAGCGCGAGCGGAACGCACCGCGGAGCGGCGGGGAACGGCCGCCCCGGCAGCGGCAGGGACAGGGACAGGGACAGGGACAGGACCACCGTCAAGGAGGCGGAGGCCAGCGCCACGACAGGCGCGGTGGCGGTGGCGCGGCGCGACCCGCCGCGGCGCCCGCCAACAGCGCGATGGCCGACGCCCTGCGGCGAGCGGGTCTGACGGACGGCTCCGACAAGGGCGGACGCAAGCGCTGAGTCAGCGGGACGGACGGGCGGACGGGGCAGCGGCCCTGTCCGCCCGTCGTCGTCTCGTTCGACCGGAAACCGCTCCGCCGGCCGGGCCCGGCCGTGTCGCGCGGGACGAGTGCTGCCGGAGGCATTGACATGCCCAGGACGCGCCATCACTCTGAGTGCCAGCCCGGGATGCAACCGGTTGCATTGCACTGGTTGCATCCCGGCATCACGGGCTCCATCCCCCAGGAGTGAGGTCCCCACCGCTCGCAGCCTCATCGACTCCCCCGACGGAAAGGATTCCCGATGTCCCCCACGACACGAAAACCCGTCCGCGCCGCCCTCGCCGCGGCGCCCGGAGCCACCCCTTCCGCCCCCACCCACCCCTCCACGACTTCCTGACCTGTGCCCTGCCGTGCAACCGGTTGCAAAGAATCAGGCCCAAGGGGAGATCATGGCCCCGCTTCTCCTGTATGCACCGAGGTCCGGCAGGGGTACGTTCGGGGGCAGGCGGCCGATGCCGCAGGGCGGGCAAGGGGAAACGACCGTGGCGATGACCATCCGTGATGTCGCGCAGGCAGCGGGGGTGCACGTCTCCACCGTCTCGCGGGCCTTCTCGGCCTCCCACCTCGTGAAGCGGGAGACCCGGGACCGGGTCCTGGCCGTCGCCGCGGAACTGGGCTACCAGCCCAACGAGACGGCACGGGCGCTGACCACGGGCCGCACCCGGAATCTCGGGCTGATCGTCTCCGACATCGCGAACCCCTTCTACCCGCCGCTCATCAAGGCGGCTCAGGCATACGCCCGCGTCCGCGGCTACCAGGTCTTCGTGGCGGACACCGACGAGGACGTCGCGACGGAGGAGGAGCTGATCCGGACCCTGGCCCGCCAGGTCGACGGTGTGGTCCTGGTCAGCCCGAGGCTGGCCAACGACGTCATCGCGCGGCTGGGCGGAGACCTGCCCTTCGTCCTGGTCAACCGCCAGGTGGCGGGGCTCTCCGCCGTACTGATGGATGTGGCGCACGGCGCGGCCCTTGCCGTGGAACACCTCTCGGGGCTGGGCCACGGGCATCTGGCCCTGGTCGGCGGCCCGCGCGGGTCGTGGACCAGCGCCCAGATGCGCCGGGCCGCCGGGCGGGCGGCCGCCGATCAGGGGATCCGGCTCGACGTGCTCGGCCCCAACGCACCGACGGAGCACGGCGGGATCGCGGCGACGGCAGCCGTGCTGAGGACGGGTGCCACCGGAGTGATCGCCTACAACGACCTGGTCGCCATCGGGCTCATCGAGGGTCTGAACGAACGGGATGTGCGGGTGCCGCGCGACATCAGTGTGGTCGGCGTGGACGACACCGTGGCCGGCAGACTGAACCGCCCACGCCTCACCACGGTCGCCATGCCCACTGCGGCGGCCGGCCGTACAGCGGTCGACCTGCTGATCCAGACGGTGGAGACGGCGGGCTCCGCGCCCTCCACGGCGCAGACCACGCTCGACACCTCGCTGGTCGTCAGGGACTCCACCGCGACGGCGGATCCATCGGCCGGCTGATCGTCCGCACCGACTTGTTGACCGCTCGGAACGGGTGACGTACCGTCACCGCTGTTCGCATATAAGAACCTGGTTCATCATGCGGAATCTTGGTCCGGAGCCGGGAACAGCCTTCACCACCGCACCAACCACTGACCGGTGCCTGCGGAGGACGCCGCAGGCGGTGAAAGGAATGACCAGTGCGCACAGAGAATCAGCACGTCAGAAGACGGGGCGGCCGCACCGCCGCCACCTTGGCCGCCGTGGTCTCGCTGCTCGCCGCGGGACTCACGGCTCTCTTCGCGAGCGGATCCGCCTCGGCAGCCCCGGCGGGGGGCTCGTACAAGCTGGCGAACGCTGCCAGCGGTCTGTGTCTGGGAGTCCCCGGCTCCAGCACCTCGGCGGGGACCCAGCTCGCCCAGAGCACCTGCAACGGCGCCGCCGCCCAGACCTGGAAGCTCACCGCGTCGGGCAGCGGCTACACCCTGGCCGCCGCGAGCAGCGCGAAATGCGCCGGCGTGCGGGACGCCTCCACCAGTGCCGGCAAGGCCGTGGAGCAGCAGAACTGCAGCGGTGCGGCCACCCAGGTGTGGACACTGACCTCCGTCAGTGGCAGCACCTACCGCGTCGTCAACAGTAACGGCGGCAAGTGCCTGAACGTGAAAGACAGTTCGACCGCGGCGGGAGCCCTGGTCCAGCAGAACTCCTGCGACTCGGTGAGCAGCAAGAACTGGACCTTCACCGCCTCGGGCACCGTACCCACGGACCCGACGGACCCGCCGACCGACCCCACCGACCCGCCCACGGACCGGCCGTCATGGCCGACCGCCAACGGCAGCCAGGCCGTCTCCTCGACCATCCAGGTCTCGGGGACGTACGACGGTGGTATGAAGCGCCTCTACGGCAGCGGTGACCTGGGCACCGGCGGTCAGGACGAAGACCAGCCACCGATGATCAAGCTGGCGGACGGCGCCACCCTGCAGAACGTCATCCTGGGCGCCCCTGCCGCCGACGGTGTGCACTGCGCGGGCACCTGCACGATCAAGAACGTCTGGTGGGAGGACGTGGGCGAGGACGCCGCGACCTTCCGTGGCGGCTCCTCCTCCACGGTCCGCACGATCGACGGCGGTGGCGCGAAGCTCGCCGAGGACAAGGTGTTCCAGCACAACGGTGTCGGCACCCTGGTCGTGAAGAACTTCCAGGTCGACGACTTCGGGAAGCTGGTCCGTTCCTGCGGGAACTGCTCCACGCAGAACGCCCGGCACATCCAGCTGCAGAACATCTGGGCGACGGCCCCCGGCACGAGCCTGGTCGGCATCAACACCAACTACGGTGACACGGCCCGGATCTCGGACGTCACGATCTACGACGACGGCGACCGCGACATGAAGATCTGCACCAAGTACAAGGGCACGACGAGCGGTGAACCGAGCGAGATCGGCTCGGGCGCGGACGGCACCAACTGCATCTACTCCTCGTCCGAGATCAGTTACGTCGACTGAGTCACGGACCACCCGCCGGGGCCCGTCCCTCCCACCGTGGGAGGGACGGGCCCCTCACGGGTCACGCGGATTCGGTGACCTTGCCGTCGGACACCTCGACGCGGCGGGTGGTACGGACCGCCTCCAGCATCCGCCGGTCGTGCGTGACCAGCAGGAGGGTCCCGGTGTACGCCTCCAGCGCCGACTCCAGCTGTTCGATCGCCGGAAGGTCCAGGTGGTTCGTCGGCTCGTCCAGGACCAGCAGGTTGACGCCCCTCCCCTGGAGGAGGGCGAGGCCGGCCCGGGTGCGTTCGCCGGGCGAGAGCGTGGTCGCGGGGCGCAGCACATGGGCGGCGCGCAGGCCGAACTTGGCGAGCAGGGTGCGCACCTCGGCGGGCTCGGTGTCGGGGACGGCGGCGCAGAAGGCGTCCAGCAGGCTCTCCGTGCCGTGGAACAGCTTGCGCGCCTGGTCGACCTCGCCGACGACGACGCCCGAGCCGAGCGAGGCGTGGCCCGCGTCGAGCGGCAGCCTGCCGAGCAGGGCGGCGAGCAGCGTGGACTTGCCGGCCCCGTTGGCACCGGTGATGGCGACCCGGTCCGCCCAGTCGATCTGCAGGGTGGCCGGACCGAAGGAGAAGCCGCCGCGGACCACCGCCGCGTCGCGGAGGGTGGCCACGACGGAACCGGAGCGCGGTGCGGAGGCGATCTCCATCCGCAGCTCCCACTCCTTGCGCGGTTCGTCGACGACGTCGAGGCGCTCGATCATGCGCTGTGTCTGCTTGGCCTTCGCGGCCTGCTTCTCACTGGCCTCGCTGCGGAACTTGCGGCCGATCTTGTCGTTGTCGGTGGCTTTCCGCCGGGCGTTCTTGACACCCTTGTCCATCCAGCCACGCTGCATCTGGGCCCGGCCTTCGAGCGCGGAGCGCTTGTCGGCGTACTCCTCGAACTCCTCGCGGGCATGGGTACGCGCGCGTTCGCGCTCCTCCAGGTAGGAGGCGTAGCCGCCGCCGTAGAGGTTGATCTCCTGCTGGGCGAGGTCGAGCTCGAGGACCTTGGTGACGGTGCGCATCAGGAACTCACGGTCGTGGCTGACGACCACCGTGCCCGCGCGCAGCCCCGAGACGAAGCGCTCCAGGCGTTCCAGGCCGTCGAGGTCCAGGTCGTTGGTGGGTTCGTCGAGCAGGAAGACGTCGTAGCGCGACAACAGCAGCGAGGCGAGGCCCGCGCGGGCCGCCTGGCCGCCGGAGAGGGCCGTCATCGGGAGGTCAAGGCCGACGGTCAGTCCGAGTTCGGCGGCGACCTCCTCGGCGCGATCGTCCAGGTCGGCGCCGCCGAGGGACAGCCAGCGCTCCAGCGTCTCGGAATAGGCGTCGTCCGCGCCGGGCGTTCCGTCGACGAGGGCCTGGGTCGCCGCGTCCATGGCGGCCTGGGCCTCGGCCACGCCGGTGCGGCGGGCGAGGAACTCCCGTACGGACTCGCCTTCGCGGCGCTCGGGCTCCTGCGGGAGGTGTCCGACGGTCGCGGTGGGCGGGGAGAGCCTCAGCTCGCCCTCCTCCGGCCGGTCGAGCCCCGCGAGCAGGCGGAGCAGCGAGGATTTACCGGCGCCGTTGGCTCCGACGAGACCGATCACGTCGCCGGGCGCGACCACGAGGTCGAGTCCTGCGAAGAGCGTGCGGTCGCCGTGTCCGGCGGCGAGTTCCTTGGCGACGAGAGTGGCAGTCATCAGGGTGCCGATCCTAACGAACCGGAGCGGTCGTGCTGTCCGCCGGACCAGGGTGCGACCATGACCCCTCCGGCCCTCGGCAGGCGCGGGCCGGCGTGGACGCGGAGGTGAGCACGTTGGCGGACGTGATCGTGGTGGGTGGCGGGGTCAGCGGGCTGACCACGGCGCTGTTGCTGGCCGAGCGCGGTCTGCGGGTGCGGGTCTGGTCCCGGGACCCGGCGACGGCGACGACCTCGGCCGTGGCCGGTGCGCTGTGGTGGCCGTACCGGATCGAGCCCGCGGCGCTGGTCGCCGGATGGTCGCTCGAGACCCTTCGGGTGTACGAGGAGCTGGCCGCCGACCCCGCGGAGACCGGCGTGCGCATGGTCCCCGGGGTGCACGGGGGCGAGCGGTCGGCCGCGCTGGGCCCGTGGGCCCGCAGCCTGCGTCAGATGTCCGAGGTGCCGGAGGGGCTGCGGGTGACCCTTCCGCTGATCGACATGCCGACTCATCTGCACTGGCTGGAGGGCCGGGTGTCCGCTGCGGGAGGCTCGGTCGAGCGGCGTACGGTGCGCGGCTTCGCGGAGGCGGCGGCCGAGGCGCGGGTGGTGGTCAACTGCACCGGGCTCGGTGCCCGCGAGCTGGTTCCGGATCCGGGTGTGCGTCCGGTACGGGGCCAGCTGGTGGTGGTGGAGAACCCGGGCATCGAGGAGTGGTTCACCCGGGCGGATCCGGCGTCGAGCACGACGACGTATCTCTTCCCCCAGCCGGGCGGGCTGGTGCTGGGCGGGACTGCGGAGGTCGACGACCCGCGCACGGAGCCCGACGTCCGCACGGCGCGGGAGATCGTGGCGCGTTGCGCGCGGGTGCGGCCGGAGATCGCGGGGGCCCGTGTCATCGGCCACCGTGTGGGGCTCCGGCCGGCCAGGGACGCCGGGGTGCGCATCGAGGCCGAGGAACTGCCGGGTGGCGGTCTGCTGGTGCACAACTACGGGCACGGAGGCGCCGGGGTGACGGTTGCCCGGGGCTGTGCGCGTGCTGCGGCCCAGTTGGTGGGCTGAGCCGCAGCACGCGGTCAGGCCGGGGGGTCGTGCTTGTGACGTTCGTCGGTGGTGACCTCCGCGGTGCCGGGTCCGATCCGGATCTCGAAGTCCCCGTCGTACTTGGCGTGCCCCTCGATGACCGCGGATTCGACTGCCTCCACGCCGAACTCCCTGCGGACGATCATCGGGTCGTGCCGCAGGTCCCTCATCAGGGACACGCACATGCCGATCATCACGATGGTGAAGGGGGCGGCCACGAGAATGGTCAGGTTCTGCAGTCCGGCGAGAGCATCGCCCTGGCCGTCACCGATGAGCAGCATGACCGCCGCCACGGCGCCGGTGACGACGCCCCAGAAGATCACGACCCACTTGGCGGGTTCGAGGACGCCCTTCTGGGAGAGCGTGCCCATCACGATCGATGCCGCGTCGGCACCCGAGACGAAGAAGATGCCGACCAGGACCATCACCAGGATGCTCATGAGGGTCGCGACCGGGAACTGCTGCAGGACACCGAAGAGCTGTGCCTCCGGGGTGGTGCCGACACCCTTGAGCTGGCCCGACTCCTCCAGCCTGATCGCCGACCCGCCGAAGACCGCGAACCAGACCAGGCTGACCGTGCTGGGCACCAGGATCACGCCGCCGACGAACTGACGGATCGTCCGGCCCCGGCTGATCCTGGCGATGAACATGCCGACGAAGGGCGTCCACGAGATCCACCACGCCCAGTAGAAGACCGTCCAGCTGGCGAGCCAGTCGGCGACCTCTCCCTTGCCGGTGGCCTCGGTGCGCCCGGCGAGCTGGGCGAGGTCACCGAAGTAGGCGGCGATGGACGTGGGAATCAGGTCGAGCACGATGATCGTGGGTCCGGCGATGAAGACGAAGACCACCAGGATCAGGGCGAGCACCATGTTGATGTTGGAGAGCCACTGGATGCCCTTCTCGACCCCGGACACGGCGGAGGCGACGAAGGCGACCGTCAGCACGGCGATGATCGCGACCAGCAGGCCGGTGCCGGTCTTCTCCATCCAGTTGAGCTCCTGGAAACCACTGCCGATCTGGAGCGCGCCGAGCCCGAGCGAGGCCGCGGAGCCGAAGAGGGTCGCGAAGATGGCGAGGATGTCGATGACGCGGCCGATGGTCCCGTGGGCGCGCTTCTCACCGATGAGCGGCACGAAGACCGAGCTGATCGTCTGCCTTCTGTTCCGGCGGTAGGCGCTGTAGGCGATGGCGAGCCCGACGACCGCGTAGATCGCCCAGGGGTGCAGGGTCCAGTGGAAGAGGGTGGTCGCCATCGCCGTCTGCATCGCCTCGGCGGCGTCCTCGGGACGGGTCCCCGGCGGCGGGTTGACGAAGTGGGCCAGCGGCTCGCTCACTCCGTAGAACATCAGACCGATTCCCATGCCCGCGCTGAACATCATCGCGACCCAGGAGATCGTACGGAACTCGGGCTCCTCGCCCTCCTGTCCGAGCGAGATCTTCCCGTACCGGCTGATCGCGAGCCAGAGGGCGAAGACCACGAAACCCGAAGCCGCCAGCATGAAGGCCCAGCCACCGTTGTGGATGAGTCCGGTGAGCAGAGAGCTGGAGACGTTCTCCAGCGAATCGGTGGCCGTGGAACCCCAGACCACGAAGGCGACGGTGAGCACCGCCGTGACGCCGAAGACCACCCGGTCGGTCGTGGGGCGCCGGCCGTGATGCGGGTCGGAGGGTAGTTCGGCCGTCACCGGGAGATAGTCCCCCCGCCCGCCCGAATCCTGCTCGTCGTGTGACACGAATGGCACCTTTCACGCAGTGCGAAATTTGGCTCTCCGTAGGCAGTACCACAGGTGGTGTCCCTCATGCGGGATCAACAAGCTGTTCGGGCTTGACCGTCTCCGGGTTGATATGGCGCACGCTCGCGATGCGCTCACCTGCCCGGCTGCCCGTACCGGGCGGTTAGGCTGACGGCGTTCTGCCGAACCCGCCAGTTCCAGCCGTTCCCAGCCGGGACGCGCGTGTACGAGGAGCGACTCTTGCCCGACCCGACCCCCGACCCGCAGCGTGACGTCCGGCCCACCCTGGAGGCTGTCGCGGCACGCGCCGGGGTGTCCAGGGCGACGGCCTCACGTGTCGTCAACGGCGGGGCGGGCGTACGGCAGCCCCTGGTGGAACAGGTGCGCCGGGCGGTCGAGGAGCTCGGTTACGTCCCGAACCACGCGGCACGGACGCTGGTCACCCGGCGCAACGGCGCCGTCGCCGTGATCATCGACGAGCCCGAGTTCCGGGTCTTCTCCGACCCGTTCTTCTCCCGCCAGATCCGCGGCATCAGCCGCGAACTCAACGCCCACGACGCGCAACTGGTCCTGCTCCTGGTCGAGGGCAGCGGCGACTTCGAGCGGGTCACCCGCTATCTGGCCGGTGGCCACGTGGACGGGGTGCTGGCCTTCTCGCTGCACACGGACGACGAACTGCCCGCGATCATCCGCAGGTTCCGGGTCCCGACGGTCTTCGGGGGCCGCCCCGGCCACGCGGCGGGCGGGGACGCCCCGCAGGTGCCTTACGTCGACTGCGACAACCGAGGCGGAGCCGGCGAAGCGGTGCGCCACCTGGTCTCGCTCGGCCGGCGCCGCATCGCGCACATCGCGGGGCCACGGGACCAGACATCGGCCCTCGACCGCATAGACGGGTATCACGACGTGCTCCCGGACGCGGGAAGGGACCTCGTCGCGGACGGCGACTTCACCACGGAGGGCGGGGCCCGGGCCATGGCGGGTCTGCTGGACACCCATCCGGACCTCGACGGCGTCTTCGTGTCCAACGACCTGATGGCGTCGGGCGCTCTGCGGGTCCTGCGCGAGAGGGGTGTCCGCGTGCCTGAGGACGTCGCGGTGGTCGGATTCGACGACATGTCCTCGGTGGCGGAGGCCGCCGTACCGCCGCTGACGACGATCCGTCAGGACGTCGAGGGCATGGGCCGGCTGATGGTACGGCTCCTGATGGAGCGCCTGAACAGCGACGCGGGCGCCTGGCCCGAGTCCGTGATCACCCCGACGGAGCTGGTCCGCCGGGCCTCGGCCTGACGTCCCGCGGCGGCCGGGCCGGGGTCACCCCGCCCCGGTGGGCCGCCGCGGGCCGGCGCGCCACTCGGCCCGCGCCGTCCTGGCCCGCGGCAGGTAGCGCAGCCGCTCCGGGAGCAGAGGCACGACGCGCCGCACCACGGCGCCGAAGCGCCTCAGCCGTCGCTCCTGTTCCGGTGTCCAGTCGAGCCCGATGGCCTTCCGCGCGTCCGGCGGCATCAGCCCGATGGTGATGAAGCTGCGGAATCGGGCCAGCGGCGGGAGGAGCACAGGCCACAGCGCCCTGAGGAGCAGCCTCAGGAAGAGCGGCCCGCGGTCGGGGGGCGGCACGGAGGTGTCCGAGGCGACCAGCTCCCGCACGACGACGGTGGCCTCCACCTCGTCGGCCAGCATCTTCCGGTAGTAGGGCCAGAAGTCCTCGATCGTCTGCGGCATGTCCCGGTCGTGGATGCCGAGGATCCTGCCGACCTGGAGCCATTCCCCGTACAGGGCCCGTTCCTGTGCGCCGGTGAGAGGGCGGACCAGATAGCGCGCCGCGTGCTGGTAGACGGGGAAGCCCGTGGCGTGCACCCATGCGTAGTTCGCCGGCGTGAGCGCGTGGTACCGGCGGCCCCGGGTGTCGGTTCCCTGGATCGTGCGATGCAGCTTCCTGAGCCTGCGGCCCTCCTCCGCGGCGGCCTCTCCCCCGTACACCCAGAGCTGGAGGGAACTGAGGGACCGCTCACCCCGCCCCCAGGGGTCCGTGCGGAAGACCGAGTGCTCGTCGACACCGGCACCGACGGCCGGGTGGGCCACCTGGAGGGTGAGGGCGGCGGGCAGCATGAGGAGTCCCCGGATGTCGCCGGCGAGACTCCACAGCACACCGCCGGGCGGGGGCGGCGCGGGTTCTCCTGCGCTGGTCATGCGGGTGCCCCCAAGGTTCGGTGGGTGCTCGGGCCGGTGCCCGGGCCGTCTGTGTTCCAGTATGCGATCGCTGACGCGCCGGCGATCCGCAGGAGTCCCGGGACCTGCGCGGGCTCCCTCTTCGAATCTGTGCCGCCAGTGTTGACGCACCCCGTGAAACAAGTCAATAGTATTTGTAACTTTGACTCTCGGGGCGCGAGGAGCCCGTCAAATGCTCTATGAAGCTGGCGAGTTGAGAGGACCGCCATCCACCAGCCGCCATCCGGAGGCGGAAGGGTCAAGGTCCTGTGGACCACGGCGAACGACTGGTGCGGTATCCGTCCGGAACCCCGCCATCGACGCCGACACCCCCGCGCATCCGAGTCGGCGCGCACGTCGTCCCTCCCGATCTGCCTGAACGGCCCCCACATCCACCGAGGAGGTCCCACGCCATGGGCCGCTACAGCCGACTGCAAGAGATCCGCAGGATGGACCCCGCCCGCGACTGCGCCGAGATACTCCGGCTGATGTCCCAGTACGAGTTCCCGTGGGACTACCGGCAGGGCATCGCCGTCGCCTTCCTGCGCGACTACGGGGTCCCCAGGATCTCGGTACTGCTCGACCGCACCCAGGAGTTCGAGCGCAACGGCCAGAAACGCTACGACGACACCGTCCTGTTCGGATACGAGATGGCGGCCGAAGGCTTCGACTCGGAGCGCGCCCGGACCGCGGCCCGCCACCTCAACCGGATCCACGGCAGGTACCGCATCCCGAACGAGGACTTCCTCTACGTACTGGCCACCACGGTCGTCGGGCCCAAGCGCTGGATCGACCGGTTCGGATGGCGGCCACTGTGCGCACAGGAGGCGGGAGCACTGGCCGAGGTGGGGCGCCGGATGGCGGACATGATGGGCATCGAGGGCGCCCCCGACACCTACGAGGGCTTCGAGGAGCTGCTCGACTCCTACGAGGGCCGGATGTTCGCCTACGACCCGGCCAACCGTCGTGTCGCCAACGCCACCTTCCGGGTCATGGCCGCCTGGTACCCGGCCCCGCTGCGCCCCCTGGTGGCCAGGTTCTCGCTCGCCCTGCTGGACGAGCCGTTACTGAGGGCGCTGGGTTTCCCGGAACAGCCGTGGTGGGCGCGGGCCGCGGCCGTACGCGTGCTGCGCGCCCGGTCGCGCGGCGTACAGCTGCTGCCCGCGCGGCCCCGGTGGATGCCCTCCCGCCCACGGCCCCGGAGCTACCCCTTCGGATACCGGCTCGACGACCTCGGTCCGCACTGGGCGCAGAGCCGGCCCCTCGAACCCCTGCCGACGGAGAAGTCATGACGCCCTCGTACGGACCGTGCGGTGCACGGCATCAAGGACGTCCGCGCCGCGACGCCCCGGGGAGAGCCGCCCGGGCGGCCGAACTGGGCAGGAGGCTTCACGCCCGGTCCTGAAGTCCGTCACCCGGCGCTGAGCAGCGGCACCAGATAGCGGCGGGCGAAGGCCCGCACCTGTTCGTCGTCGTCGAGCTCGAAGCAGCTCACCGGGTTGAGGAGGAAGGAGACGGTGATCCGCACCATGAGTTCGGCGACCGGTGTCGGGTCCGTCTCCGGCCGGCCTTCGGCGCGCTGGGCGTGGCGGAGGCGGTCGGCCAGATATCCGCGCATCGCAAGGAAGGCGGGGCCGCTCTCCAGTGTGAGGAAGGGGAGCATGATCTCCGGCTCCAGCCTCAGCAGCCCTCCCACCAGCGGGTGCTCGCGAATGTGCTTCAGGACGGCGACGAAGCCCGCGACGAGCCGGTCCTCGATGGTCGGCAGCGCGGCCGCCGCCTCGTCCACGTCCACGACGAATCTGCGGTACTCCCGCAGCAGGCAGGCGGACACCAGGCTGTCCTTGTTGCCGATCCGGCGGTACACGGTGACGCGCGAGACCTTGGCGCGCTTGGCCACGTCGTCGACGGTCGAGCGGCGCAGCCCGAAGGTCATGAACTGTTCGCGTGCCGCGTCCAGGATCTGTTCGCTCAGCGCGTCGGAGGGAGGCGTCCCGACGAGCGCCTCGGCCAGCAGAGCCTCGTTGGTACCCGGTGCCGCCATGGCCCTTCTCCCGTCCGTCGTCACCACTCAACCATATCGACGGCGCCACAGTGTTACCCAAGTCGTATCTTTGTAACTTCAGGCGGGGGCACAGGTGCACGGGGCTGAGACCTCGGGTGCACCCGCGGGGCGCCCTGCCTCCGGGGGCGCCCTCGCCGCCGCCCCGGGGGTGCTCCGCGTGGCGGCCCTCACCCGAAGTCGTACACCGTCACCTCGACGCCCCGGCTCACCAGCCGCTCGGCCACGAGAGGTTCGACCCGCGACCAGGTGCCGCCCGCCAGCCCGCAACCGATCCTCGGCATGTGGACCGACGCACCCAGCTCCTCGGCCCGCACCGCCACCTTGCGCAGCCCCTCGTCGATCGCCTCGTAGCGCACCGGAACACCCTTGCTGCCCGTGCGTATCCCCCGCTGACCCACCACGTTCGCCACCCAGGTGTACCGGTCGACCTGGACGAACTGCGCCGCGCCCAGCGCGAAGTCGTTGTCCGCGCGCTCCCGGTGCCAGCGGCGGTAGGCGGATTCGGGCTCCGGCCAGCGGCGGGACAGGGCGAGGACGAAACCCTTGCCCCAGCCGCCCAGGTCGTTGCAGACGTGCACGATCAGCTTGACGCCCTTGCCCCGGGGAGCGGTGGCGTCCCCCTGCACATACGTGATCCCCGACATGCCTTCACCGTACGGGCCGCCACTGACATCGATGCTCGTAGCGGGTTCCGGGTGAACACGCCGACGGTGCCGGCAAGCAACCATGTTCGCCGCGTTGCACTCCGGGGCGCGGTGACCGGCGGCCGGCGCGGCCGTTGCGTGGAGTACGTCCCGCCGGGCGAGGGTGGCCCGTCCGCCGTCCTCCCCACCGGTGCCCGCCGGGCGCGAGGAGGGCGGGGAGATCACCGTGGTCCTCGGCGTTGCGCAGCAGCAGCGGGGCGAGCGTGAGTTGACCGGGTTCGGTGGGAAACCGCAGGATCGTGATCACGGCCGGCTCGTGTCCGTTCGGCCGGACCGATGCGGTCCGTGCCGGGGGTGGGACTGCGCTTCGATGCTGCCGGACACTTTCACAACAGTGGTGAGACAGCAATACTGTTGCACCTGATCGGGACACACGCGGAAGCACGTACGGATGCGAGCACCGGCAGCAGCGGTGCGCCGGCAACGAGGAGTGGACATGGCGACCGGGACGGACGAACCGACGCTGACCGTCGACGAACTGGCGGCGCGCGCGGGCGTCACCGTGCGCACCGTGCGCTTCTACAGCACCAGAGGCCTGCTGCCGCCTCCGGTGATCGGCCCCCGGCGCGTCGGGCACTACGGGCACGACCACCTCTCCCGGCTGGCCCTCATCGAGGAACTCCAGCACCAGGGGATGACGCTGGCCGCCATCGAGCGCTACCTCCAGCAGCTGCCGTCCGACCTGAGCGCGCAGGATCTGGCGATCCACCGCGCCCTGGTCGCCTCCTGGGCGCCTGACTCGGCCGAGGACATGGAGCGCGCCGAGCTGGAGCGGCGGGCGGGCCGGCCCCTCAGCGGGCAGGACGTGGACCGGCTGGCGGCCATGGGAGTGCTGGAGCACCCCACGGGGCCCGGGGGGCCGTTCCTGGTGGATCCGGGCCTGTTGCGGCTCGGGGTGGAGCTCCTGGACGTGCCCATCGCGCACGAGACGATCCTGGCCGCGCGCACGGTCCTGCTGGAGCACACCCGTTCGGCCGCCCACGAGCTGACCCGGCTGTTCCGGGACGAGGTGTGGAACCCCTACCGCGAGCGGGAGTCGGACCCGGAACACGTGAAGGCGATGAAGTCGCTCTCGGCCCACATGCAGCCGATGGTGCTCCAGGCGTTGCTGACCGCCTTCCAGCGGTCGCTGAAGGAGGAGCTGGGGGCCGCGTTCACCGCGAGCGAGGAGCGGTGAACGCGGCCCGCGAGGGCGCCGTCAGTCGTGGAAGGTCTCGCCCTTCTCCGCCTTCTCCAGCAGCAGCGCGGACGGCAGGAAGCGGTCGCCGTAGCGCTCGGCGAGCTGCCGGGCGCGCGCCACGAAGCCGGGCAGACCGCCCTCGTACCCGTTGATGTACTGGAGCACGCCGCCGGTCCAGGCGGGGAAGCCGATGCCCATGATGGAGCCGATGTTGGCGTCGGCCACGGTCATCAGGACGTTCTCCTCCAGACAGCGGACGCTGTCCAGTGCCTCGGAGAAGAGCATCCGCTCCTTCATGTCCTCGAAGGGCACCTCGGTGCCGGGCTTCGTGAAGTGCTCGCGCAGGCCAGGCCAGAGCGCACCCCGGCTGCCGTCCTCGCCGTACTCGTAGAAGCCCGCTCCCCCGCTGCGGCCGGGACGTCCGAACTCGTCGACCATGCGGTCGATGACCCCGTCCGCGGGGTGCGTGGCCCAGGTGCCGCCCGCCTCCTCGACGGCGCGCCGGGTCTCGTTGCGGATCTTGCGGGGCAGGGTGAGCGTCAGCTCGTCCATGAGGGAGAGCACCTTGGCCGGGTAGCCGGCCTGCGCCGCCGCCTGCTCGACCGACGCGGGCTCGACACCCTCGCCGACCATCGCGACGCCTTCGTTGATGAAGTGGCCGATGACCCGTGAGGTGAAGAAGCCGCGCGAGTCGTTGACGACGATCGGGGTCTTCCTGATCCGCCGCACCAGGTCGAAGGCGCGTGCCAGGGCCTCGTCCCCGGTCTTCTCGCCCTTGATGATCTCGACGAGCGGCATCTTGTCGACGGGCGAGAAGAAGTGCAGCCCGATGAAGTCCGCCGGCCTGCTGACGCCTTCGGCGAGCACGGTGATGGGCAGCGTCGAGGTGTTGGAGCAGAGCAGGGCGTCGGGGTCGACGACGTCCTGGATCTCCTGGAACACCTTGTGCTTCAGCGCGGTGTCCTCGAAGACCGCCTCGATCACGGCGTCGCAGCCCGCGAGGTCTGCCGCGTCCCCGGTCGGGGTGATGCGGGCCAGCAGTTCGTCGCGCTTCGCCTCGGTGGTACGGCCCCGGGAGAGCGCCTTGGCGAGGAGCTTCTCGCTGTAGGCCTTGCCCTTGGCGGCCGCTTCCGTGGAGACGTCCTTGAGGACGACGTCGATGCCGGCGCGGGCGCAGGAGTAGGCGATGCCCGCGCCCATCATCCCGGCGCCGAGGACTGCGACCTTGCGGACCTGGCGCTCCTGGACACCGGACGGGCGGCTGGCGCCGGAGTTGACGGCCTGGAGGTCGAAGAAGAAGGCCTGGATCATGTTCTTCGCGACCTGGCCGGTGACCAGTTCGGTGAAGTAGCGCGCCTCGATGGTCTGCGCGGTCTCGAAGTCGACCTGCGCCCCCTCGACGGCGGCGGCCAGGATGTTGCGGGGCGCGGGCATCGGGGCGCCGGCGAGCTGCTTCCTCAGGTTGGCGGGGAAGGCGGGCAGGTTGGCCGCGAACTTCGGGTTCGACGGGGTGCCGCCGGGGATGCGGTAGCCCTTGACGTCCCACGGCTGCTGGGACTCGGGGTTGGCGTCGATGAAGGCGCGGGCCTTGTCGAGCATCTCCTCGCGGGTCGCGGCGACCTCGTGGACGAGGCCGTTCTCCAGGGCCCGCCGCGGGGTGTACTGCGTGCCCTGGAGGAGGACCTTCAGCAGGGCGTCCGCGATGCCCATCAGCCGCACGGTGCGGGTGACTCCGCCGCCTGCGGGCAGCAGACCGAGGGTGACCTCGGGCAGGCCGATACGGGAACCGGGGGCGTCCAGGGCGATCCGGTGGTGCGCGGCGAGCGCGATCTCGTAGCCGCCGCCGAGCGCGGCGCCGTTGACGGCGGCGACGACCGGCTTGCCGAGGGTCTCGATGCGGCGCAGCGACTTCTTGATGGCGGTTCCGGCGTCGAACGCCGCCTGGGCGTTCTCAGGACCGATCCTGATCATGTCCTTGAGATCGCCGCCCGCGAAGAAGGTCTTCTTGGCGGAGGTGTAGATGATGCCCCGGATGGAGTCCTTCTCGGCCTCGGCGCGTTCGGCGACGGCCGCGATGGAGTCCTTGAAGCCCTGGTTCATCGTGTTGGCGGACTGGTCGGGGTCGTCCAGTACGAGGGTGACGACGCCGGTCTCGTCCTGTTCCCAGCGGATGGTGGTGCTCTCGGTCATTGCGATTTCTCCGTAAGCAGGGGTGGCCGGGACGGTCAGAGACGCTCGATGACGGTGGCGACGCCCATGCCGCCGCCGACGCAGAGGGTGGCGAGCCCGTAGCGCTTGTCCTGCCGCTCCAGTTCGTCGACGAGCGTGCCGAGGATCATCGCGCCGGTCGCGCCGAGCGGGTGGCCGAGGGCGATGGCGCCGCCGTTGACGTTGACCTTGTCGAGCGAGAGGTCCATGTCCCGGACGAAGCGCAGCACGACTCCGGCGAAGGCCTCGTTGATCTCGACGAGGTCGATGTCGCCGATGGTGAGTCCGGCCTTGGCCAACGCCTTGCGGGTGGCGGGGGCGGGGCCGGTGAGCATGATGGTCGGCTCGGATCCGGAGACGGCCGCGGAGACGATCCTGGCGCGCGGCGTGAGTCCGTAGCGCTCGCCGGTCTCCCTGGAACCGATGGCGACGAGGGCGGCTCCGTCGACGATCCCTGAGGAGTTGCCCGCGTGGTGGACGTGGTCGATCTTCTCGACCCAGTGGTACTTCTGGAGGGCCACGGCGTCGAAGCCGCCCATCTCGCCGATCGTGGCGAACGAGGGCTTGAGGGTGGCGAGGGAGTCGGCGGTCGTACCGGGGCGCATGTGCTCGTCGTGGTCGAGGACGAGCAGGCCGTTGCGGTCCCGGACGGGGACGACGGAACGGGCGAAGCGCTCCTCCTTCCAGGCCGTGGCGGCGCGTTCCTGGGACAGGGCGGCGTACTCGTCGACATCGCGGCGCGAGAAGCCCTCGATCGTGGCGATGAGGTCGGCGCCGATGCCCTGCGGGGCGAAGCCGGTCTCGAAGTTGGTCATGGGGTCCATGGCCCAGGCGCCGCCGTCGGAGCCCATCGGCACACGGGACATGGATTCGACGCCGCCGGCGAGGACGAGGTCCTCCCAGCCCGCACGCACCTTCGCGGCGGCGAGGTTGACCGCTTCGAGGCCGGAGGCACAGAAGCGGTTCTCCTGTACGCCCGCCACGGAGTCCGGGAGTCCGGCCGCGACCGCGGCGATACGGGCGATGTCGGAGCCCTGGTCCCCGAGCGGGCTGACCACTCCGAGGACGATGTCGTCGATGGCTGCGGGGTCGAGGTCCGGGAAACGGCCCTGCATCTCGTGGATGAGGCCGACGACGAGGTCGATCGGCTTGGTGCCGTGCAGGGCGCCGTTGGCCTTGCCGCGGCCGCGCGGGGTGCGGATCGCGTCGTAGACGAATGCTTCGGTACTCAAGGCAGCTGCCTTTCGGGGTCGGTGCTGGGCGGGGAGGTCAGGCGAGCAGCGAACGGCCGATGATCTCCTTCATGATCTCGGTCGTCCCGCCGTAGATGGTCTGGATGCGGCCGTCGGTGAAGGCTTTGGCGACCTGGTAGTCCGTCATGTATCCGTATCCGCCGTGGAGCTGGAGGCAGCGGTCGGCGACGCGCTTCTGCAGTTCGGTGGCCCACCACTTGGCCATCGACGCGTGCACGGCGTCGAGCGTCCCCTCGGAGTGGTCGACGATGCAGCGGTCGAGGAAGCTGCGTGTGACGGCACACTCGGTGGCCATCTCGGCGATCTCGAAGCGGATGTGCTGCAGCTTCGAGAGCGGGCGCCCGAAGGCCTCGCGCTCCTTGACGTACCGGGTGGTGATCTCCAGGAGGTGTTCGGCGGCGGCGATCCCGGCGACCGCTATGCCCATCCGCTCCTGGGCCAGGTTGGTCATGAGGTGGATGAAGGCGCCGTCGGGCTCGCCGAGGAGGTTCTCCTTGGGGACGCGTACGTCGTCGAAGAACAGCTCGGCGGTGTCCTGGGACTTCTGCCCGATCTTGTCGAGGTTCCGGCCCCGCTCGAAGCCTTCGGCGCCGCGCTCGACGACGAGCAGCGAGAGGCCCTTCGCGCCGCCCTCCGGTGAGGTCTTCGCGACGACGATCACGAGGTCGGCGAGGATGCCGTTGGAGATGAAGGTCTTCGAGCCGTTGAGCAGCCAGTGATCGCCCTTGTCCTCGGCCGAGGTGCGGATGCCCTGGAGGTCGGAGCCCGCGCCGGGTTCGGTCATGGCGATGGCGGTGATGGTCTCGCCGCTGCAGAAACCGGGCAGCCAGCGCCGCTTCTGCTCCTCGGTGCCGAGACCGGTGAGGTAGGGGCCGATGATGTCGTTGTGCAGGCCGAGCGCGAGCCCGGAGACCCCGGCCCGGGTGAACTCCTCGGCGAGTACGGCGCTGTAGCGGAAGTCGGCGTTGCCCCCGCCGCCGTACTCCTCGGGGACGGCGAGGCCGAGCAGCCCCTGGCGGCCGGCCGCGAGCCAGGCCTCACGCGAGACGATGCCGTCCCTCTCCCACTGCTCGTAGTGCGGGAGGACTTCCTTGGCCAGGAAGGTGCGGACGGTCCCGCGGAACGCGTCGTGCTCTTCGGTGAAGATCTGCCGCTGCACTTCAAGCCCCCTGGAGCCAGTTCTTGACGGTGGAGATCAGCCGCGCCGGCTCCGGGCCGACGGGCGTGACGTCGAGCATGGTGACTCCGGCCTCACGGAAGGCCTCGATGCGGTCACGTACGTACCCTTCGCGGCCGACCCGGACGGCGTCGAGGCCGGCGGGCTCGAGTCCGGCGACCTCGTCGCAGGCCGCGCGCGGATCGCCCGTGTAGTTCGGCGGTAGGGAGAGTTCCATCAGCCGGTGGTTTCCTTCCCGGTGGTCAGCAGGCCCGGCAGGCCCCAGTCCGCGGCGACGGCCCCGGTGTCCGCTCCGGGCAGCGCGGGTGCGCTGCGCACGGAGACGGGGGTCGCCGAGAAGCGGGGTGCGGGCGCGGGCTGGGTGAGGCCGCCGTGCTCCACGTAGGTGGAGCGGGCGACCAGGTGGGGGTGGCGGGGTGCCTCACGGAGCGAGAGGACGGGGGCCACGCAGGCGTCCGTCCCCTCGAAGATCTCGGTCCACTCGGCGCGCGTACGGGTGCCGAACCGGTCGGCGACGAGGGCGCGCAGCTCTTCCCAGCGTCCGGGGTCGTTGCGGTCGGGGGCATCCTCCCCGAGTCCGAGGAGCTCGGCGAACTCTGCGTAGAAGCGCGGCTCCAGGGCTCCGACCGCCATGTACCGGCCGTCGGAGGTCTCGTAGGAGCCGTAGAAGGGGCAGCCGCCGTCGAGGAGGTTGGAGCCGCGCCGGTCCTGCCAGCTGCCGGCTGCCAGCATGCCGTGGATCATCGTGGCGAGGTGGGCCGCGCCGTCCACGATGGCCGCGTCGACGACCTGTCCGCTTCCGCCGGGTGTGCGGGCGTGCTGGAGGGCGGCGAGCACACCGACGACGAGGTAGAGCGAGCCGCCCGCGTAGTCGCCGACCAGATTGGCGGGCACCGTGGGTGGTTCGCCGGATCTGCCGATCATCGAAAGGGTGCCGGTGAGGGCGATGTATCCGATGTCGTGCCCCGCGCGTTCGGCCAGCGGCCCGTCCTGGCCCCAGCCGGTCATCCGTCCGTAGACCAGACGCGGGTTGCGTTCCAGGCAGGCGTCGGGGCCCACGCCGAGGCGTTCGGCCACGCCGGGCCGGTAGCCCTCGACGAGGATGTCGGCACGCTCGACGAGGTCGAGCACCTGCCCTGCTCCGTCCTCCGCCTTCAGATCGACGAGGACCGACCGCTTGTTGCGGTTGGTCAGGTCGAAGGCGGGCTCGATACCGATCACCGAGCCCCCGGGCCGGTCGACGCGCACGACGTCGGCACCGAGGTCGGCGAGGAGCATGGCGGCGAACGGCCCCGGGCCGATGCCCGCCAGTTCGACGACGCGCACTCCGGTCAGCGGGCCCTGCGACCCGTGTCCTGTCGTTGTCATCAAGCCCCCAGCGGTGTGACACAACTGATGTAACATCGATGATGCTAAGAACGGACCGCGCTCCGCACAACCCTTTTGGCCGAGCAAGCGCTTAGCTCTTCCCCGGATCCTCTCGCACGGAGACCCTCCCGGCCGCGCAGCGCCACGAACGCCTCCGCTACCCTCTGGCTGCTACATCGACGCCGGGCCCCGCGGAGGCACTCATGAACAGGCAGAACGGGGCAGAACGCCCTTATGACGTGGTCCTTTTCGGGGCCACCGGCTTCGTGGGCGCGCTCACGGCCGAATATCTCGCCGCACACGCCCCGGTAGGCTGCCGATGGGCCCTGGCCGGCCGCAGCCGAGGCAAACTGGCGGAGCTGCGCGATCGCCTCGCCGCGCAGAACCCGCACTGCGCGGAACTGCCGCTGCTGACGGCCGACGCGGACGACGCCGGTTCCCTGCGCGAACTGGCCGGTTCCGCTCACGTGGTGGCGTCGACCGTCGGACCGTACGTCTGGTACGGCGAGAAGCTGGTAGCCGCCTGCGCGGAGGCCGGGACCGACTACGCCGACCTCACCGGGGAGGCGGAGTTCGTCGACCGGATGTACCTGGAGCACGACGGCCGGGCACGCGAGACGGGGTCCCGCCTCGTGCACGCCTGCGGCTTCGACTCCGTGCCCCACGACCTCGGCGCCTACTTCACGGTCCGGCAACTTCCCGAGGGTGTTCCGCTGACCGTCGACGGCTACGTCCGCACCAACGCCGCCTTCTCCGGCGGCACGTTCGCCTCGGCGCTCACCGCGATGGGCCGTGGCCCGCAGATGGCGCGGGCCGCGCGCGAACGGCGTCTTCACGAACCCCGACTGGTCGGCCGACGCGCCCGCGCCCCGCAGGGGGCACCGCACTTCAGCCCGGAGACCGGCACCTGGGCGCTGCCGCTGCCGACCCTGGACCCCCGCGTGGTGGAGCGGTCCGCGCGTGGGCTGGAGCGCTACGGCCCCGACTTCCGCTATCGGCACTTCGCCTCGGTGAAGCACCTGCCCATGGCGCTCGGCGGCACGGCGGCGATGGGCCTGCTGGCGGGGGCCGCCCAGATCCCGGCCGCGCGGCAGTGGCTGTCGGCGCGGGTCGAGCCGGGCACGGGTCCCGGCGAGGCGCGCAGGAGGCGGAGCTGGTTCACGGTCCGCTTCGTCGGTGAGGGCGGCGGCCGCCGCGTCTACACGGAGGTCTCGGGCGGCGACCCCGGCTACGGCGAGACGGCGAAGATGCTGGCGGAGGCGGCTCTGGCGCTCGCACTCGACGAGCTGCCGGCGACGTCGGGTCAGGTCACGACGGCCGTGGCGATGGGCGATGCGCTGTTGGAGCGCCTGACCGCGGCCGGGCTGCGCTTCCGGGTCGCCGCGGTGCGCTGAAACCCGGGAGGACGGCCTACCGGCGGTCAGAGCATCCAGGACGCCAGCGTGACAACCATGGACACGGTCCAGGCGGCTCCTGCGAGGACACCCAGGGTCATGCCCACGGCGACGCCGCGCTGGGAGAGGCGGACGGTTCCGGTGCTCAACTGAGGAGTGTGGTGGTCGATCATGTGTACCAGCCTGCCCCTGATGTTCGACGAGGAACATCCGTATGTGTACTCAGTTGGCAACAGATCACCGGGTCTGGCCCCGGTCAGCCGGTGGCCTCCCGGAGAGCGGACCGGCACAGGGCGTCAGCCCTTCGCGTGGTCTCGGGCTGACGGAAGCCGCGGGTCAGCGCGAGGGTGTGGGCGCACGCGTTGTCCAGGCCGGTGCGGTGACCGACGGAGACGAAGACGGGTTTCGTGTCGTCCCGCGTGCGCAGGGCCCGCCCCACTTCCTCGCCACCGTCCATGAGCGGGGTGAAGTCCCCGCGCCGGGGCCCGGGCTGCTCGTAGCGGAAGGTGAAAGGGTTCTTGGCGACGCCGATGACCGGCAGGCCGGTGAGCACGCCGAGATGGCTGGCGAGACCGAACCTGCGCGGGTGGGCCCGCCCGTAGCCGTCACAGACGACGAGCCCGGGGTCCACCGGCAGGCCCTCGAGCGCGGCCAGGACGGCCGGGATCTCACGGAAGGCGAGGAGCCCGGGCACATACGGAAACGTCACACGGCCGTCGGCGGTGGACTCGGCGACCACCTCCAGGGTCGCCGCGTCCAGGACGACGGCCGCCGCGACGACGAGGTCCCGCTCGTCGTCGTAGGCGACATCGACTCCGGTGACCCGGCCGGTGCCCGGCGGCGGCCCCGGCTCGTCCAGCACCACCCGTGCGCGCAACGCGTCCTGTACGGCGCGGGCTTCGGCCTCGTCGGCGGGCATCCGGAAAGTGGTCATGGCCGGTCAGTCTAGGAGCTCGCCGGCCTGGCGATCATGTCCGCCCGGCGGCCGGGCGATCATGTTCGCCCGGCCGCCCTGGGCGGGCCGCACACCACTGATTTGCCTTCCGGCCCGTCCTGGCCCGGCCGGTCCGCGGGTCACCGGCATCTCGCCCGCCCCCTGCCGGGCCCGTGAGCCCGGCAGGGGGGACGGGCGGGCACCACGTGTCCGATACCGAGGGGCCGCTACCGCAGCCGCGCGACCCTGCCCTTCTCACCTGCGGCCCAGCAGCCGCCGTCCGAGGCGCAGTCGACCGAGTCGTACGAGCCGGTGTCCACGGTCCGCCACGTCCGGCCGCCGTTCCGCGTGACATCGGTTCCGGACGGCCCCACCGCGAGCGCCGACCACCGGCTGTGCGGCAGCCATGCGACGCCGGACCGGTAGGCCGGCGGCGGGGCGTCCGCGCTCCGCCAGCTCCGGCCGCCGTCACCGGTCACGGCCGCGGCCTCCGGCGACGCCTGGTCCGCCCGGTAGTCGCCACCGACCGCGATGCCGTGCGTACGGTCGCGGAAGGCGAGGCCGAACACCCCACGTGCCGGATCCCCCGCGGGGACGCGCGACGCGGCTTGCGTCCAGTTCAGACCACGGTCACCGGAGTGGAGCACCCGGGCGGTCGCCGCGCCGCCGGTGGCGAGCCAGACGTCCCGCGTCCCCGAGCTGACGAGGCACTGGCCGCTCGCTGCGAAACCGGCCTCGCCGGGCTGCGCCTCGGGCATCCCGGCGGCGGGCAGCACCCGCCAGCTCCGTCCACCGTCCGAGGTCGACAGGATGCGGAACCTCCCGTCGACCGGGTCGCTCATCGCCAGACCGTGACGGTGGTCGAAGAAGGTCAGACAGTCGTAGAAGGCCCGGACGTCGGTGTTGCGGAAGGACTCGGACCAGGTCGTGCCGCCGTCACCGGTGCGGAAGACCCGGGACGCCTCACCCTCACCGATGGACAGCGCCACGGCCCGCCGTCGGTCGAAGGCCTCGATGTCACGGAACTCCAGCCCGGCCGCACCGGCCGGCGAGACGTCGCGCCAGTGGCGCCCACCGTCCGTGGTGCGCAGCACCGTGCCCCCGGCGCCCGCGACCCAGGCGGCGTCGTGGTCCACCGCCGCAAGGCCTCGGAAGCGCGCGTTCGTACCCGTGGCGGTGAGCGCCCACCCCGGGTCCCGGTCCGGGTGCCCGCCCGGCGCGGCCTGCGCCTGCGGTGCGACCAGTGCGGCGGTCACCGCGGCACCGCACAGCACCGGTGCCATCAGCCTTCTCATCTTCCCCATGGCCCTCATGGCGCTGGAAGCTAACCCACCGGTGGACGGCCGTCCAGGGTGCGCCGCGCGAAACGGGGCAGTTGACCGGAGAGGGGTGGAGCGGTGACGCAGCTCACGCTGCCCGGCAGTGCACGGATCGAGACGTTCCGTCGTCTACTCCAATGCCGGGAACCGTTCGTCCGAGGCGAGAGGGAGCAGGTCTTGTCCAGCGTTATCGAGCAGTCCGTGCAGGCACGTATGGTCGCGTCCGCACCGCGTATGGAGACCCTGCCCGCCACTCTGCACTACGACCGCGAGGACCCGTTCGCCGTCCGCATGGCGTTCCCGGCGCCCGCGACCCTCGAAGGCACCGAGGTTTCCTGGGAGTTCTCCCGGGAGTTGCTCGCCACGGGCATGGACGCACCCGCCGGCGTCGGCGACGTCCGGGTACGGCCGTTCGGCTACGACCGTACGGTCCTGGAGTTCCACGCGATCGAGGGCATCGCGATGGTGCATGTGCGGACGTCCGATCTGCGCCGCTTCCTGAAGCGGGCGCAGGAACTGGTCCCGGCGGGGGACGAATCCCTCTTCCTGGATCTGGACGACGATCTGACGGACCTGCTGGGCGGGTCCTCCTGAGCTGTACCTCCTGACCGTCAGCACGGTGCCGGGCCGAGGGCACCAGCCGGGGCGGCACGGGGCGCGGCCGACCGCGTCGCGCAGCGCGTCCTCCTGGCGGGCCGCGGCCGGCGGGTCCGCGTACGGCCGCCTCACCCGACGTCGCCCGCACGGCCCGAATTCGGTTGCGTCGCGGGGCGGCCTCTCGTAGCGTCACCGGTGTCCCTGTCGTCGTCGGATCGGAGAAGGACGTTGCTCCACATCTGAGGTGTCCGCCGGCCGTGCCGCGCGCCCCGAGGCGCGTGTGCCCTGCGTGACCCACCCCGATGTCCGAGCCGTTCTCCGTGCTTTTCCCGACGCATCAGGGAGGCCCCTGTGCTTGCATCCTCGACCCATATCCTCTGCTCCTCCCTCTCGTTCGCCTGGCCGGACGGGAGCGAGGTCTTCGACGGCTTCCAACTGGCCGTGGGCCCCGGCCGAACCGGGCTCATCGGGCTCAACGGCTGCGGCAAGTCAACCCTGTTGCGTCTGATCGCCGGTGAACTCAACCCGACCGCCGGACACATCGGAACGGCCGGCGATCTCGGCCACCTCCCCCAGGACCTCGTCCTGGACACCGCTCTGCGGGTGGACGAGGTCCTGGGAGTGGCGAGCGCACGGGCGGCGCTGCTCGCCATCGAGGCGGGCGACGCCCGCGAGGAGCACTTCGCCGCGGTCGGGGACGACTGGGACGTCGAGGAACGCGCCCGCGCCGTGCTCGACCAGCTCGGCATGTCCGGCATCGGCCTCGACCGCACCATCGGCGAGCTGTCCGGCGGCGAGTGCGTGCTGCTGCGTCTGGCGGCACTGCTGCTGGCACGCCCGTCCGTGCTGCTCCTGGACGAACCGACCAACAACCTCGATGTGTACGCCCGCGAACGGCTGTACGAGGCGGTGGACGCCTGGACGGGTGTGCTGGTCGTGGTGAGCCACGACCGGGCACTGCTGGAGCGGGTGGACCGGATCGCGGATCTCCGCGACGGCGCGGTCACCTGGTACGGCGGGAACCTCTCCGCGTACGAGGAGGCGCTGGCCGTGGAGCAGGAGGCGGCCGGGCGGATGGTGCGGGTCGCGGAGGCCGACGTACGGCGGCAGAAGCGCGAACTCGCCGACGCGCACGTCAAGCTGGCCCGGCGGAAGCGGTACGGGCAGAAGATGTGGGACACCAAGCGCGAGCCGAAGGCCGTGATGAACCTGCGCAAGCGCACCGCCCAGGAGTCGGCCGGCAAACACCGCATCATGCACACGGAGCGGCTGGCGGACGCCGAGGAACGTCTCGACGAGGCGGTCGACGCGGTGCGGGACGACGAGGTCATCAGGATCGAGCTGCCGCACACCCGGGTGCATCCGGGTCGCGGCGTGCTGGTGCTCCGCGATCTCGTACTCGCTCACGGGGTGCGGGTGCGGGGTGAATGGGACCTGCGCGGCCCTGAGCGGATCGCGCTGGTCGGCCGTAACGGCGCAGGGAAGACGACGCTCCTGCGGACCATCGCAGGCGAGCTCGATCCGGTGTCGGGCGAGGCGGCGGCGCAGGTGCCGGTGGGCTTCCTGCCGCAGCGTCTCGACGTCCTCGACGGTGCGATGTCCCTGGTGGAGAACGTGGCGCGCGTCGCGCCGGGCGCCACCGGCAACGCCGTCCGGGCGAGGCTGGCGCACTTCCTCTTCAAGGGCGCGCGTGCGGACCGGCCGGCCGACGCCCTCTCGGGCGGTGAGCGCTTCCGGGCCACACTGGCAGCGCTGCTGCTCACCGAGCCCGCTCCCCGGCTGCTGATGCTGGACGAGCCGACGAACAGCCTCGACCTGTCCGGTGTCCGCCGCCTGACCTCGGCGCTGGAGGCCTTCGAGGGCGCGCTCATCGTGGCGAGCCACGACACGCCGTTCCTGAAGTCGCTGGGGATCACCCGCTGGTTGCTCCTGGACGCGGAAGGGCTCCGGGACGTCACCCCCGGAGAGCTACCGGGAATCGGGGCGCGGAACGCCTGACTTGTCCCCCGGCGTGTACCTTTGACCTGCACGGATAACCGTCAGTGAGCAGGCGCCACGAGGAGCGGGCTTGGCGATGGCCTTACTGCCGCCTTAACCTACGGTCACGTAACCTACGAAGCCGTAGGTATATTTCTCCCGTCCCCAGGAGCCCCCCGTGACGATCACCTCTCCCCATCTGGGAAGTTCGAAGGCGTGGACAGACGCCCAGCTGCTGTACGCGCTGGAAGAGGTGGTGGAGAAGGAACTCAACCGCCATCTCAAGGTCGCCAAGGACTGGATGCCCCACGAGTACGTACCGTTCTCCGACGGCCGGAACTTCCCGGGTGTCTTCGAGGACGGCGAGGCGTGGGAGACCAGCCAGTCCAAGGTCACCGACATCGGTCGCATCGCCCTCGTCGTGAACCTGCTGACCGAGGACAACCTCCCCAGCTACCACCACGAGATCGCCTCGCTCTTCGGCCGCGACGGCGCCTGGGGCACCTGGGTGCACCGCTGGACCGCGGAGGAGGGCCGGCACGGCATCGTGATGCGCGACTACCTGCTCACCTCCCGCGCCGTGGACCCGGACAAGCTGGAGCAGTTCCGCATGGCGCACATGGCGGAGGGCTTCGAGTCCGACAACCGCCACTCGATGCTGCACTCAGTGGCGTACGTCGCGTTCCAGGAGCTCGCGACCCGCGTCTCGCACCGCAACACCGGCCACCAGTCGGGCGACCCGGTGTGCGACCGGATGCTGGCCCGGATCGCGACGGACGAGAACCTGCACATGGTCTTCTACCGCAACCTGCTGGGCGCGGCCTTCGACCTGGCCCCGGACCTCACGATGCAGTCCGTCCGCGACGTGGTCGTCAACTTCCGCATGCCCGGGCACGGCATGCCCGGCTTCGAGCGGGCCGCAGCGCAGATGGCCATCGGCGAGATCTACAACATGCGCATCCACCACGACGACGTGATCCAGCCCGTCCTGCGGTACCTGAAGGTCCTCGACATCGACGGCCTCGGCCCGGAGGGCCTCAAGGCGCAGGAGGAGCTCGGGCTGTACATGAGCGGCCTGGACAGCGAGGCGTCGAAGTTCGACGAGAAGCTGGCGGCCCGCAAGGCCCGCCTGGCGGCCCGGGCCAACCAGGGCTGACCCGCCCGTAATCCGTCCGGCCGGGATCGGGATCCGCTCCCCGCCCCGGCCGGACGGCCTATACGCACGCCTCCCCCGACGAGAGCCGGTCGGCGATCAGGGCCCGCGAGGTGCACCGGGACACGCCCCGGATCGGCACCGCGCAGCGCGTGTTCCTGCTCGAGGGCGGTCTCGGTCCGAAGAAGCCCCTGGTGTGGCAGGCCGTACGGCGAGACCTTCCGGACCGCCCGACAGCGAGGTCGGCCCGGTCGGAAGGCCGGACGGGAAGCCCCCGCGCTCAGCGCCGGCCGGACCGGCTTCTCCGCAGCCGGTCCCGTTCCTTCTCCGACATACCGCCCCAGACTCCGAAGCGCTCGTCGTGGGCGAGTGCGTACTCCAGGCACGCCACCCGGCCCTCGCAGGCGTTGCACAGTTGCTTGGCCTCGCGGGTGGAGCTGCCCGGCGCCGGGAAGAAGAACTCGGGCCCGGCCTGCGCGCACAGCGCGGTCTCCCGCCATAGGAGTTCGTCGGTCATGGTGTTGATCGGCATGGGGCACACGGTGCCCGGTCGCGATAAACAAGTGATCAACGACCGTTGAACGGCCGGGCCGACAGCGGACTCCTCGCTCCCGGCAGGCCCGGTCCGGCGGGTCAGTCCTGCCGCATCAGGGGCTTGATCACCGCGAAGGCGGCACCGGCCGGGTCGGTGAAGGTGGCGATGCGGCCGACCTCGGGAAGGTCCACGGCAGCCATGGTCACCCGTCCGCCCAGCCGTTCCACACCGGCGGCCACCGCGTCCGTGTCGTCCACGGCGAAGTACGGCAGCCAGTGGGGCCCGGCACCGGTCTGGCTGGGTACCGCGTCGAGGGGCTGGATCCCTCCGAAGAAGGACTCGACTCCCTCACTCCCGGCGGGCCGGATCATCGTGTAGGGACCGCCGGGGAGGGACATGATGTCGGTCTGCCACCCGAAGACGGTGTGGAAGAACGCGGCCGCCGCGGGGACGTCCGGCGTGTACAGCTCGGACCAGATCAGTGCGCCGTTCTCCATGATCATTCCGAGTCCGGGGTTGGTCCCGGGCTGCCACACGCCGAAGTACGCGCCGAGACTGTCCGTGAAGCCGCCCATGCGCCCGTAGTCGAGCACGTCCATCGGAGGGAACGCGGCCGAACCTCCGGCCTGCTCGACCGTCCGCGCCGTGGCGTCCGCGTCGGGGGTCTGGAAGTAGACCGACCAGGCGGGCTGTCCCTGGTCCTCCGGCACGGTCATGACCCCCGCGACCGTCCTGCCCCGCAGCTGGTACGTCCCGTAGCCACCGGTCTCCGGGCCGCCGGGGACCAGATCCCAGCCGAAGAGACCGTTGTAGAAGGTCGTGGCCGTGTCGATGTCGGGGGTCCCGAGGTCGATCCAGTTGGGGTCGCCGGTGACAAAAGCCGGGTCGAGCATGGTGTGCTCCTTCGGCGGGTCCCGTGGTCCCGCTCGTCTTGTCGGAGATGGAGATGCCGCGCATCTCCGAGTCTTGCACCAGGCACCGACAACCGCAGTTCGCACCGTGCGGGACGCCGCAGGTGTCGTGGCACGATGAAGCCGGTCGGTGGCGGGCCCGCGACGACGGCGGACCGCGGTGGCGGGAACAGAAGGACGTACATGACTCAGGCCGGACCCACGGGCGACGTGCCCACGGGAAGATCCGCACGGGCGCTGCTCGGGAACGCCCAGGTGCTCGCCGGTTCGGCCCGTGCGGTGCTGGACGACCACCGCGGCGCCGTGGAGGCGGCGCGTGCCGCGCTCGATCCGCTGCTCGACTCCCTCGTCGACCAGGGGCTGGCGTCCATCCCCGTCTCCCGGCTGGCGGAGGTCACGGAGGGCCGGCTGCGGCTCGGCGCGCTGGAGCAGGCGGGGTACAGGACGGTCGGCCGGGTCCACGGAGCCGGGCGCTACGAGCTCCGTCAGATCCCGGGTGTCGGTGCGCAGACGGCTGACCAGGTACTGGCGGCCGCACGGCAGATCGCGCGCGCGGTCCGTGACTCCGTCGCCGTGCGGATGGACGTGGACGCGCCGGACGCGGCCACGACCTCTCTGCTCGTCGCCCTGCACCGGCTGGTCGGTGGCGGCCCCGACGTGCGTCGGGCGGTCGATGCCGCCCGACGTCTGACCGCAGCGCTGGAGCCGCTGCTCACGACTGCCGCGCCGGCCCGGAGCCGGCTGCGGATGCTCTTCTCGGGGCGGGCGGCCGGCGACCGGGCGCTGGCCGCCGTGGCCGCCGTGCGCACGGTCCTGCAGGACTCGGACGCGCGTGAACTGCGCACCTTGTTCGCGCAGGTGTCCGTCGATCTGCTGCGCGACCCCGCGTCGGAGGCCGAGGCGTGGGTCGATTTCGAACTGCGCCCGGCCGAGTACTACAGTCTGCTCGCCGAGCTGTCCGGCAGCGGTCCCGACCGGGACGCGGCCCAGGGGTTCCTGCCTGCCGGAATCGCGGACCGGGTCCGCGGGCTGCGGTTGGACGACACCTGCCTGCGGGTCTCGCTGCGCGGTTACCAGTCCTTCGGCGCGCGCTTCGCGCTCACCCAGAAACGGGTGATCATCGGGGACGAGATGGGACTCGGCAAGACCGTACAGGCCATCGCCGCGCTGGCCCACCTCGCGGCCGGCGGCGAAACCCACTTCCTGGTGGTGTGCCCGGCGAGCGTCCTGATCAACTGGCGGCGGGAGATCGAGGCCCGCTCCACCCTGCGGGCCGTGCCGGTGCACGGTCCGGAGCGGCAGGGCGTGTTCACCGAGTGGCGCGAACGGGGCGGGGTCGCCCTCACCACCTTCGACGCGCTGCACTCGCTGCCGGACGGTCCCGGGGGCGGGGTCAGGCCGGGCATGGTGGTGGTCGACGAGGCCCACTTCGTGAAGAACCCCGCGACGCGCCGTTCCCGAGCCGTGAGCGGCTGGACGCGGCACACCGACAGGGTGCTGTTCCTGACCGGCACGCCGATGGAGAACCGGGTGGAGGAGTTCCGCAGCCTGATGCACCAGCTGCGGCCCGAGTCGGCACCGCTGGTCACCTCCACACACGGCGTCGCCGGCTCGCACGCGTTCCGCAGGGCCGTCGCCCCCGCCTACCTGCGCCGGAATCAGGACGACGTCCTGGGGGAACTCCCGGCCCTGGTGCAGGCCGACGAATGGGAGGAGTTCTCGCCCGCCGACCTCGAGGCGTACCGCGAGGCCGTCGGCGCGGGGCACTTCAGGCGGATGCGCCGCGCCGCGTACGCGCGCCCGGAGACGTCGGCGAAGCTGAACCGGCTGCGTGAACTCGTCTCGGAAGCCGAGGACAACGGGCTCAAGGTCGTGGTCTTCTCCTACTTCCGTGAGGTGCTCCGGACCGTCCAGGAGGCCCTGGGCGATGGGGCGTTCGGTCCCCTCTCCGGGAGTGTCCCGGCCGCACGCCGGCAGGAACTGGTCGACTCCTTCGGTGCGACGGAAGGCCACGCGGTACTGCTGAGCCAGATACAGGCGGGGGGCGTCGGGCTCAACATCCAGGCGGCGTCGGTCGTCATCCTGTGCGAGCCACAGATCAAGCCGACGATGGAGCACCAGGCCGTGGCCAGGGCGCACCGTATGGGGCAGATACGGACCGTGCGGGTCCACCGGCTCCTCGCGGCGGACAGCGTGGACCAGCGGATGCTCGACATCCTGGCGCGCAAGGACCGGCTCTTCGACGCGTACGCGCGGCGCAGCGATGTCGCCGAGGCGACGCCCGACGCCGTCGACGTGTCGGACGGGGACCTCGCCCGGCGCATCGTCGAGGAGGAGCAACTGCGGCTGGCCGCCGAGGTCTGACGGCGGGGTCCTCAGTGTTCGTGAGCCCCGGCCGCACCTGCCGCGTGGTGCGGCGGGTCGTACCCGGGGACCGTGCCGTCGGCCTTGGCGACCAGCAGCAGCCCCGCCATCCCCATGTCGGAGTGGCTCTGGACGTGGCAGTGGTACATCCAGGCACCGGCCCCCACGTGCTCGCCCGCGATGATCTGGAAGCCGAAGGAGTCGGCGGGGCCGCAGATCTTCGTGTCGATCACGCGGCTCGGGTCGTCCGGGCCGGTGAGCAGGCCGGTCCTGTTGTCGGCCCAGCGATGCCCGTGGATGTGGAACGTGTGGTAGTACTCGCCGTGCGTGATCATGACGACTTCGACCCGGTCGCCCACGGTGGCCTCGAAGTTCGGGCTCTCGTGGGCCGCCTTGTTGTTGATCGTCATGTCGTTGAAGACGATCGTGATCGTCCTGTCCGGCAGGACGTCTCCCTTGCGGCGTACGACGAGTGGCCCGTACAGGCCCTTGCGGATGCCGCCCGTGCCGTGGTCCGTGCCGACGACGTGGTCGTGGTAGTGCCAGTAGCCCGCACTGCCCGCCTGCCAGGTGCCGTCCTTGCGGCGGCCGGGGACGTGGGTGCGCCAGGTGTACGTGCGGGTGCCGCCGGGCTCGACGTGGCTGCGGTTCATCCGGGTGCCGTCGCTCGCGATGTCGTAGTCGACGCCGTGGACGTGGAGGCTGGCGTCGACGTCCGTGGTGTTCTCGAACTCGATGTGCAGCGTGTCGCCCTCGGTGATCTCGATGAGCGGCCCCGGAATCGACGCCTTCCCCTTCTCGAGGCCGTACCCGAGCTGACCGTCCGCCAGCTTCTCCGCGTACAGCTTGAGATGACGGACGACCCCGCCCGCGGGGGCCGTCTTCGCCGGGTTCTCCGCGGAGGTGGCCTGCACCGCACCGAGTGACATCGATGTCACACCGGTGGCCGCCGCCACACCGCCACCCACCAGCATCCGGCGGTTGAAGGTCCTTCGGTCCATGTCGAACTCCCCAATGCGAGACGGAAACTGACGCGCTGCTCCCCTGGACGGCCCACACGGTAGCCGGGGAGCGTTGGTTTATCCACACTCAGGACAAAGTTCGTTCGATTGCTGCCATACCTATTGGCGAGCCACGAAAAGAGGTCTAGCTTCGTGCGCTGTCGCAGTGACCACAGAGGTGCGGTGACGAAGAAGTGACCAGAGAAGTGACCAAGAGGGGTGGGTGACCACATGCAGCGCACACCACATCACAGGTCCAGATCGCGCCGCGGCATCGCGGCGGCCGTGGCAGCAGGTGCCCTGACCGCGTCCCTGCTCGCCGGCAACGCGGCCAGCGCCAGCCCGTATCCGGACCCGGGACTCAAGGAACGGATGGCGACAACGTTGTCCCTTCCCTCGCCGCCGGGCGGGGCCGATGTCAGGGTGCTGGTGTTCCACGCGTCGGCGGGCGACGAGCCCTCCACGGTGGACGCGGGTATCGCGGCCATCGAGAAGATCGGGCTCAGCGGCCCCGAGGCCGGACGCTTCAAGACCGTCGCCACGGACGACGCCGGGGTGTTCACCAACGGCAAGAAGCTCGGCAGGTTCAACGCGGTCGTCTTCCTGACCGGGGGCGGCGACGTTCTCGACCCGGAGCAGGAGGCGGGTCTGGAGGCGTACATGGAGGCCGGTGGCGGCTTCCTCGGTATCCATGACGCGGCGCGCACCGAGCCGTACTCCGACTGGTTCACCGGTCTGGTCGGCGCACGTCCCGCTGCCGACAGCCCGACGGCCGTCCAGCGCGCCACCGTGGAGATCGGCGACCGGCAGCACCCGGCGACGAAGAACCTCCCGCTGGAGTGGAAGCGCCCGGACAAGTGGCTGAACTGGAAGGACAACCCGTCCGGTGACGTGCACACCGTGGCCCGTGTCCGTGAGCTGACGTACACCCCCGGCAAGAGCGCCAACGGCTGGGACCACCCCGTCTCCTGGTGCCGCGACTACGACGGCGGCCGCTCCTTCTACACCGCCATGGGCGGCACCTCCGCGAGCTTCGCCGAGACCGACTTCCGGGATCACCTGCGCGGCGCGCTGGCCTGGACGAGCCGTATCTCGCAGGCCGACTGCAAGGCCACCGTCGACTCCAACTACACGGCCGAGCGGCTCACACAGCCGAACCAGCCCGGCAAGAACGACCAGATCGGCGAGCCCCACGGCCTGGTCACCGCCAAGGACGGCCGCGTCTTCTACATCGGGCGCGGCGGCGCGGACAGCAGCGTGCCGGTGGTCACGGACTGGAAGGACCCGAACATCGGCAAGGGCGAGGGCGAGGTTCACGTATACGACCCCGCGACCAAGAAGGTCACCCTCGCCGGCAAGCTGAGCGTCTTCGGCAACAAGGGCGGCGGCGACGAGCTGGTCAAGGTCGAGGAAGGGCTGCTCGGGATCGAGCTGGACCCCGGCTTCGCCACCAACGGCTGGGTGTACCTGCACTACACCCCGCACGCGAAGATCGACCGCGACAAGCAGATGGCGGTGCGGCAGGTCTCGCGCTTCACCTTCGACCACGCCACGAACAAGCTGGACCTGGCGTCCGAGAAGGTGCTGCTGCACTGGCCGGTCCAGATCCACAGCTGCTGCCACGCGGGCGGCGGCATGGCGTGGGACTCGAAGGGCAACCTCTACGTCGCCACGGGTGACAACAACTCCTCGGGCTTCAGCGACGGTTACTCGGGCAACAACCCGGAGCCGAACTACAAGGGCGTGTCGTTCGCCGACGCCCGCCGCACGGCGGGCAACACCAACAACCTCAACGGCAAGATCCTGCGGATCCACCCGGAGGACGACGGCACGTACACCCTGCCCGAGGGCAACCTCTTCACAGGCGAGGAGCCGGACGAGGGCGGCGGCAAGACCCGCGGCGAGATCTACGTGATGGGCGTCCGCAATCCGGCGCGCATCTCCGTCGACACGTCGACCGACACGCTGTACGCGGGCTGGGTCGGCCCCGACGCGGGCGCTCCCAGCACGACCTGGGGTCCCGCGAAGTACGACACGTTCGCCGCGATCACCAAGGCCGGCAACCACGGCTGGCCGTACTGCATGGGCAACAAGCAGCCCTACCGGGACCGCAACCTGCCCGACCCGTCCAAGCCGCTGGGCTGGTACGACTGCGACGCGCCCAGGAACGAGTCGCCGAACAACGACGGCCTGGTCAAGCTGCCTCCGGTGACCGCCAACACCATCTGGTACTCCCCCCAGGGCGGCGGCGTGGACTACCCGCGTGACGCGAACGGTGTGCCCAGCTACAAGGTGGAGGACCAGAAGCAGCTCCTGCCCTGGCTCAAGGGCGGCGGCCAGGCCACGATGAACGGCCCGGTCTACCGCTACGACGCGACGAGCACGAGCGAGGCCAAGTGGCCGTCGTACTGGGACGGCAAGTGGTTCGTCGGTGACTTCTACGACGACACCCAGCCGCGTCACGCCGTGCTGACCGACCCGAAGACGGTCGGCAAGGGCGGCCTGCCCACGCACGCCGAGTCCCTGAAGAAGATCATTCCGGTGGGTGCGGACGGCATCCGCAACCTCATGGACTGGAAGTTCGCCCCGGACGGCTCGCTCTACGTCCTGGACTACGGACGCGGCTTCTTCACCTCCGACTCCAAATCCGCGCTGTGGCGCGTGACGTACAAGGGCGGCGGTCCGACCCCGGCCGCCGCAGACCTGGCCAGGAAGGCGGCAGCGCAGTGAGACACCCTTCACTCCTCGCGCGGAAGCGGTACGGGCCCGCCCGGTGGTGGCTGGCCCTGCTCGGTTCGTTCCTGATGGTCCTCGGGCTGGCATCGACCGCCGCGTACGGCCGCGACGACGACCGGGCGGCGGCTGCTGCCGACCAGGTCCTCACCTGGACCGCCGGCGACCCCATCGACCACTACCTGTCGGCGCCCAAAACCGCTGTGGCCGGCGCCGCGACCATCGTCTTCGAGAACAGCACGGCCACGGGCAACACGACGGGCATGCCGCACACGCTGACGTTCAGCGTCTCGGACGTGGAGTTCAACGACGACGTCGCGGTCAACATCCTGGCCAACCCCAGTGACAGCGAGGGCGGCAAGCACAGCGTCGAGGTCACCCTCACGCCCGGCCGGTACTTCTACCACTGCACGATTCCCGGTCACGGCTCCATGCAGGGCATCCTCACGGTGACCGAGGACGGCGGCGGCGAAGACACCACCGCTCCCGAGACCTCGGCCACGGTGGACGGCGACAAGAACGCCGACGGCGCCTACATCGGCCAGGCCACCGTCACGGTGGCGGCCACCGACGCCGGTTCCGGCGTCGACACGGTCGAGTACGCGACCGGGGCGGACGGTGCCTGGCAGCCGTACACCGCGCCCGTCGTGGTGGACGAGGTGGGGACGCACACGATCCGCTACCGGGCCACCGACAAGGCGGGCAACGCGGCGGCGGAGAAGTCCGTCGACTTCGCGGTCGCCGCGCCGCCGACGGACGACGAGACCCCGCCGGAGACCTCGGCGACCGTGTCGGGCGAGAAGGACGACGCGGGCGCCTACCTCGGCATGGCCACGGTCACCGTGACCGCGTCCGACACCGGCTCGGGCGTCAACACCATCGAGTACGCCGTCGGGGCGGGCGGCGCGTGGAAGGCGTACACCGCGCCCGTGATGGTGCACGAGGTGGGCGCACACAGCGTCCGCTACCGCGCCACCGACAAGTCCGGGAACGTCGCGGCGGAGAAGTCCGTCGACTTCACCGTCGTCGAGCCGCCGTCGCAGGACAAGACACCGCCGGAGACCTCCGTGGTGGTGGCGGGCGACAAGAACTCGGACGGCGCGTTCATCACCAGCGCCGAGGCCACGGTCGCCGCGACCGACGCGGACTCGGGCGTGGACAAGGTCGAGTACTCCCTCGACGGCGGCCCGTACCTGGGCTACTCCTCCCCCGTCATCGTCGACCGCGTCGGCTACCACACGTTCGCCCACCGGGCGACGGACAAGGCGGGCAACACCTCCGAGGCGAAGCAGGTCTCGTTCACCGTCGCGCAGAGCGGCGGGGTTCCGGCCCCCAACTGCCCGGAGTTCGACGAACGGCGCACGGTCATCGTCGGCACGGTCGACACCGGTGTCCCCAACCGGCTGACCGGTAACCGCTGCACGATCAACGAGCTCATCGAGGACGAGAAGGACTGGTCCTCGCACGCGCTGTTCCTCAAGCACGTGGACAAGGTCCTGGACAAGCTCCTGACCGACGGCGTCGTCGACGCCCGTGAGCACAAGAAGATCTACCGGGCGGCCAAGCAGTCCGGCATCGGCAAGCCGGGCCAGGACGAGGGCTACCGCAAGCTGTTCGACGGCACGGCCGGCTCCCTCGCCAAGTGGCAGCAGGTAGGCGGCGGACAGTTCGCGCTGAACGAGGAGGAGGGCTCGATCACCAGCTCCACCACCGTGGACGGCATGGGGATGCTGTGGTTCCCGGCCAGGCAGTACGGGGACTTCTCGCTGAAGCTCCAGTGGCGGGACGACGCGCCCGGTGCGGGCAACGCCAACGGCGGGGTGTTCGTCCGCTTCCCGAACGTCCACGACCACCCGGAGGAGTCCCGTCCGGAGTGGGTCGCCATCAAGTACGGCCATGAGATCCAGGTCAACGACCGGCCCGACGGCGACATGTACAAGACCGGTTCCGTCTACGGGTTCGACCGGGTCGGTCTCGGAGGGGCCGGGGTCACCCCCAAGGGCACCTGGAACGACTACGAGATCCGGGTGGTGGACCAGCACTACTCGGTCTACCGCAACGGTGTCCTGCTGAACGAGTTCGACAACAACGGCGGCCAGCTGTTCGAGCCGCCGCGGGGCGACGACCCGGGCACCGACGGCCGGCGGTACGCCTCCGGCTACATCGGGCTCCAGGTCCACAGCACCACGGATGTGATCTCCTACCGCGACATCCGCATCCAGGAGTTGTAGGGGCGCGTCACACCCGGGCGGCCGCGGCCGCGTGCTCCGGCATGCGGTCGCGGCCTCCTGGGTGCCGGTGGCGCCAGACCCAGAAGACCGTGCAGGAGACCAGCGCCCAGGCGGCCAGCACGAGGTACGGGAAGAGGTACTGGTGACCCTGGTAGTAGACCGCCGTGTGCTGGGCGTTGACCGAGGCGCCGGGCGGCAGCCAGCGGCCGACGTGCCCGAGCAGCGAGGGCAGCAGCGGCCAGGACACCGCGCCGCCGGATGACGGGTTGCCGAGCAGCACCATGACACCCCACGTGGGGATCATCGCCCAGCGCCCCATCAGGGTGTTGAACATGGTGAAGACCATGCCTGAGGTGAACATGGTGAAGGCCAGGATCAGCCACGACTGCACAAAGGGCAGGTCGAGCGCGCCGAGCCCCCAGTCCACCACCGCCGCGATGGCGAACCCGCCGAGCAGGGCGTAGGCGATGGTGAACAGGATCCGTTCCAGCGGTATCAGCGCCCGGGCGTGCACACTGAGCTGGATCGCACCGAGGAAGCCCATGATGACGGCGGCGAGAGAGATGTAGAAGAGGGCGAGACCTCTCGGGTCGCCCTTCTGGAGCGGTTTGACGTCCTCGACCGTGAGCGGGACTCCGACGGTGTCGGCAACCTTGATCCCGGTCTCGCCGAGCAACTGGGCGACGGTGGCGCCGGAGGCACCGGCGACCTGCATCACGACCCCCTTCCCGGCGCTCCGGAGGATCACGAAGACCTTCTGCTCGTCCAGCGCCGCTCGGGCCTGTGCGGCGTCCGGGTACCTGTTGAGTTCGAGGGAGGCGTCGAGCGCCTCCTCCATCCCCTTGACGAACTCGACGGCGTACGGGGTCCTCGGGCCCTCCACGACGGCGGCCGGGACCCGGTGGGGCGTCGGATTGGCCATGGCGTAGGTGTACGAGCCGGCGAAGAGACCCGCGGCTGCCGACACGATCAGGACCAGCACCACCCCGGGGAGGTACGGCGACTGCTTGTACGTCTCCCACTTCTCCCGCCGGGTCGGCGGCCTGCCGTGTGCCCCGTGGTCGCCGCCGGTCCCGGACGTCATGCGGAGTCGCCGTCGTCGTGCCGTGCGCGGCTGGGCTGCACCCGTTTGGGCTCGCCCGGCATCTTCGGATACTCCGGCGGGTAGGGCAGATCGCCCAGTTCGTGCTCGTGTTCGTCACGCCGTGCGAGCTCCAGCACCTGATCGAGCCGGAAGGCGTGGTCGTCCATGTCGGCGTGCAGATCACCCAGCTCGGCGAAGCGCGCCGTCATCGTCCGTAGGTCGAAGTCGCGCGGTTCGGCGTCGTCGATCTCCTCCCAGCGGATCGGGGCGGAGACCGGGGCGTGGGGGAAGGGGCGTACGGAGTAGGCGGAGGCGATCGTGCGGTCACGGGCCGTCTGGTTGTAGTCGACGAAGATCCGCTCGCCTCGCTCCTCCTTCCACCAGGCCGTGGTCACCCGGTCCGGCATCCTGCGCTCCAGTTCCCGCCCCACCGCGATGGCGGCGCGCCTGACCTGGGTGAAGGTCCACTCGGGGACGATCGGGACGAAGACGTGGATGCCGCGCCCGCCGGAGGTCTTGGGCCAGCCGCGCAGTCCGTGGTCGTCCAGCACCGAACGCAGTTCGTGGGCCGCCCTCACAGCGTCGGCGTAGTCCGTGCCGGGCTGTGGGTCCAGGTCGATGCGCAGTTCGTCGGGGTGGTCGGTGTCGGCCCTGCGTACCGGCCAGGGGTGGAAGGTCAGGGTGCCGAGGTTGGCGGCCCACAGGACCGCGCCGAGTTCGGTGGGGCACATCTCGTCGGCGTGCCGGCCGCTGGGGAATTCGATCCGGGCGGTGGGGGTCCAGTCGGGTAGGTTCTTCGGCGCGCGCTTCTGGTAGAAGAAGTCCCCCTCGACCCCGTCGACGAAGCGCTGGAGCGTGGTCGGCCGCTCGCGCAGGGCGCGGAGGATGCCCGGCCCCACGGCCAGGAAGTAGTCGGCCACGTCCTTCTTGGTGTAGCCCTTCTGAGGGAAGTACACCTTGTCCGGGTTGGACAGCCGCACGGCCCGTCCGTCCGCGTCCAGCTCCACCGCTGTTCCTGCTGCCATGTCGGACACCGTAGGCCGGTCGCACATATGCCGCATATCGGAAGACGGGCTCGGAAGGGTGGGTGAGAATCGTGGCCATGGACCTGCCGGTGATGCCTCCCGTGAAGCCGATGCTCGCCAAGTCCGTGTCCGCCATTCCACCGGACATGCAGTACGAGGCGAAGTGGGACGGCTTCCGGGCGATCGTGTACCGGGACGGCGACGAGGTGGTGATCGGCAGCCGGACCGGGAAGCCCCTCACCCGCTACTTCCCCGAGGTGGTCGCCGCCGTTCGGAAGAACCTGCCGCCGCGCTGTGTGATCGACGGCGAGATCGTCCTGCCGTACGAGGGACGGCTGGACTTCGACCGGCTGAGCGAGCGCATCCATCCGGCCGACTCCAGGGTGCGGACGCTCGCCGGGCGGACCCCGGCGAGTTTCGTCGCCTTCGACGTCCTCGCCCTGGGCAACACCTCTCTGCTCGCCACCGCGCAGGCCGAGCGGCGGACGGTCCTGGAGGGGGCACTCGCCGACGCCTCGGCACCCGTGCACCTCGCACCGTCCACCACCGACCCGGACCTCGCGCGGGAGTGGTTCGAACGGTACGAGGGAGCGGGGCTCGACGGCGTGGTCGCGAAACCGCTCGGTCTCCCGTACAGACCCGACACGCGGGTGATGTACAAGATCAAGCACGAACGGACCGCCGACTGCGTGGTGGCGGGCTACCGCTTCCACAAGAGCGGCCCCGTGGTGGGCTCGCTGCTGCTCGGCCTGTACGACTCCGGGGGCACCCTGCAGCACGTGGGGGTGTGCGCGGCCTTCCCGATGAAGCGGCGCGCCGAACTCGTCGAGGAACTGGACCCGTTGCGCATCGAACCCGCCGACCACCCGTGGGCGGCCTGGGCGGACGCGTCCGCGCACGAAGGCTCGCGGCTTCCGGGCGCGCCGAGCCGCTGGTCGGGCAAGAAGGACCTGTCGTGGGTGGCCCTCGCTCCGGAACGGGTCTGCGAGGTGGCGTACGACCACATGGAGGGCGACCGCTTCCGCCACACCACCCAGTTCCGGCGGTGGCGGCCGGACCGCACCCCCTCCGGCTGCACCTACGCACAGCTGGAGGAAGTGGTGCGGTACGACCTGTCCGAGGTCCTCGACGGCCGCTGATCCGTCAGGCGGTGGGAGTGGCGCAGGGTTCGTCCGACGGTGCGTCCGTGGGATCGCCGTCCGCGGAGGGCGTGGCGCAGTCCGGGGCGGAGGTGCTGGGGTCGGGGTCGGGCGTCGTGGTGGGATCCGGTGTGGTGGTCGGGTCGGGGGTGGACGTCGGGTCCGTGGAGCCGCTGTCGGACGGGCTGGGGCCGGGACCGGGGTCGGTGGGCGTCGGCGTATCGCTGGGGTCCGGGCTCCCCGACCCCGACGGCGCGGGGGTGGGAGAGGGGGTGGCGCCCGGGGGGATGGATGGGGACGGTGTGCCGCTGGGCTGCGGGCCGACGACGATGCCGCCACCGCCCTTGCCGGGGCCACCCGGACTGCCGGGGCCACCGACCGGGGCCTTCGGCGCGTGCGGGCCCCCCGCACCGGGGCTCCGCGGGATCACACCCGTGCCGTCGGCGACGGCGTGGACGCCCTTGCGGTAGTACGCCAGCCAGGACAGGACCGTACGCAGATAGGTGTTCGAGTGGTTGTAGCTGAGCACCGCCCGGTCCAGATCGGCCCCGACGGACAGGTCACGCGTCCCGGCACAGAGGTAATGGCCGGCTGCCAGGGCCGCGTCGACGATGTTGTCGGGGTCCTTGCGCCCGTCGCCGTTGCCGTCCCTGCCCCAGTGCGCCCAGGTGGACGGGATGAACTGCATCGGTCCGACGGCCCGGTCGTACCGGGAGTCGCCGTCGTACGCGCCGCCGTCGGTGTCCGTGATGTTGGCGAATCCGGCGCCGTTGAGCACGGGGCCGAGGATCGGGGTGAGCGTGGTGCCCGCCGCGTCGACCCGTCCACCGCTCGCGTGGCCGGACTCCACCTTGCCGATCGCCGCGAGTAACTGCCACGGCAGCCGGCAGCCGGGGTCGGTGCGCCCGAGCGCGCGCTGCGCGTTGCGGTAGGCGGCCAGAACGGTGGCGGGGATGCCGGCCTCGGCCGCCGGTTGCACGACGGCCGGACCGACGGGCTTCCCGCCGGTGGTCTTCGGCGGCTCCGGTGACCGCAGGGGCGGCAGCTCTGTGTGGTAACTGTCGTCGTTCGGCACCTCGGTCCAGACGACGTCGTCCGCTGCCACGCTCTTCGGGCCGTCGGCACTGCCGTCTGCGATTCCCGGGGCCTGGGAGGCGGTGAGCGCCGCCATGGCGGCGACCGCGGTCGCCGTACCGCCGAGCCCGCGGCGCATGATTCCGTCGAACCTCATGTGTCCTCCTTCTCCTGGGTCATCGCGTGAACGTGTCGATGGCCGCGATCCGCCAGGTGTCACCGCGGCGGACGGCGTCCACCGCGAACATGGCCGCCGCGTACGTCGTCTCCTCGTCCTTGCCGGTACGGGTGTTTCTCTGGTCGGCGAAGATCAGCAGCCGGGCCCGGTCCCCGTCGAGCAGTTCGACGCCGCTCTCGGTGACGGTCGTGGTGAGGACGAGCTTCTGCTTCGGCGCCTGGGCGCGTACGCCGGCGAGCATGTCCTTGTGCTGCTGGACCGCCTTGCCGGTCAGGTGCTTCCGCGCGGCCGCGTCGGACTTCCCGGGCGAGGCGAAGTCGTACGAGAAGACCGCGCCGACCGCCTCGCCGATCTGCCCCTTGACCTCGCTGGTCCTGCCGATGTCGGTGAGGGCCGCGTTCTGCCGGCCCGGTTCGTCGCGCAGCGTCGCGGCCGCGGTGAACGCCCACACGGCGAAGGCGCCGAGGAGCAGTGTCACGGCGCAGAGGATCGCGGGCAGCCGGATGCGCAGGCGGGGCAGTCGCCTGCGCGGGGCTCCGTCCCCCGCGGGCTCCTCCTCCGCGTCGGCTCCGTCCTCGGGGGCCGCTTCCGTGGCGGTCCGGTCCTCCGGCGCACCGGGATCGGGTTCCGGACCCGCTTTCGTACGCGCCGGTGCGGTGGCCACACCCACGGTGGCGAGCCGACGGCGGCGGTTGACGAGGTGTCGGGTCGTCGACATGTTCGTGGTCCTCTCGAAGGCGGGGCGGTCAGGCGGGGTCAGCCGGCGGTGTTGCCGACGGGCGCCTGTCCGAGGGCGTTGAGCTTCCACCCGTCGGAGGTGCGGGTGAGCTGCCCGAGCATCCGGCTCTCCTTGGCGACGGGCTTGCCCTCGGGGGCGGTCACGGTGACCCGCAGCGCCACCATCACTCCGGCCCTGCCCGCCCGGTCGTCCAGTTCCGTCACCGCTCCGGACAGGATCTCGGCGGTGCTGACGGTCTTGGCCGTCTCGATCTGCTTGACGAACTCGTCCCTACCGTCGACGAGCTGCCTGTGCAGGTCACCGGTGGTCGACTCCTCCCAGCTGTCGAGCCCCTGGTCGAGCTTCGCGTGGTCGAGCGTGTTCATGTTCTGCACGGCCTGCTCCCCCGCCGCGAGCGCGTCGTCCCTGGCGCGCGCGTAGTCCGCCGCGTCGTCGTTCCCCGCGTCGTAGCGCGCCCAGCCGCCCCAGCCCGCCGCGACCGCGGCCGCGAGGGCCAGCGTGACCGCTGCGACCGACAGAGGGTTCCTCGTCCGTACCCGTGCCATTGGTGCTCTCCCCTACCTGGAGGTGATGTCGACGATCCGCCAGTGGCCGCCGCGCAGTTCAGCGGTCACGGACAGCTGCGCCGCCGCCGTGGTGGCGGTCTTCCCCTCGCGCTCGTAGACCTGGTCGAGGAAGACGAGGAGGTGCGCGCTGCTGCCGCTGAGCCGGGTGACCCCGGTCCGTACGGCCTGGCTGGTGAGCGTCAGTCTCTGGTCCGCGGCCTGCTTCTCGACCTGGCCGAACAGGGACGCGTACTGCTGGAGCGCCCGGCCCGCGAGCAGTTGCTTCGCCGACTCCTTGGTGGCGTCGGTGGACTGCGGGTTGTACGAGAAGACCTTGCCCAGCGCGCTGCTCACGTCGCCGGCGACCCGGGTGGTCGCGGCGGAGTCGGTCAGGGCGTGGTTGGAGGTGGCGGGTGTGTCGCGCAGTTGCCGGCCCTGGACGAACAGGGTGACGCCCACGCCCAGGAGGGCGACGGCCAGCAGTGCGGCGACGGGCCGGATCCACCGCCGACGGGCGGGGGTGGTCTCCGGGCCGGGCTCCGTTACGGGCTCGAGGTCCGCTCGGAACGTCGCTGTTCCCGTGCTCGCGTTCATGAGCCGCTCCCGACCGGTAGCGCGTCAAGTGCCTTGACCTTCCAGCCGTCCCCCGTCCGGGCGAGCGTCGCCTCGAAGCGCTTGCGCTCCGTGCCGCCCTTGCCGGTGCGCGGGGTGACCTCGACGTCGACGGTCGCGATGAGCGCCGCCGTGCCGGCCCGGTCGTCGAGCGCGGTGAGCGCCGCGTCGGTGACCTTGCCGCGTGCGGTGGCACCGGACTCGACGAGCTCGCCCTCGTCCTTCTTCCTGGTGCCCTCCAGCCGGTCGTGCAGCGGTCCGGTGGAGGCGTCGAGCCAGGCCGTGAGGCCGGCCTCGACGCTCGCGGCGTTCTTGCCGTCCATGCTGGTCAGCAGGGTGAGGTGCCGCTTGCCGTCGGCGAGTGCGGCGTCGCGGTTCTTCGCGTACGTCAGCGTCTCGTCACCCCGGGCCTGGGCGTACGACCAGGCCCCGAGCGCGCAGACCAGGACGGCGGCGAGCAGTGCGGCCCAGCCGAGCCCCGTTTTCGTGCGGTTGCTCATGAGCCGCCTCCGAGGCCGAGCAGTCCGGCCATCCCCCCGGACCGCGGCGCGGCGGTGCCTCCGGCGGTACCGGACGCGTCCGGCAGGAGGCCTGAGCCCGGTTTGAACGGCTGGGGTACGGGGCCGCCCTTCGGGGCGTTGGCGCTGCCGCGGACGTTGATGCCACTGCCGGGCGAGGAGGCACACCGGGCCTTGGTGTTGGCCGCGGGGGCCTTGGAGAGGTCGGTGCCGGGGCGGTAGGTGGTGGAGCCGTATCCGGCGGTGCAGGGCAGCGGTTCGAAGAAGGTGACCGACATCCCGAACCTGGCCCCGTCCCCGTCGATGGCACTGGCGCCGGCCGCGGCGACTGCCGGGACCTTCACCAGGAGTTCCTCCATTCCGCGCTGCCGGGTGACGGCGACCTCGGAGGTGGTGAGGAGGTTGGCGACGACCACGCCGAAGGCGGGGTCGAGGTCGCGCAGCAGCCCGCTGATCTGTTCGGTGGCGTCGGGTGCCGCGGCGATGAGCCGGCGCAGGTCGGTGTCGGATCCCTTGAGCTCGGCGGCGAGTTCCTCGGCGCCGGAGGCGAACCCCTTGAGCGCTTCGCCCTGTTCGGCCTGGGTGCGCAGCACGGTCCTGCCGTCGGCCATCAGCTTCGTGGTGGTCGGCAGGGCGTCGTCGGCGGCCTGGACGAATTCGCTGCTGGTGTCGAGCAGGACCTGGAGGTCGTCGCCGCGCCCGTTGAACGCCGTGCCGAATTCGTCGACGACCGTGCGAAGGGCTTCCGTGTCGACGGAGGCCGTCAGGTCGTTGACGCTGGTGAGGACGTCGGTGACGGGTGCGGGGATGGTGGTGTCGGCCTGGTCGATGACCGATCCGTTCTCCAGGAAGGGTCCGTCCGAGCGGGTGGGACGCAGGTCGATGTACTGCTCACCGACCGCGGAGAGGCTGGCGACGACGGCGTGCAGGCTGTCGGGGATGCGCGGCGCGTCGTTCTCGATGCGCAGTTCGGCCTCGACGCCGTCGTCGGTGAGCTCGATCAAGCCGACCCTGCCCACGGACACACCCCGGTAGCTGACGTTGGAGTGAGTGAACAGGCCTCCGGTCTGCGGGAGTTGGACCTTGACCGTGTAGTAGTCGCGCAGGCCGACGTAGTGGCCGAGGTCGGCGTAGCGCACGCCCAGGAAACCGAGGACGAGTACGGCGATGACGAGGAAGGCGATGTTCTTGAGCCGGATGGCGAGGGTGATCATCAGCGGGTTCCCTCCGTTCCCGGTGTGGTGACCGAGGGGAGCGGCAGAGGCAGTGCCGCCCCCGAATTCCTCTGGGCCCCCGATGACGTGGGCGGGGTGAGCGCGGGGATGATCCGGGTGCCGGGCACGGCCGTCAGGTCCAGGTAGACGTTGAGGTAGTCGCCCTTCACCCCGCGGAGCACCTCGTCGGTGAACGGGTAGGTGAGCAGCACCTGGAGGGAGTCCGGCAGGTCGTTGCCGGAGTCGGCCAGTGCGGTCAGCGTGGGTGCGATGGCCTTGAGGTCGGCGATCATGTCGGCCTTGCTCTTGTCGATCGTGTCGACGGCGACGGTGGAGAGCGTGTCGAGCGAGCGCAGCATGGTGAGGAGCGAGCCTCGCTGCTTCTCCAGGACCTTCATGCCGGGGCTGAGCCCGGTGAGGACCGTACCGACGTCCTGTTTGCGGGCGGCGAGGGTGGTGGAGAGCCGGTTGACGCCGTCGAGTGCCTGGGTGATGTCCTCCTTGTGGTCGTCCAGGTCGGTGACGAGCGTGTCGACCCGCTTCAGCATCGAGCGGATCTCGGGTTCCTGTCCTGCGAGTGCCTTGTTGAGTTCGGTGGTGATGGTCTTGAGCTGGGCGACCCCGCCTCCGTTCAGGAGCATCGACAGGGCGCCGAAGACCTCTTCGACCTCCGGGTTGCGGTTGGTGCGGGCGAGCGGGATCCGGTCGCCGTTCGCGAGGGCGCCGCGTGCGGTGCCGGTGCTCGGGGGCGAGAGCTGGACGAACTTCTCGCCGAGGAGACTGGACTGTTCGAGGTGGGCGTAGGCGTTGGCGGGCATCTTGATCTTCCCGTTGACCCGCATGGTGACCTTGGCGGTCCAGCCGCCCGGGGTGAGGGAGATCTTGGTGACCCGGCCCACGGCCACGTCGTTGACCTTGACGGAGGACTGCGGTGCGAGGCTGAGGACGTCCCCGAACTCCGCGGTGATCTCGTACGGGTGGTCGCCGAGGTCGGCGCCTCCGGGCAGCGGCACCTGATCGATGCCCGAGAACGACGGCAGGCCCACGGTCGTGGCGACGAGTACGAGGCCGACGCCGGCGGCGACCAGGGCGCCGAGGCCCGTGACCGCCCGGTTGCCGGGTCTGCGCAGGGCGGGGCTCATGGGGTCACCTCCTTCTTCTCGTTCGTCCCGGTCTTCTTCGCCCCGGCCCTCTCCGGGGTGCCGTAGACGGTGCCGACGGCGGGCAGCGGCAGTGCGGGCAGTGCCTTCTGCCGTGCGCTGTCCGCGGGCCGCAACCCGGCGATGCCGGCGGCTGCGGCTTCCGGTTCGGTGAGCGGTCCGCCCATCGACAGCTCGTTGAGGTTGGTGCGCCCGTTGAGTGTCCGGTTGGCGGGGTCGTAGGCGTTCAGGACGTTGCCCGCCGCGAGGGGCAGCGTGTCGAGGGATTCGGCGAGCGAGGCGCGCTGGTCGACCAGGGTCTGAGTGAGCGGCACCAGGAGGTCCACGTTCTCCTTGAGGGCGCCGCGGTTGGTCTTGATGAAGGTCTTGACCTGGCCGAGTGCCTTGCCGAGCTCTTTCAGGGCCGCGCTGAGGTTCTTCTTGTCGTCGGCGAGGAAGCCCGTGACGGAGTTCAGTTGCTGCTCGGCGGCCCGCACCTCGCCGTCGTTGTCCTTCAGCATCGTGGTGAAGGTCTGCAGGTAGGACAGCGTGTCGAAGAGGTTGCCGCTGCTCTTGTCCAGCGTCTTCGTCGCCTTGCCGAACTGTTCGATGGAGTCTCCGATGGCCTTGCCGTTGCCGTCGAGGTTCTTCGCGCCGGTATCGAGGAGCGCTGCGAGCGCCCCGTCCTTGTTGGCACCCTCCGGGCCGAGCGCCGTGGAGAGCTCGGTGATCGACTCGTACAGCTGGTCGACCTCGATGGGGGTGGCGTTGTCCGCGGCAGGGAGTACGGCGTCGTCCTCGAGCCGCGCTCCCCCGGTGTAGGCCGGCGCGAGCTGCACGTACCGGTCGGCGACGAGGCTGGGGGCCACGACGACGGCGTGCGCCTCCTCGGGGACCTTGACGTCCTTGTCGAGCCGCAGGACGACCCTGACCTCCTCGCCCTGTGGCTCGACGGACTCGACGGTGCCGACCTTCACACCGAGGATCCGCAGATCGGATCCGGCGTAGACGCCCGTGGTCTGGTCGAAGTAGGCGGTGACGGTGGTCGTCCCCTGGTCGTCCAGCGCCATGACGCCCGAGGTGGCGGCGACCGCCACGACGGCGAGCCCGGCACCGATCCCGATGATGCGTGTGCGTCTCACGTCAGCGCCCTCCCTGCTTCGGTGGCATGCAGTCGCCGTTGGCGGGGGGCGTGCCCTCGGGCAGGTAGCTCTTCGGGACGACGCCGCAGACGTAGTTGTCGAACCAGCGCCCGTTGCCGAGGGTGTTGCCGATGAGACGGTTGTAGGAGCCCGCCATGGAGAGCACCTTGTCGAGGCTCTTGCGGTTCTTCACCAGGACCGTGGTGACCCGTCCGAGCGAGTCCAGGGTCGGCTTCAGCTGCTTGTTGTTGTCCGCGACGAGCCCGGTGAGCTGTGTCCCGAGGTTCCGGGTCCCGGTGAGCAGCAGGTGGATGGAGTCGCGGCGGGCCTGGATCTCGCCCAGGAGCAGATTGCCGTCCTCGAGGAGGGTCTCGAAGCTGCTCTTCTTGTTCGCGAGCGTCTTGGTGAGCTGTTTGCTGCCCTTGAGGAGTGTGGCGAGCTGGGCGTCCCGCTCGGACACCGTCCTCGACAGCGCGGACAGCCCGTCGGCGGCGCTGCGCACGTCGGGCGGAGAGTCCTTGAAGGTGTCGGAGATCGTCTCGAAGCTCTTGGCGAGCTGGTCGGTGTCGATCTCGTCGATCGTCTCGCCGAGTCCGTTGAACGCCTGGGTGACGTCGTACGGGGAGGTGGTGCGGCTCGTGGTGATGCGCGAGCCCGGGTCCTGCTCGGTGGTGCCGAGCGGATCGACCGCGAGGTACTTGTCGCCCAGGAGGGTCTTGATGGCGATGCCCACGGTGGAGGAGTCGCCGATCCAGGCGTTCTCGACGTTGAAGTCCACCTTCACCTTGGCGCCGTCGAGCGTGACTCCGGTGACCTCGCCGACCTTGACTCCGGCGATCCGTACCTCGTCGCCCTCGTCGAGGCCGGCGGATTCGGTGAAGTCGGCGCTGTAGGTGGTGCCGCCGCCGATGAAGGGCAGTGCGTCGGAGCGGTAGGCGGCGAGGCCGAGGAGGGTCAGGACGAGGAGTCCGACGATGCCGACGGCGACGGGGTTGCGTTCCCGTGCGGGCGTGATTCTCATGCCTGGCACCTCGGTTGGCCGATCGTGATGCCGGTGGGCGGCGGGCTGCCGTCCTCCGTCGTCACTCCGCCGACCCTGGCTTCACAGAGGTAGAGGTTGAGCCACGACCCGTACGAGGTGAGGCGGGTGATCGCCTCCATCTTCGCGGGGGTCTTCCGAAGGAAGCTCTCGATCTCGGGGGCGTTCTTGTCCAGCTGGCCGGTGAGCCGTCCGAGCTGGGCGATGTCGTCCTTCAGCGGCTTGCGTCCGTCCTCGATGAGGTCCGCGGTGACGGTGGTGAGCGCGCCCATCGCCGCGACGGCCTCACCGAGCGGTTCACGGTCGCCGGAGAAGCCCGTGACGAGCTTCTGCAGGGTCACGACGAGGTCGTTGAAGCCCGCCTCGCGGTCGTTGACCGTCTTCAGCACCGTGTTGAGGTTCTTGATCACCTCGCCGATCACCTTGTCCTTGGCCGCGACGGTGCCGGTCAGCGATCCGACGTGGGAGAGAATGCTGTCGACGGTGCCGCCCTCGCCCTGGAGCACCTGGACGATCGAGCCGGCGAGCTGGTTGACGTCCGGCGGCGACAGCCCCTCGAAGAGCGGCTGGAAGCCGTTGAAGAGCTGGGTGAGGTCCAGCGCGGGCGTCGTGCGCGAGAGCGGGATGGTCGATCCCGACCTGAAGCTCTCGCCGACGGGCCCGGCGCCCTGGTCGAGGTCGACGTAGCGCTGGCCGACCATGTTGAGGTACTTGATGGACGCGGTCACCGAGGCGGGCAGCTCGCGGCCCTTGCGGACGGCGAAGCCGACTTCGGCCTCCCGCCTGTCGGCGACCTCGACGGACTCGACCTGGCCGACCTTGACGCCGGCGATGCGGACGCTGTCACCGACGACGAGACCGGTCGCGTCCGTGAACCGTGCCTTGTACGAAGTGGTCTCACCCACACTCGTGTTCGCGATGGACAGGCCCAGCACGGTGGTGGCCAGGGCCGTCACCACGACGAAGACGATCGATTTGACGAGGGGTCCCGCCAGCGAGCGGCGCTTCACTTGAGCTTCACCTCCGCACCGCGGAAGGCCGGACCGATGAGCACGCTGCTCCAGTCGGGCAGGGACTGCGGCTGGACTTTCAGGGAGGGGGCGACCAGCTCGTTGACGAGCCGGCTCTCCTCCGGCGAGTTGGGTATGCCGAGGGCCGTGTCGGCGATCTCGGCGGTGTCGGTCTCCCGGACGTCCGCCGCGGGGCTGCTCCCCGTGGAGGAGGCGGTCCGGGCGTCGGCGGTCGGCACGGACCTGCCGGTGTAGGGCACCGAGTAGCAGTGCGGTCCGCCGGTCGCACCGTAGGAGGGGGTGTCCCGGCCGGCCACGTACTTGCCCTTGGACTCCACGGCTTTGACGGTGACGTGGAGGCCCGGCTTGTCCGTGCCCTTGCCGAGCGCCTTGTCCATGGCGGGGACGAAGCCCGCCATGGTGCGCAGGGTGCAGGGGAAGGCGTCCGAGTACTCCGCGAGCAGTTCCAGCGTCGGCCGGCCCGAGGCGGAGAGGTGGATGAGGTTGTCCTTGTTCTTGCGCAGGAAGGAGGTGACGTCCTGGGCCGAGGCGGTGGTGGAGCCGTACAGGTCGGCGAGTTCCGCCTGCTGTTCGGCGATGGTGCCGCTGGTGGTGGTGAAGTCGGTGAGCGCGTCCAGGACGTCCGGCGCGGCGTCCGCGTAGAGGTGGCTGACCTTGACGAGTTCCTTGATGTCCTCGTTGAGCGTGGGGAGTTGCGGGTTGAACTCCTTGAGGTGGGCGTCGAGGGCGACCAGCGTGTCGCCGAGCTTGCCGCCGCGCCCTTCGAGCGCCTGGGAGACGGCGTTGAGGGTGGCGGCGAGCTTCTCGGGCTTGACGGCGGTCAGCATCGGCAGGACGTTGTCGAGGACCTCCTCCAGCTCGATGGCGTTGGAGGAGCGGTCCTGCGGGATCACCGCACCGGCCCGGAGGGCCTGCGTGGACGGGATCGCCGGGGGTACCAGGGCGACGAACCGCTCACCGAAGAGGGTGGTAGGCAGCATCTGGGCGGTGACGTCGGCGGGGATCTCCCCGAGCTTGTCGGGCTGGATGGCGAGGGTCAGACGCGCCCCGTCCCCGGCCGCCCGGATGTCGCGCACCTCGCCGATCACGACGCCGCGCAGCTTGACCTCGGCGTTGTCGTGCATCTCGTTGCCGACGCTTCCGGTGTGCACCGTCACGGTGGCGTCGTCCCTGAAGTCCTTCTCGTACACGGAGACCGACAGCCATACGAGCACGGCGGGAACGAGCACGAAGGCCACCCCCGCGGCTCTGCGGCGCGCTGTCTGCGCCGTGGTGGTATGCATCAGCCGGCCACCTTCACCGTTGTCGTAGCGCCCCAGATGGCGAGCGACAGGAAGAAGTCGGTGACGCTGATCAGCACGATGGCGTTGCGCACCGACCGGCCCACGGCCACACCCACACCGGCGGGACCGCCCGTGGTGTGGAAGCCGTAGTAGCAGTGGGCGAGGATCACCAGCACGCTGAAGATCAGCACCTTGAGCACCGACAGCAGCACGTCGTCCGGGGAGAGGAAGAGATTGAAGTAGTGGTCGTAGGTGCCCGCGGACTGCCCGTTGAACAGGACGGTGATGTAGCGGGACGCCAGGTAGGAGGAGAGCAGCCCGATGGCGTACAGCGGGATGATGGCGACGACGCCCGCGATGATGCGCGTGGTGACCAGGTAGGGCATGGACCGTATCCCCATGGCCTCGAGGGCGTCGACCTCCTCGTTGATCCGCATCGCGCCGAGCTGGGCGGTGAAGCCCGCTCCGACGGTGGCGGAGAGCGCGAGGCCGGCGACGAGCGGGGCGATCTCGCGCGTGTTGAAGTAGGCGGAGATGAAGCCGGTGAAGGCGGAGGTGCCGATCTGGTCAAGGGCGGCGTACCCCTGGAGGCCCACGACCGAACCGGTGGCCAGGGTCATCGCGATCATCACCCCGATGGTTCCGCCGATGACACCGAGGCCGCCGCTTCCGAAGGCCACCTCGGCGAGCAGCCGCTGCACCTCCTTGAGGTAGCGGCGCAGGGTGCGCGGGATCCAGAACAGGGCGCGTACGTAGAAGGTGAGCTGCTCACCCGAGCGGTCGAGCCAGCCGAGCATGGACATCGCTCAGCCCCCCTTCGGGGGGACGATCTGGAGGTAGATCGCCGTGATGACCATGTTGACGGCGAACAGGAGCATGAAGGTGATGACGACGGACTGGTTGACCGCGTCACCCACACCCTTCGGGCCGCCGCGCGGGTTGAGTCCCCGGTAGGCGGCGACGATGCCGGCGATGAACCCGAAGATGAGCGCCTTGAGTTCGCCGACGTACAGGTCGGGGAGCTGGGCGAGGGCGGAGAAGCTGGCGAGGTAGGCGCCCGGGGTCCCGCCCTGCATGATGACGTTGAAGAAGTAGCCGCCGAGCGTGCCGACGACGGAGACGAGGCCGTTGAGCAGTACGGCGACGAGCATGGTGGCCAGGACGCGCGGGACGACGAGGCGCTGGACGGGCGAGACGCCCATGACCTCCATGGCGTCGAGCTCCTCGCGGATCTTCCGCGAGCCGAGGTCGGCGCAGATGGCGGACCCTGCGGCTCCGGCGATCAGCAGCGCCACGATGAGTGGGCTGGCCTGCTGGATGACCGCGAGGACGCTGGCGCCTCCGGTGAAGGACTGTGCGCCGAGCTGCTCGGTGAGCGAGCCGACCTGGAGGGCGATGACCGCACCGAACGGGATGGAGACGAGGGCGGCGGGCAGGATGGTCACGCTCGCGACGAACCAGAACTGCTCGATGAACTCCCGTAACTGGAAGGGCCGGCGGAAGACGGCCCGGATGACCGCCAGGGCGAGCGCGAAGAGCCGGCCGGTCTGGCGCAGCGGGGCGAGGAGCCGCGAGGGCGGCCTCTGCCGCGGTGCTTGTGCCCGCGCCTGCTCGGCAGCCGGCTCGGGTGGGCGTACGGGCAGCGGTGCCGTCATCGTCGCCCACCGTCCAAGGTCGGCGTGTAGCTGTTCAAGATCGCGGTACGGGCCGCCTCCGGCAGCTGGCCCATCATGGAGATGACCCGTTCCCGGCGGCGCAGGGCCGCCTGCCGTACGGGCATTCCCGGGGAGGGCTCCAGCTGCGGCACGACGGTGCGCGGGGCGGGGCCCCGGGCGCCGCCGTTCGTCTGTTCCGCGGCGAGGGTGGCGGCGTCCTTCTCCTCGGACATGCCGATGGGGCCTTCCCTGCGTCCGGCGAGGAACTGCGACACAACGGGCAGGTCGCTGGTGAGCAGCACCTCACGCGGGCCGAAGGTGACGAGGTTGCGGCAGAAGAGCATGCCCATGTTGTCGGGGACGGTGGCCGCGATGTCGAGGTTGTGGGTGACGATGAGCATCGTGGCGTCGATCTGCGCGTTGAGATCGATGAGGAGCTGCGAGAGGTAGGCGGTGCGGACCGGGTCGAGTCCTGAGTCCGGCTCGTCGCAGAGGATGATCTGCGGGTCCAGGACGAGGGCGCGGGCGAGGCCGGCCCGCTTGCGCATACCGCCGGATATCTCGCCGGGCAGTTTCGTCTCCGCGCCGAGCAGTCCGACGATGTCGATGCGTTCCATGACGATGCGGCGGATCTCGGATTCCTTCTTGCCTGTGTGTTCACGCAAGGGGAAGGCGATGTTGTCGAAAAGCGACATGGAGCCGAAGAGGGCACCGTCCTGGAACATGAGACCGAAGAGCTTCCGGGTCTCCATGATGTCCTTCTCGGGACTGTTCACCATGTCGACGCCGTTGATGAGGACGCGGCCGTGCTCCGGCTTCAGAAGTCCGATGACGGACTTCAGGAAGACGGTCTTTCCGGTACCGGAAGGACCGAGCATCACGCTCACCTCACCGGCCGGCAGCGTCAGGCTGATGTCCTGCCAGACGTTCTGTTTGCCGAAGGATTTCGTCAGGCCCTCGACTACGACTTCGATTCCCATCGGCCCTCCTTCGAAGTGGTGGTGAACGATGTCATCTCTCAGCGCTCCGGCTCCGGCGAATCCAACGATGGCTCGTCACACATGCACCCGGAGGCGCACGTTATGTCCGTCGAATCCGCCAGGACAAGCCGTTGAGCAGCGGAATCGTCGGACATCGATCTCTTTGTGGATCACTTGTCACTGATTGACAAACTCGCCGGTCGGCGTTGTCGTCATCTGAGCAAGTGCTCCTGGTGCACCGGGTTCCCGCGGCCCGGGGAGGTCGGCACCACGAAACCCCGGTGGCCGGGAGAACTCCGCCGGCGGAAGGGCTCGGACCGGCGAATCTCCCCCGGGGGAATCCGGGCCGAAGGGGGTGCGACCAGGACTCCACGTGCGTCGAAAGAGCAGGTACGGATACGCTTCCCGAGCCGCCCAGATGGGACGCTACGGGCCAGTAACCTAAGTCCGCAATAGTGATTCACCAACTTTCTCCGCGGTGGTCGCGTGGCATCCTTTTCTTGTTTCGAGATGAGTGATCGGCGCGCGAAACCTATCGAAAAGTGAGGACTCGGGAACGGGGCGTGTGGCTTCACGACACCGCTTCGGACACGCTCCGGGCACGCAGAAGCCCGCCCCGACCAGCGTTCATTCGGTCGGGGCGGGCTCATGGGCCGTCAGGGGCGGGCGGCGCAGGAAGTGACAAGAAATCCCGAGGCGCCGCCCGTGCGGCGCCTTACTGCTACTTCACCGCGGAGTGCCAGTTCTCGGCGAGCTCCTTGCCGGCGTCGGGCACCGACAGACCCGGGGCCGTGAGACCTACCGTGGAGGTCTTGGCGTCGTTCAGGACGAGGTTGCTGGTCCCTGCCGCCGCGGGCAGTCCGACCTTGAGGTCGATCGCCCAGCTGAGGATGCCGGCGAGACCGCAGCCGCCGGCCTTCGGCACGGAGAACCGGTTGTCGCCCTGGCCTGCGCCGGACAGCCCGAACTGGATCAGCGAGCCCTCGTCGTTCGCGGTGCCGTCACCGTTGAACCGGGAGACGGCCAGCGACGGCATGCTCAGGTTGCCGGGGTGCAGGACCACGGGGTTGCTGTTGCTGCCTATGTAGCACTTGGTACCGAGCAGCGGGTTGTCCAGCCGGATCTTGATGGGCAGTGTGACGATCGGTCCGGAGGACAGGCCCGCGACCAGGCTGAAGTCGGTCGGCGCTCCGGCCGATTCGACGGTGGCGGTCACCTTGTTGAGGGTTCCGTTGGTGATCTGGTCGCACACGGCGGAGACGACCGGCACCTTGCTCGGGCACATGAGGCCCAGCAGGCCGCCGGGGATCGTGGTCTTGCCGCTGATGATGGACCCCTCCGGCGGCGGCACGACCGTGTAGGTCCCCTCGGCCGGGTGCTGGAGGACGCCGAACTGCAGGTTCGTCGAGCCGGTCGTCGCCTCGGTGTTGCCCAGTTTGATCGACCCGTTGGGCGAGGAGGACGTCACACACAGCGGGACGTCGGTGTCACCGTCCGCCGCGAGCATGGCGGGGGCGTCCACCGGGCAGCGGTCGAACGGGGCCCAGCCGCCGTTGAGCTGGGTCGCGCCGGTGGTGGCCGCACCGGCCGGCGACGCGGTCAGAGGCATGACCAGCGCGGCGGACGCGGCGACGGCACCGGCGGCCTTGATCCAGGTCTTCGAGGCAGATCTCATTGTTCCCTCAATTCGGTTGAAGGCTCGGGGGCATTGCTGTTTCGGTGTGACGGTCGGTGCGACTGCGGGGGTCAGCGGGTGGCCTTGGGTATGTCGGTCGGCTCGTACGCGGCCGTGCAGTTGGTGCCGTTCACGGGGATGCAGGGGGCTCCCTGGACCTGCTTGACATAGTTGGTCACCCCGGACAATGACGCGGTGAAGAGGTCGTCGAGGTCCTCGTCCACGCCGCATCCGCTGAAGGGCGGGATCGTCACCGACCCCGTCAGCGGGCCGCCGGTGACCAACATGTAGCCGGGGTCCTCCCTGCCGTACCACCCGAGGCCGACGAGACTCAGAGTGAACGACCGGCTCGTACGGCAGGCATCGCCCACGTCCAGGGGGACACCGTTGACCTCGACGTCGTACAGCCTCAGCATGAATTCCAGCTTGATGTCCGTACGGTTCTCGCTGATCCCGTTGAAGATGTGCAGATCCGAGTGGATGTTCGGAATCCGCGTCCCGTCGGCCGCAGTGCCTGTGGGAATCTGCGTCATCTCCAGTTTCGCGGTGGTCGGCACGAACCCGAAGGTAAGGAATGTTCCCGACGTGGGCGGAAGCTGCGGCTTCCCGTTGTATTCAAGATCCGCGGTGGAATCCTGATACACGTGAAGAGATCCGTCTTCACCGGGAACGAGCTCGCTCGGTCCTTGCTTGATCTTCGTGCAGGCCGCCGGGAACCGGGTCGCTCCCTTCAGCTTCTCCGCGTTCGCATACCCGGTGACATAGGCGACCAAGGCGAAATCATCACTCGGGTCGCCGGCGCAGGGAGGAGCATCGGTCCCGGCGGATTCCTCCGTCTCCGCTCCGATCTCGGGCACGTCTGCCGCGTCGGCCGAGTCGTCCTCCTCACCGGGCCAGGCCTCGGACGGTGCGGGCTCCGGCACACCCTCCTCGTCGGCAACGTCCACCGCCGCCAGCACCGTCTCCTGCTCCCCGTCCAAGGCACAGCTCAGGGAGACGCCCGGCGGTTCGGCCGGGGTCCCGTCGGCCTTCTCCAGCTCGAGGTCCACGTCGAGTGCGCCTGCTTCGAAGGTGAGGCTCCCCGAGGTCCCGGGTGTCACGTACGGAACACTTCCCGACGTGCTCAGCGTCAGTTCCCCTTCCCCCGGGACCGGCGAGGGCACGGCGGTCGTTCCGAGCCACTCGGCCCGGGCCTGCCGGCCGCCCTGGGAAACGTCGACGGAGAGCCTCGTCCCGGCACCGGCGGTCGCCGCGGCGGAGTCGGCCGGGCCGGCAAGCGCGCCCTCGGGCAGGGTGACGTCCAAGGCCACGTCCTCGGGCTGGATCGCCTGCCCGGCTTGCGCCGACTCGGGGATCTTCGCGGTGACCTGGACCTTCACCGGCTTCTTGCCGGTGGGGAATTCGCATGCGTAGACCAGCTCCGCATCGATCTCCTGAACACCGGATGCGGCCTGTGCCCCGGGGATCATTCCCCCCAGCAGCACAGCGGTGGCTACCGCGGCACCACGTGCCGTGCGCCGCCGTGTTCCCGTCATACGACTGCCTCTCACCGACGATGTCCCCTTTCGACACACATCACGTGGCGGGCGGACTCACCACGGGTTCCCGCTCACTCAGGACTGGGGCCCGGCTCCGGTACGGGAACACCGCTGCCGGCAGCCGCCTCCGACGCCGCTTCCGGCGGATGGGGCACGGGACCGCACGGCGGGCTCACCCGCCGTGCGGTCCGTCGTTCATCCGTTACCGGTGCAGGGCCGGATCAGGGGGTGTACACGATGGTCGGCTTGGTGGTCGTACCACTCTTGACCACGTTGTACGTGGCGGTGTAGAGCGGGTTCTGACCCACGGCCGCGATGCCGGCGCAGCCCGCGGAAGCGGTCGCGACGGTCAACTTGTAGGTGGACGCCGCGGTGCTGGCGGCCTTCAGCTGGCCGGTGCTGTTGTTGTAGGTGGCGGGAACGTTACCCGTCACCGTGAAGGTGCAGGTGAGAACCGACAGCGTGGCCTTCACGCCGGAGATGTACCCGGTGGTGACGCCGGAGGCGTAGGTGTTCGCCACGATGCCCCACGGCGTGGTGGTGTTGGCAGTCGGCGTCACCGGGCCGAACGGGCTGGTGCACCCGCTCCAGGTGAGCGGGGCGATGGTGCCGACCGTCACGCCCGTGGTGCCGGAAGCGGTCTTCAGAGCGGCCGTGGCCGCCGATGTCGTACACGTCAGCGGGATGCCGTTGAGGCTGAGCGTGACGGTGCCGGTGGACGCGGCCGAGGCCGTCAGCGGCGAGCTGGGGCCGACGGTCCAGGTGGGAGCGGCGACGCCGGCGGTGGCGGTGGTCGCTCCGAGGGTGACGGCGGCGGCGGCAGCACCGGCTGCCACTGCGATCTTCTTGAAGGAGTTGCGCACAGTGATTTCCTCCGATTCGACAGTGCGGGCGCACTGTTGCGGGGACAGCACCCGGGTTCCTGTAAAGGCGCAGGGAGTGCCGCGGTGAATCGCCTTACGTGGGGGCCGTGCTGCTCTTTCAGCCACAAAGGCTCTGTGACAGGGCGTGACGTTACTGGCGGGAAACTTGGAGCACAATCCTGTCGGTCAAGATTGGTTCGGCAAGTTTTTTTCCTCGTCACCAGGTCACTAATCCACGCCCCCCACTTGTCACTTGGTGCGCAATATTCCGCGGAAACAGCACGGGGCAACCGGGGGCCGACTCGCCGATCCGCTCACTCCCCCGTACACGGCAGGGGTCAGGCCGTGCCGACCGGGGACACGACTGCCACACCAAGGCGGCCCGGTGGTGCGACCGCCGGACCACCACGTCGGCTCCGTCGACGCAGCTCACGGCCGAAAACATTGTCCGGAAGTGAGCATTTACCGCCCCACCTGCACTGGAGGACCACAACTGGGCCACGTTGTGTGCCCCTTGCACTTCGATCTTGTCCAGACCATGGGCACTCCGCCCGACTTGGTCTATCTTCGGCGCCGATGTTGGTATACACCTGTCGGTCCGTGGGAGCGCTCTCCCCCACACGCCTCACCCCACACCGGGCCCAGGAAAGCAAGGGGACGGTCATGCCAAGACTTATCCAGCCGCTGGACACCGGAGACCCGCTGGGGCCCCTCCCCCAGGAGTTCGCCGCGATCATGCGACCCGAACTCCCGAGTCTGATCAAAGAGATAGGCATGGAAGTGACCCGGGCCTATCCGGAATACGCGCGCCTGCTGAACGGGCCCAACGGGACGTCCATCCGCATGGGCGTCGAACAGAGCCTTTCCTCTTTCGTCGACCTGGTCGCCGAACCCTCTTCCCCCACGGTCCTGCGTGACGACATGTGCCGGAGATTCGGCCGGTTCGAGGCGTACGAGGGCCGCACCATGGACGCACTGCAGGGCGCGTACCGGCTGGGCGCGCGGGTCGCGCTGCGGCGGGCGAAGAAGGTGGGCCGGAGCTACAACTTCTCGCCCGCACTGATGCTCAGCTTCGCCGACGCGCTCTTCGAGTACGTGGACGAGCTCGAGTCGCTGTCACGCGAGGGCTTCATGGAAGTGCAGGCACAGTCGGACCGGCAGAGCGAGACGGTACGCCGCCGCCTGCTGCATCTGATCCTCGCGGGACGGCCGGTACCCCGCAGTGCCATCGCCGAGCTGTGCGAGCAGACGGGATGGGCGCTGCCCGAGGAGGTCACGCTCGTCGCCGTGCGCGCCCCGGGCGGCCTCGACCGGTTGAGCGCGGACCACGACGTCCTGATCGATCCCGGCGACCCGCAGCCACACCTGCTGATCCCCGGGCCGGTGAACGACGCGCGGAGGGAGATGCTCGACCGGACCGTGCCCGGTGGCGGAGCGGCGATCGGGCTGACCGTGCCGACCATGCTCGCCGCCGACTCGATCCGCTGGGCCCGCCGCGTTCTCGAACTGGTGGACGCCGGGGTCATCGACGACGCACCGTTCATCCTCTGCGAGGACCACCTCACCACCCTGTGGCTCCTCTCCGATCCCGCCCTGCTCGACCAGCTCGCCGCGCGTGAACTCGCCCCCGTCTCCGGCATCAGCACCACGCGCCGGGAGCGGTTGATCGAGACGCTGCGGATCTGGCTCGACACCCGTGGCACCGCCGCGCAGATGGGCGAGCTCCTGGCCGTGCATCCCCAGACGGTCCGCTACCGGATGCGCGGCCTGGAGGCCATCTTCGGCGCGCAACTGACCGATCCCGAGAGCCGCTTCTCCACCGAAGCCGTGCTGCGGGCGCTGCAGTTACGGGCCCGAAGCGGACAGGCTTTCAACTGACGCGTCATCACACGCAGCTCATCGAGTCAACTTACTGCCAGGTAACGCGAAATAGACGGTCAGTCCCAAACGGTTGCGACACGGAGACGTTCTCAACGAGAAACCAGGAACTGCGTCCCGTTACATAAGGAGGAGCGATGGCCCACCGGCCTTCGCGGAGCACCACCTCCTGGCCAACCATCCGAGAGGGAACCCCCCATGACCGCCTCGCACCTCCTCGTCCCCGTGCCGATCCCCGACCGGGTCGCGGCCCTCATCGGCGCCTGCACCCCGTCACACATCCTGCAGGCGGAGTGGGACGCCGACTGCGCCGCCCGTGAGGTGCGCAGGTTCCGGGGACCGAGGCTCGGCATCGAGGACCAGGCCGACCGCGAGCAGGCCCTGTCGGAGCTCGCGTGGGCCAACAAGGTGCTGTCGGCACGTCACCCGCATCTCGCGGTACGTCCGGACGGCGGCGCATGGTGACGCTCCTTGCGCTGCGGCGGCGGCCGCCTTACCTTACCCAGAAGTAAGTTTACTCTGGAGTAAGGATTCGGCGTGGCCGACAACAGCAGCGGCAACCTCACCGACGAACTGTCCGGGCTCGACTTCGCCGCCGTCTCCCCGGAGGACTTCGCGCGGATCGTGAAGGGCCTTACCGCCAAGCAGCTCGGTGAGGTCATGCAGGGTGACCTGCGCGCCCGGGTACTGAGCGAGGTGTTCGGGCGGATGCGGCAGCAGTTCCGCCCGGAGGCCGCCGGTCAGCTGACAGCCCTGATCCGCTGGAAGATCACCGGCGAGACCGAGGAGGTCTACGAGACCTCCATAGCCGACGGCGCCTGCACGGTGAGCGCGGGCCGCTCCGACGCCGAGCCCCGTACGACGCTGGTGATGGGCGACGCCGAGTTCCTCAAGCTCGTCTCGGGCAACGGCAATCCCGTGACGATGTTCATGATGCGCAAGCTGAAGGTCGCCGGCGACGTCGGCCTGGCGTCGGGGCTGACCCGCTACTTCGACATCCCGAAGGCCTGAGCCCATGTCCTATTTCTCCCTCGCCCTGACCGAGGAACAGCAGGACCTGCGCAACTGGGTGCACGGCTTCGCCGCCCAGGTGGTGCGCCCCGCGGCGGCCGAGTGGGACGCCCGCGAGGAGACGCCGTGGCCGGTCATCCAGGAAGCCGCCAAGATCGGTCTGTACGGTTTCGAGTCGCTCGCCGACATGTACGGGGACCCCAGCGGGCTCTCCCTCCAGATCGCCAACGAGGAACTCTTCTGGGGCGACGCCGGGATCGGCATGGCCCTGTTCGGCACCTCGCTCGCGGTCGCCGGGATCTTCGCCTCCGGCACCCCCGACCAGCTCGCCGAGTGGGTCCCGCAGTGCTACGGCGACGAGGACGACCCGAAAGTGGCCGCGTTCTGCGTCTCCGAGCCACAGGCGGGTTCCGACGTCTCGGCGATGGCCACGAAAGCCCGTTACGACGAGGCCCGGGACGAGTGGGTGCTCGCCGGCCAGAAGGCGTGGATCACCAACGGCGGGATCGCCGAGGTCCATGTGGTGGTCGCCTCGGTCGACCCCTCGCTCGGTGCCCGCGGGCAGGCGGCGTTCATCGTGCCGCCCGGCACGAAGGGCCTGGCGGCCGGCCGCACGATCAAGAAGCTCGGTCTGCGCGCGTCGCACACCGCGGACGTCTTCCTCGACGACGTACGTGTCCCCGGGCACTGTCTGCTGGGCGGGAAGGAGAAGCTGGACAAGCGGCTGGCCCGTGCCAGGGAGGGCGGCACCGCCAAGGGCCAGGCGGCCATGGCGACCTTCGAGGTGAGCCGCCCCACCGTGGGCGCGCAGGCGCTGGGTATCGCCCGGGCGGCGTACGAGTACGCACTGGAGTACGCCGGACAGCGGGAGGCGTTCGGCCGGCCCGTCATCGAGAACCAGTCGATCGCGTTCGCGCTCGCCGACATCCGTACGGAGATCGAGGCCGTGCGCCTGCTGATCTGGCAGGCCGCCTGGATGGCCCGCAACGACCGGACCTTCGACGCAGGCCAGGGCTCCATGTCCAAGCTCCGTGCGGGTGAACTGGCTGTCGCGGCAACGGAGAAGGCCGTCCAGATCCTCGGCGGCGCGGGCTACAGCCGTGAGCACCCGGTCGAGCGGATGTACCGGGACGCCAAGATCTACACGATCTTCGAGGGCACCAGCGAGATCCAGCGCCTGGTCATCTCCCGGGCCATCTCGGGCCGTCACATCCGCTGACGCCGCGGAGCCGGTGCGGCGGACCGCCGCACCGGCTCCCGCTCAGACACCCACCGGCGTGAACCGTACGGGGAGCGATGCCGGGCCCCGGGTGAAGACACCCTCCTCGACCGGGCTGAAACCGTCGGCGAGACGCAGGTCCGGCATGGCGTCGAGCAGCTGGTTCACCCCGGTCTCGACCTCGGCACGGGCCAGCAGCGCACCCACGCAGAAGTGGCGCCCCAGTGCGAACGCCAGGTGGTCGGCGGCCGCGGAGAACGCCGTGGTGCTGGTCAGGTCGTCGCGGAAGAGGTCGAAGGTGTCCGGGTCGGCGTAGCGAGCCGCGTCCCGGTTGGCCGAGCCGATCAGACAGGTGACGGTGGCCCCCGCCGGGACGGTGCCGCCGGACAGCTCGACCTCGCCCGCCGTCTGGCGCATGATCATGTGGACCGGCGGCGTGTAGCGCAGTGTCTCGGCGAAGGCCCGGTCGACGAGGGAGCGGTCCCGCCGCACGGCGGCGAGCTGCTCCGGGTGGGCCAGCAGGTTGGCGAAGACCGACGCGATGGCCTTGTCGGTCGTCTCCCCTCCGGCCGCGAGCAGCAGGCTGCAGAAGGCCTTGATGTCCTCGTCACTCATCCGTACGCCGTCGACCTCGGCGGCACAGAGCGCGGAGAGCAGGTCGTCCCCGGGCTCCTCCCTGCGCCGCTGGATGACCGGGATCATGTACTCGGCGAACTCCTGGCGGGTACGTTCCCCGGCAGCCGCCACCGCGGGGTCACCGGCCAGGTTTCCCAGGAAGGCGATGACATTGGTGTACCAGCCGTGGAAACGCTGGTGGTCCCTCCGGTCCAGGCCCAGCATGTCGGCGATGACCAGGACGGGGAAGCGTGTCGCGAACGCCTCGACGAGGTCGGCCTCCCCGCTGTGCCGGAAGGCGTCGATGAGCTCCCGGGCGTTGCGCTCGATGACGGGCAGGAACTTCTCCTGGAGGTCCGCCCCGCGGAAGGCCGGGGCGACCAGTGCCCGGCGTACGGCGTGCTCCCTGCCGCTGAGCTGGAGGATCGTCCGGCCGTGGACGGGCTCCAGCTGCCAGTCGTAGTTCTCGGTGGTGAACTCCTGGGCCCGGTCCTTGAAGACACGCTCGACGTCCTCGTAACGGGAGACGAGGTAACTCCCCGTGGCCTCGTGGTGGATCAGGGGGGCGCTCTCGCGCATCGTCCGGTAGGCCCCGTAGGGGTCGGCGGCGAAGGCGGGCGAGAGAATGTCGGGCGGTGACGAAGCCTGGGACACGTGTGACTCCTGTGGGGGCAGAGATCAGATGCTTCATGACGGTGAACGGGCAGCACCAGCAAGGCTATTGACCTCCGGCCCGATACCGAACCCCCTGGGAGTACTCTTGATCGCCCGGTCCGACTCACCACGCCCCTCCGTCCTGTTCGTCACCGATCTCGCCTACGAGGCGCACGGACGGCGCTACTGCGACGAGGACATCTTCCTGACGTCCCGGCTGCGCGAGGCCTTCGACATCGCGCTCTGTCACCCCCGGGACGCGGCGGCTCTGCTGGACGGGTTCGACGCGGTGGTCGTCCGCAACAGCGGCCCGGTCCTGCACTACCCGGAGGCGTACGACGCGTTCCGTGTCCGGGCTCGGGAATCGGGGGTCCGCGTCTACAACTCGCTGGACGGGCGCGGTGACATGGCCGGCAAGCAGTACCTGGTCGATCTGAGCCGGGCCGGCTTCCCGGTGATCCCCACCGTGGACCGTGCCGCGGATCTCGGGCTGCTCCCCCGGGCGGCCGGATACGTGGTCAAGCCCAAGCTCGGCGCGGACTCGGAGGGACTGCGGTTCGTCGGAGCGCCGGAGCTTCCCGAGGACGCCGACGGCACACTGCTCGTCCAGCCCCGGATCGACTTCCGCTACGAGGTCTCCTTCTACTTCGTCGGCCACGACTTCCAGTACGCCCTCCACGCACCGCGTCCGGAGAGCCGCTGGGTGCTCGAACCGTACGAGGCGAGTCCTGCGGACCTGGACTTCGCGCGCCGCTTCGTCGAGTGGAACACGCTCTCGCACGGCATCCAGCGGGTGGACGCCTGCCGGACTCAGGAGGGCGGCCTGCTGCTCGTCGAGCTGGAGGACCTCAATCCGTATCTGTCGCTCGACCGGGTGCCGGAGGGTGTCCGCGAGGCGTTCGTCGCCCGGATGACGGGGTCGGTGCGGGACCTCCTGGACTGACCCGTACGGCCCGCGCCCGCAGGCGTGAGACAGGGCCGGGTGTGAGGGTGCGAGGGTGACCACTGCCAGCGAGACCTCACCCGTCGCGCAGAGTGCCGCAGCGCCACCCGTCCTCGACCCCGGACGCCGGAACATCGTGTTCGCCACGATCGTGCTGGGCATCCTGCTCGCCGCACTGGACCAGACGATCGTGGGGACGGCTCTCCCCACGATCGTCTCGGACCTCGGCGGGGCGGAGCACATGTCGTGGGTCGTGACGGCCTATCTGCTGGCCGAGACCGTGGCGACGGTGCTGGTGGGCAAGTTCGGCGACCTCTTCGGCCGGAAGCTGATCTTCCAGATTTCGGCGATCATCTTCATCACCGGCTCGTTCCTCTGCGGTCTCGCGTCGAACATGCTGCTGCTGATCATCTGGCGGGGTCTGCAGGGCATCGGCGCGGGCGGGCTCATGGTCACCTCCATGGCGCTGATCGCCGACGTCATCCCGCTGCGCGACCGGGGCAAGTACCAGGGGGCGATCGGTGCGGTCTTCGGCGTCGCCACGGTCGTCGGGCCGCTGCTGGGCGGGCTGTTCACCGACCATCTGACCTGGCGCTGGGCGTTCTACGTCAATGTGCCGATCGCGATCGTGGTGGTCATCGCCGCCGCCCGCACCATCCCTTCCGTCCGCGCGGCCGGACGTCCGGTGATCGACTACCTGGGCATCGCGCTGGTCGCCGTGGGAGCCGGCGCGCTGATCCTCGGGACGAGCTGGGGCGGCAACGAGTACGCCTGGGGCTCGCCGCTCATCATCGCCCTGTTCGTCGGTGGCCTGGCCGCCCTGGCGCTCTTCTGCCTCGTGGAGACGCGGGCGGAGGAGCCGATGCTGCCGATGCGGCTGTTCCGTAACCCGGTGTTCGCGGTCTGCTCGGTCCTGAGCTTCATCGTGGGCTTCGCCATGCTCGGCGCGATGATCTACCTGCCGACCTACCTGCAGTACGTCGACGGGGACTCGGCCACCCTCTCCGGGGTGCGGACCCTGCCCCTGGTGGTGGGTCTGCTGGCCGCCTCGGTCTTCAGCGGCAACGTGGTGAGCAAGACGGGCCACTACCGCTTCTTCCCCGTCATCGGTTCGCTCGTGATGGCGGCGGGTCTCTACCTCCTGTCCCGGATGGGCCCGGGCAGCGGAGTCTGGCTGGAGTCGCTGTACATGCTGGTCCTGGGCATCGGGATCGGTCTGTCGATGCAGGTCCTGACGATCGCCGTGCAGAACACGGTCGACTACTCGGACCTGGGCACCGCGACCTCCGGCGTGACGTTCTTCCGCACGCTCGGCAGCTCCTTCGGTACGGCGGTGTTCGGCACGATCTACGCCAACGCCCTGCGGCCGAACCTGACGCAGGGCGTCGAGCAGGCAACACGTGCGGGCGGCGATCCGACATCGCTGGCCCGGGCCGCGGAGAGCCCCCAGGCCGTGCACGCCCTGCCCGCCGAACAGACCGCGCCCCTCGCCCAGGCCTACGCGGACACCCTGCACACGGTGTTCCTCTGGACGGTGCCGGTGGCCCTGCTGGGGTTCGTCGTCTCACTCTTCCTGAAGCAGGTGAAGCTGCGCGACAGCGCCCGGGCCAGCTCCACGGACATGGGTGAGGGCTTCGCCCAGCCGAGCACCGGGGACCCGGCGAAGGTGCTCGAGTCCGCCGTCGCCAGGATCCTGCACCAGGCGGGTCCCGACACCGCCAGGCGGATCGTCGCGGAGTCCGACACGCGCCTCGACACGGCGGGGGCCTGGGCCGTCATGCAGGTCGACCTCTTCACCCGGATGGTGGGTCACGCGGGGCTCCGGCTGATCGCCGCCCGGCACCGGATCCCGCCGGAGGTGCTGGTGCCCGTCTTCGACCGGATGATCGAGGAGGGCTACCTCGGCGGGGACGGCCGGCTCTTCACCCACACGGCGGCGGGCAGTCGTGAGGCGGCGACGATCTCGGCTGCCTGGGGCCGCTGGCTCAACGCACGGCTGGCCGAGGACGGCGCCCGGCCCGACGACCGGGAGCTCCGGGCAGCTGTCGACGTGATCGCGAAACGGCTCCTCGCGGAGGACCTGGAGCAGCAGCTGGCCCCGTCGACCGAGCGGATCTCCGCACCCGTCTGACACCTCCCCCTCAGAGCTCCCAGGACCGGGGACGTTCCAGGGCCTCCCACTCCGCGCGGAGCAGTGACAGGACGGCGTTGTCGTAGCGGCGGCCCCGGTGGAGGCAGGACGAGCGGCGTACCCCCTCCGGCGCGAAGCCGGCAGCGGCGAGGACCGTGAGGGAGGCGGCGTTGTCGGTGTGGGTGAAGGCTTCGACGCGGTGCATCGGCAGCTCGCCGAAGGCCAGGTCGGTGAGGGCGTCCAGGGCGGCTACGGCGAGGCCGCGTCCCCGGTGTTCCCTGGCCAGCATCAGGTAGGCCTCCGCGGTGCCTTCGGCCAGCTGCTGGTCGTACAGGGCGATGAGCCCGACCGGTGTGCCGTCGGGCAGCAGGACGAGGAAGTCGTCGCGCGAGTTGTCGTCGAGCTGGCGTTCGATGCGCTCGGTCAGCTCGTACAGCGAGCCGGGCCAGACGCCCGTCTCGTGCGCCGCCACCGGATCGGAACGCCAGCGGTGCAGGAGTTCGGCGTCCGTGATCTCCAGGGGGGTGAAGGCGATGCCCCGGCCGCGCCAGCAGTGTGTGCGTTCCGCGTTCGGCTTCGCCGTGTCCTCGCTGCTCATGCGCGGATCCTAGGAAGGACCGCCCGGCCGGAGCAACGGGGTTTCAGTCGATGAAGACCGCTGAGGCGTAGACCCACGCTCCCTCGTGGCGGACGAACCGGCTTTTCTCGTGGAGCGCGTCGGGTCGGCCTCCGTCGGTGTAGCCGGCCCGGAAGGTGACCGTTCCGGTGCTGTGGAAAGCGCTGCCGTCGGTCGCTTCGAGGATGTCCAGGCCCGTCCAGCGCATGGCCGGGTCGAAGTCGACGGCCGGCGGGCGGGTGTCCGGGTGCCAGGTGCGCAGCAGATAGCCGGCGTCCCGGACCACGAAGGCGGCGTACCGCGAGCGCATCAGTGCCTCGCAGGTGGGGGCGGCCGCACCAGCCGAGTGGAACCTGCCGCAGCAGTCGGCGTACGTGGCGGGCAGACCGCAGGGGCACGGTGCGCCCGGGGCGGTCCGTACGGGGTTCGCTCCGGCGGATGCCTTCGGGGACACCTCGGGGGAAGCCGTGGGGGAAGCGGCGGCGGATCCGGTCGGGCGGGAGGTACGTCGTGACATGCTCCCATTGTCGCCGGTCGTCCCGGTGCCGGGCGGGCCGGGTTCCCGGCCGGAACCGTGGAGGCACCGGGCGCGGTCCCACGGCCGGGGGTGACGGCGACGACGTACTCGTGGTGAAGGCGCCTGGCGCCTGCCCGCCGCGACGCGGCACTGGCCAGGCACCGGCGCGGTCAGCGCTTGCGTGCGACGCCCGCGTAACCGGGGATCGGCTCGTGGCCGGGGACGTCGATGGCCTCTCCGAGCTCAGGTCGCCAGTCCGCGGAGAGCGAGACGCCGGGCTCGACGAGTTCGAGACCGTGGAAGAACGCGGTGAGCTCGGCCCGCGAGCGGGGCCGCAGGGTCATTCCCCGCGCCGTGTACATCGCACGGGCCCTGGCCGCGCCCTCGGGGTCGAAGTCACCCGTGGTGTGTGAGAGCACGAGATAGCTGCCGGAGGGCAGCTGCTCCACGAGCCGGTCGACGAGCTCCGCGGCCCCGTCCTCGTCGTCCACGAAGTGCAGCAGCGCGAGGAGTGAGAGGGCGACCGGCCGGCCGAAGTCGAGAACCTCGCCCGCCGCCTCCAGGATGGCGTCGGGCCGACGGGCATCGGCCTGGATGTACTGCGTGGCGCCCTCGGGTGTGGAACGCAGCAGCGCCGCCGCGTGCGCGAGCACGATGGGGTCGTTGTCGCAGTAGACGATCCGCGCGTCCGGGGCGGTCTGCTGGGCGACCTGGTGGAGATTCGGCTCGGTGGGTATGCCGGAGCCGATGTCGAGGAACTGACGCACGCCGTTCTCGGTGAGCCAGCGGGTGGCCCGGTGCATGAAGGCACGGTTGACCCGGGCCATGTCGCGGCCACGGGAGTCCAGGGTGAGCAGCTGCCGGGCCATCTGCTCGTCGACCGGGTAGTTGTCCTTGCCGCCGAGGAACCAGTCGTACATCCGTGCCGGATGAGGCTTGCTCGTGTCGATCTCGGCGGTCTGGGATTCCTGCCCGGTCATGGCACACTCCGTTGGTCGGCTGCTGGGGCGAACGGTGAGTGGTGCGAGCGTAAGTGGCGCCGGGTCAGGTGAGGAGGAAATCGGCCTTTCCGGCCTTGGCGCCCTGGATGAAGGCGGCGATCTCCCCGTTGGAGTAGATGAGCGCGGGGCCGTCCGGATCCGCCGACTGACGGACCGCCACCCTGCCGTCGGCCAGCTTCATGGCCTCGATGCAATTGCCGCCGTTACCACCGCTCCACGGCTTGTACCAGCCTTCGGTGCCGAGATCGGCGGCCGGCATGCCGTTGTATATGTGGTTCATCACAGCTCCTTGCGGAAGTCCCTGAGGATTTCCTTCGTGCGTTGTGCAGTTGCGGCCTGAGCCGCCATTCGGTCCATGACCTCGAGGTAGGAAGCGACCTCGGGGCGCGCGTCGAAGTAGACGGCGCCGGTCAGGTACTCGCTGTAGACCATGTCGGGGAGTTCGGGGACCGCGAAACGGAAGAGGACGAACGGGCCGTACGTGCCGGGGTGATGCCCCGTCGCGAACTCCGCGATCTGCAGGGTCACGTGGGGCATCTCGGTCGCGTCGAGCAGACGGTCGACCTGGGCCCGCATGGCGTCGGGGCTTCCGACGGGACGGCGCAGGACGGTCTCGTCCATCACCACCCACAGTTTCGGTGCCTCCGCCTTGGTGAGCAGCGCCTGCCGTTCCATCCGCAGTGCCACGTGGCGCTCGATGTCCGCAGGCCGGGTCTGGCCGACCGCGCCGGTACGCAGGACGGAGCGCGCGTAGTCCTCCGTCTGGAGCAGCCCGGGGACGAAGTGCGGCTCGTAGGTGCGCAGGAGGCTCGCGGCGCCTTCCAGGCTGACGTACATGCTGAACCAGTCGGGCAGCACATCGTGGAAGCGCTGCCACCAGCCGGGCTTGTTGGCCTCTTCGGCGAGTTCGACGAAGGCGTCGGTCTCGTCGTCGGCGATCCCGTAGGCCTTGAGAAGGAGCTGGACGTACGGGATCTTCAGCCCGACCTCGGCGGTCTCCATCCTGCGTATGGTCCCGGGGGCGACACGGAGCACCTTCGCCGCCTGGTCACGGCTCAGGCCGACGCGCTCCCGCAGATCCTGCAGGCGTTTGCCGAGAACGACCTGACCCACGGTCGGGGCGGACCGCGGTTCGCTCACTTCAGACCTCCCGATGCGCTATGTGCGAGCAGTGTGCCATGCGCACGGCTTCCGGGAACACAGCCACTCTGAATTTTTCAGAGTGCCTCTTGCCAAGTGTTCATGTCAGGGGGAGAGTTGGTGACCGAACCAAGTTCGCGTGATCGCGTCCGCCTTTCCGGGGCGGTGCGAAGCGTGACACAGCCCCCACTGTGAGGAATCGGTCGTGGCACCTGGCAGTGCGCTCATCCCCCGGCTCACGGATCTCAGTCCCGGGGCGGAGGCGCTCCGTTACTGCTTCGCCCTGGCGGCGCACCCCGAGTCGGTGGCCGGCGCCCGGCGCCTCACGCGGGCCAGGCTGGCGGACTGGCGCCTGAACGGGGACATCCACGACGCGGCGGTGCTGATCGTCTCCGAACTGGTCACCAACGCGGTCGTGCACACCGCGAGCGCCCGGGTGGTCTGCGAGCTCCGCTGCGACGCGGGCAGGCTGCGGATCTCCGTACAGGACCAGGGCCATCAGCCCGGTGGTCCGCGGCTGTCCCTCACCGCCGAGGGGGAACACGGACGCGGACTGCTGCTCGTCGACTCCGTGAGTGCGGCCTGGGGGTCCCATGACACGGGCAACCGCTCGGGGCGCATCGTGTGGGCGGAGCTGCCGCACGGCCCGGAGCGGACATGCTGAGGACCGCGCTGTCCCATCTGCTCGGCACCCGTCGCCCACGCCCGGCGGACGAGGACGGCGAGCGGGGACGGGTCCGGCTGCCGCTGCCACCCGCGCTGTCGGCAAGCCTCGGCTTCGACGCCGTGGGCGTACCGGCTCAGTACGGTTTCCGGTTGATGTCGCATCTGCCGCGCGCCGGATGCGTGTTCGCCGACGCGGACCAGTGGTGGTGGATCGTGCCGTCGGGTTCGGATCTCGACCTGGACTGGCCGGAGCAGGCGTCGTACGCCACGGGGGCCTACGTCCCCGCAGGCCGCCCGCGCCTGATCCACGCACCTGAGAGCCGTACCCCCTACACGCCGCCCATTCCGCTCTTCCTCATGGTCTGCCAGGTCACCGGCGTCGCACCGTCCTGGGGTCCGTCCGGCCGGCCGAGGGCCGTGACCGCTCCCTGACGGGCGGGATCCCCGCTCACCGCCGGTCGAGGTAGGCGAGTCCCGGGTGGACCCCGGTGTATCCCTCGACAAGCCGGCGGGCCACGGACACGGAGTCGACCAGCGGGTGCAGGGCGAAGGCGCGCACGGCCGCCGCACGTGAGCCGCTCTCCGCCGCTTCGAGCACCGCCCGCTCCACGGCCTTGACCGCGGTGACCAGCCCGACCGCGTGGTACGGGAGCGGGTCGACGGCGACGGGATGCGCGCCGTCGGCGTCCACGAGGCAGGGCACCTCGATGACGGCCTCCTCGTCGAGCACCGCGAGCGTGCCTCGGTTGCGGACGTTCAGGATCAGCGAGGCGCGCTCGTTGCGGGCGACGGCGCGCATCAGGGCGAGGGCCACCTGCTCGTAGCCCCCGGACTCCAGGTCGCTCTCCTCGCGCTCACCGGCCCCCGCCACGTCCCGGTTCTCCGCCATGTACGTCGCCTCGCGTTCGGCGCGCGTACGGTCCCACGTGGCCAGCGGCGGGGCGGCAGGATCCTTCATCCGCGCGTAGAAGCCCTCCTGCTGGTCACGGAGGAAGGCACCGCGGGTCTGTTCGGCGTCCTGGTAGGCCCGGACCGCCTCCCGGTTGAAGTAGTAGTAGTGCAGGTACTCGTTGGGGATCGCGCCCAGCGAACGCAGCCAGTCCGGGCCGAACAGCCTGCCCTCCTCGAAGGAGCCGAGGAGCGCGGGGTCCGCCAGCAGACGCGGGAGCTCGTCACGGCCGCCGACCCGCAGGCCCCGGACCCAGCCGAGGTGGTTCAGCCCCACGTAGTCGATCCACGCGCGGTCCGGGTCCGCGCCCAGGACCCGGGCGATCCGGCGCCCGAGTCCCACCGGCGAGTCGCAGATCCCGATGACCCGGTCGCCGAGGTGCCGGGCCATGGCCTCGGTGACCAGGCCGGCCGGGTTGGTGAAGTTGATGACCCACGCGTCGGGCGCGAGCCGGGCGATGCGCCGGGCGAGGTCCGTCGCGACGGGGACGGTGCGCAGCCCGTAGGCGATGCCGCCGGCCCCGACCGTCTCCTGGCCCAGGACACCCTCGTCGAGCGCGACGCGTTCGTCGGCGGCACGGCCCGCCAGACCGCCGACCCTGATGGCGGAGAAGACGAAGTCCGCACCCCGCAGGGCCTCGTCGAGATCACCGGTGGCGTGTACGTCGGGTGCGTCGTCGATTCCGGCCGCCTGTTCGGCCAGGACCCGCGCGACGGCCGTGAGCCGGTCCGCGTCGGTGTCGTACAGGGTCACCCGCGAGACGCGGCCTTCGGCGTGGTCACCGAGCAGGGCCCCGTACACGAGAGGGACACGGAATCCGCCGCCGCCAAGAATTGTCAGCTTCACGCTGCTCGATGGTACGGGGCGGGCAGCCCGGTACCCCGGACCCGGAGGCCCGGAGGTGCCGGGGCGGCGGCCGGCTGGGCTGTCAGTGGCCGTTCCACCACCGCGCGACGGCGTGCCAGATCCTCGTCGGACCACTCCGCTGGGCCGGGATGACGACGCCTTCCCCGGGTGTCGTGTACGGCTCGGCGGTGCGCGGTGCGGACGGGGCGGTCTCGGGGCCGCGTCGGGCGACGGGGGACGACACCTCCCAGTCGGCCTGCGCCCGGTTCCGGGCCACCGCCGGCAGCGGTTCGGCGTCGACCTCCTGTTGCGGTGTCGGGGCGAATCCCGCCGGCAGGTCCACCAGGTGCCGTGACATGAAGTTGCCGGCCCAGCTCAACTTGTCCTCTTCGACGGCCAGTTCGAGGTCGGGCAGACGCATCAGCAGGGCGTCGACCCCGACGTCGGCGATGGCGCGTCCGATGTCCTGGCCGGGGCACTCGTGGGGACCGCTGCTGAACGCCATGTGGGCACGGTTGCCCTCCATGCTGACGGTGAGGTCGGGTCGGACCGCGGGATCCGTGTTGGCGGGCGCGATGCCGACGATCAGGGCGTCACCCGCCTTGATCTGCTGGCCTCCGAGCTCGGTGTCCCCCACCGCCCAGCGTCCGAGGACGGAGGTGAACGGCGGCTCGTCCCACAGCGTCTGTTCGACCGCCTCGGGGACGGTCATGTGCCCGCCGCTGAGCCGGGCACGGAACCGGGGGTCGGTGAGGACCATCCGCAGCACGTTGGCGATCAGATTGGTGGTCGTCTCGTAGGCGACGATCAGAACGACCCGCAGGTGTTCGCTGACCTCCTTGTCGGTGAGCGCGGCGGGGTGTTCGACCAGCCAGGTGGCGAAGTCCTCGGCGGGCGCCTCCCGGCGGCGCTGGACCAGCCGGTCCAGCGCGCCGATCACGTAGGCGTTGCTCGCGACCGCGGTCTCCGAACCTCGCGTCATGTCTCGGGCCGCCTGCACCAGACGGTCGTCGTACTCCTCCGGCATGCCGATGATCGCGCACATCACCATCATGGGGAGGCGCTCGGCGAACTGACTGACCAACTCGACGCGGCCCTCACCGCAGAAGTCGTTGACGAGCCTGTTGGAGTACCGGTTGATGTGGCGGCGCACGCCGCGGGTGTCGATGCGCGCCATGCTGTCGGTGACCGCGCCGCGCAGCCGCTCGTGGGTGGCTCCTTCGGCGAATGAGCACACCGGCTGCCAGGTGAAGAGCGGTGCGAGCGGGTGGTCCGGGGCCACACTGCCGTCCTGCAGGCCACGCCACCGCCGCGAGTCGCGGGAGAACTGCGAGGGGGTGCGGGTCATGTGGAGGTTCTCGCTGTGTCCGAGGACCAGCCAGGCGGGGACGTCCTCGTGCAGCAGGACGGGCGCCACCGTGCCGTGTTCGGCACGCAGCTTGTCGTACAGGCCCGCCGGGTCCGCCTCGGCCTCGGGACCGTACAGCCGGCGCAGTCCGCCGGGTCCGATGCCCATGCCGTGCGCGGGGCACTGAGGGGGTGGCACCGGGCCGGCGGTGAATCCGGGTTCGTGCTGGAAGGGGGTTGTCACAGGGGCTCCAGGAATAAGGCGCTCCGGGGACGGGCGAGTCGGGACAGGGCCCGTCCGGAGGCTGGGGTGCGGGCCGTCGTCAGGCGAGCGGCACGGCAAGGCTGTGCAGGTAGCGCATCAGGGTCAGCAGCACGTCCCGGCTGGATGCGCGCAGCCGGGCGTCGCAGTCGACCATCGGGACCTCGTCCGACAGGTCCAGGGCGCTGCGCAGGGCCTCGACGGGGTGGTGCGGTGCCCCGGGGAAGGTGTTGACGGCGACGACGAACGGCACGCCGCGCTCCTCCAGCCTGCCGATGACGTCGAAACTGACCTGGAGCCGTCTGGTGTCGATGAGGACGACGGCCCCGAGGGCTCCTTCGAAGAGTCCGTTCCACAGGAACCAGAAGCGCTCCTGGCCGGGGGTGCCGAACAGGTAGAGGATCAGTTCGTCGCTGAGACTGATCCGGCCGAAGTCCATGGCGACGGTGGTGGCGGTCTTGGTCTCCACCCCCACGTTGTCGTCCACGCCGACCCCGGCCTGGGTCATGGTCTCTTCGGTCGTCAGGGGCCGGATCTCACTCACCGAGCCGACCATGGTCGTCTTGCCCACCCCGAACCCACCGACGACGACGACCTTCACCGCGGCCGTGGCCGTGTCGGGAAGGACGTCCTCGCTCCGGGGGCCCGTGATCGTGTCAGAGCTTCTGAAGTCCATGCATCACCGCTTCGAGGAGGGACCGGTCCGGGAGCGCGGCGCGGACGATCGGCGCGCGCGACTCGATCAGTTCGGTCGCCAGGAGTTCGGTCAGGAGCGAGGTGACCACACTGAACGGGAGACTCAGATAGGCCGAGATCTCGGCGACGGACAGCGGCGCCCTGCAGAGCCGCAGGATCGCCGCCTGCTCCGGCTGGACCGTCGGGGACGGCTCGGCCTGCGCCACCACCATGGTGACGAGGTCGAGCGCCGCTCTCCGGCCGTCGGGCGCGCCCGTGATCACATACAGCCGTTCCGGGTCGCTCACCGCAGGGTCGGCCTTTCGGCGTTCTCGTCGGGGAGGACTCATCCGGCCTGCCCCTCATGACGCGGCGGGCTCGTCAGGTGTGCTCCGATACGGACGACCATGTCGCGCATGCGGGCGCCCACCAGTCCGGCGTCGACCGTCTCGCCGGCCAGGACCGCGAGGTAGGCGCCCGCTCCGGCGGCCATCAGGTAGAAGAACCCTCCGGTCACCTCGATGACGACCAGCTTCATCAGGCCGTCGCTGTAAGGGATCTCGGTGGCGACGGCAGCGGCCAGGCTCTGCAGCCCGGCACAGGCGGCGGCGAGACGGTCGGCGACGTCCGGGTCGCCGCCGTGCCGGGCGATGCGGAGACCGTCGGCGGAGAGCACCACGATCTGGTGGATGCTCGGTACGTCGTCGGCCAGTTCCTTGAGCATCCAGTCCATGTTTCCCCGCTGCTGGATCACTTCTCGTCTCCCTTGTCCCACGCGTCGTCGGAGTCTGTGTCGTTCGCCGGGTCCTTGGGCACACCGTTGACGGCCTGGGTGAATGCCTCCAGCCAGAGACCGGGCGGTGCCGTGCCGCCACCGCCGCCCCCGCCGTGTCCGTTGTGCCCGTTGCGTGCTGCGGGCTCCGCGGCCGGCGCGGCCTGCTGCGGGAGGTTGTGCGAACCGAGGGGTGCGCGCCCCCTGCTGCGGCGCTGGGGAAGCCCGCCCTCGGTCCACTCGGTCACGACGATCTCGTCGTCACCCATTGCTGCCGCGGTGGGCGCGGGCCGGGCGGCGGACGCCACCGGCGCCGGGACGGGGGCAGGAGCGGGAGGCGCGAGCGACGGGACGGGCCCGGTGGACCGCGCCCTGTTCTTACCGAGCGGGGGGACCACGTGCCGCATCTGCGACATGTCGAGGGAACTCTGGGGCCGTGAGGTGGCGCCGATGCCGTGCGCGATCCCGGGTGCGGGCCCGGTGGTGATCATGTCGCGCGGCACGATGAGCACGGCACGGACCCCGCCGTACGCGGACTGCCGCAGGGAGACCTGGAGTTGGTACATACGGGCGAGCCGGCCGACCACGGCCATGCCGAGGCGCGGGGACTCCCCCAGGTCGTTCATGTTGATGCCGGCCCGGGCCTGGGCGAGCATGTTCTCGGCCCTCACGCGGGCCTCCTCGCTGAGGCTGACGCCGCCGTCCTCGATCTCGATGGCGATGCCGGTCTGCACCTCGACCGCGGTGACGTGCACCCGGGTCTGGGGCGGCGAGTAGCGCGTCGCGTTGTCGAGCAGCTCGGCGCAGGCGTGGATGAGCGGTTCGACCGCGGTGCCGACGATGGCGACCTTGGCGATCGAGTGCAGATCGACGCGCTGGTATTCGAGGATCCGGGACATCGCGCCGCGCAGTACGCTGAACAGCGGTACGGCCTTGGGCCACTGACGGCTGGGACGTGCTCCGCCGAGTACGGCGATGGAGTCGGCGAGCCTGCCGATCAGCGCGGTGCCGTGGTCGATGCGGAGCAGGTCGTCGAAGACATCGGGGTTGCGCCCGTGGTGGTCCTCCATCTCCCGGAGTTCGCTGGCCTGTCGGTGGACGATGGCCTGCACCCGGCGCGCGACGCTCACGAAGGCGCGCTGCGCGGAGTCACGCATCGCCTCTTCGTTGTCGATGATGTCGAGGACCTGGAGCACCAGGGCGCGCTGCGCCTTGGGGAGGTTGCGGTACGACGGGTCCGCGTCGACGACGTCGCGCATCACTTCCTGCGGCGAGTTACTGGCGCGCAGTCGGCGGATCGCGGTGGGCAGGAGCTCCTTGCTGAGCCGTTCGGTCTCCTGGTCGTACGAGGCGATACGGCGTTCCAGGGCGGCGATGCGCCGCTCGTACTCGGCTCGCTGGACGCGCGTCGCCCGGTTCCGTCGCTTCAGTGCGACGACGAGCGTGGCGACGACGACTGTGGCGATCGCACCGCACCACACGACTGCCGCGCGCGTGGCTCCGGTGACCGGCACCGCGCCGGCGGCGGTGGCCCCGGCCGTGAGCACGACGGGCAGGAGCGCGGCGCGGACTACGGGGATGTCTCTGTTGGTCGGCGGTGATTCAACACGGACCATCTAAACCCTCTGGCGGTTGATTCGGGAAGGTATGCGGAAAGAACGGCACTTGCACGGACACTTGCGTACAAGTGCTCGGATTCGGAACAACTCGACTTCACTGGGCGTGAGCCTAGCCAGATCAGAACAGTGCCTCGGCATATTCGCCCAACCCCCTGCGCGGGCACTCCTGCGGTAATACACTCGCCAGGTTTCGCACTCAGTGGCGTCGAGCGTGCGCAGGGAGTGACCTCATTCACGAATCGGGTGAAACCGCACTCTTATGTCCCGCCCTGCGGGTCGGAGCATGGCGGAAGTCACCTGCGGTCGGTGCGTGCGAACTGCGAAAACAGATCGGTAGGCGCATCAGTGAGCGAATATCGCCAAAGCATGCGACGACGCATGCACCGCAGAGCGGGACAAGGGCACATGCGATCGAATCGGATCGAAAGGAGCAGATACCTGAGCGACGGACGGGTGTGCGAGCGGGTGGGCGGGGACGACCGTGGAGGGCCCGCCGTCACGTCGGCACCCCGGGACCCCGGGGAGCGCCGTCGTCTCAGCCCTGCCGCGCCCTCACCGTCCGTGATGCCCCGGGGGCCGCGCCGGGGCCGGAGAGGGGAGCCGCCCGGGCGGGGAACTCGAGCGCCCGGCCGTGGGCAGAGCCCGGGACGCCCTCGATCCGTGCCGGCGGAGCCGCGTGCCGCATCGACAGCACCTCGGCAGCGGCCTGCCGTCGGGCCCGGACATCAGGGGCCCGGACGAGAGGAGTCCGAAGGCGGCGGCGCTTCGTCAGCGACGGCCGCCGAGCCGGCCCTCCAGCTGCACCAACAGCTCGCCCAGCTGTCCGCTGAGCCCGCTGCGGGTCTCCTTGTCGAGCCCGGAGAGCACCGACCGCTCGTATGCGAGCTGTTCCGGCAGCAGACGGTCGACGAGCTCGCGCCCCGCCTCCGTCAGGCCGACGTGGGTGACCCTGCGGTCCCTGGCATCGCCGCGGCGGCCGATCAGGCCGGACTCCTGGAGGGTGCGCAGTCGCTTGGTGACGGCGGCTCCGGACGAGAAGGTCTCACGGGCCAGTTCACCGGGGGTGAGTTCGCGGTCGGTCCGCCGCATCGCGCCGAGCAGGTCGAATTCGGCGCGGTTGAGTCCGGCGGCCCGCAGGGGGGCGTCCTCGGCCTGCTGGAGGAGGGCCGCGCAGCGGTTGATGCGGCCGATGAGCTCCATCGGTCCGGTGTCCAGCCCCGGCTTGACGGCTTGCCACTGCCGTACCACCGAGGCCACGATGTCGTCGCTCACACCGCTCCGTTCGCCGGGGGCAGGGTGATACGTCCCTGCCGTTGTGCTGTCGCCGCGAGCGTACGGTGTCCCGCCTGCTCGACCGCCAGCAGCTCTTCCTCCGGCAGGGCGCGCTGCCACCATTCGCCCGACGCGACGTCGCCGGCGTCGCGCAGTTCGACGAGGGATGCGGTCAGGCTCCTGCGTGCCGCTTCGAGCACGAGGGCGTCAACCGCCGGGTCGGCGACAGCCCGCTCGGCCCGGTCCCGGGCCTTCTTCGCCGCGGCGAGCGCCCGTTCCACGCGGCCGGACGCCCGGCGGTTGGTGACGGCGATCGCGGCGAGCAGGCCGACGGCGACGCCCACGACGGTGTCCAGGGCACGGTCGGCGATGAGTTCGCCCGCCGGCTGGAACCCTCCGAATTCGAGGATCAGCAGGGCCATCGGAGTGACGGCGACGGAGCCGAGCCAGTAGTTGCGGGTGATCAGGGCCTCGGCGGCGAAGTTGAAGGCCAGGACGCACAGGACGAGGGCGAGCGGGTCGACCCGGGCGAGCGGGATGACGGCCGCGAAGACCAGCACGCCGAGCAGGTTGCCGACCGTCCGCTGCAGGGCCCTGCTCCACGAGAGGCTGAGGTTTGGCTGATAGACGGACGCAGCCGTGACGATGGCCCAGTACGGGTGGCCCACGCCGAGCGCCGAGGACACGTAGCCGGCCAGTGCACACCCCACGAGGGTGCGGAAGGCGACCGGCAGCAGCGGGGAGCCGGGTCCGAGGGCGCGCAGCAGCCGGCGCCGGGCCTCGCGGCGGCCCCGTCGCATCCGCTGCCCGGCCCGCTCGGCGTCGATCCCGAAGAGCTGCTCCACGGTGCCGGGTGCGGGCGGGGGGCAGGGGACGGGGCCACGGGCCCGGGTCCGCGCCGCCCACAGGCGCAGCTCGTCGGGGCCCGCGCAGGAGACACCGCCTCCGGGGCCCGCGCCACGGGCGGGGCCGCCGGTCGCCGTCTCGGCGAGAGCCCGCTCGGCGTGGACGACGAGCCGCTCGAGTTCCCGGCGTACGGCGGTGGGCCGCCCGGCTGCCAGCAGCGACTGCCAGGCCGCCTGGACGGCTGCGGCCGCGGCACGCCGGGTCCGGGTGTCGGGATCAGCGGCGTGGGCGGCCGCCGCATCGAGCGCACGGGCCGTGGCCAGACGCTCGGGCCCCTCCCGGCGCCACAGGACAGGCCCGACCGTGACCAGCCAGGAGAAGGCGCCCGCCGCCAGCATGAGGGCCATGTGCCCCGGTACCTGTCCGAGTTCCTGCGGCGCGAAGAGCGCTGCCGAGGTGACGAAGGCGAAGATCACGTTGCCGGGCGGACCGATGCGCGTCGCGTCGCAGAAGGTCTTCTGCACGGCCGCGAGCAGCGCACCGACGGCGATCAGCACGGCGGTCGAGTCGGTGAGCGAGGCGGCGGTCAGAGCGACGGCGAAGCCCGCGGCCATCCCCAGGATCACGCGCAGGACGGTGTGGACCCTGCGGGCGTACGGCAGGTTGTGCCCGTAGAGCGCACAGAGGGAGCCCGCCATCGTGTACATCACCAGGTCGAGGCGGTCGAGGGAGTACAGCAGCAGATTCGGGACGGCCGAGGCCACCACCACGCTCAGCGCGGGCTTGTACCAGATCTCCGCAGGGCTGTTCAGCCGCAGGACACCGGTGACCGGCAGTTTGTGGACGGATGGCTTCCGGGGTCGCATGGCTGTATCACTCACTCATTTACCTTAACAGGTATTACACCTGTAAAAGATTCGCCCGGACACACGAGCTACCCGGGTGGCCACCCCTTCGGCGCGGCTCTAGCGTGCTGAACAAAAGCATAGGAAATGGATGGATCACACACCTCGGGAGGAAGTCGCATGAAGCTCGCGAACCCTGTGCCCGGCAGACCCTGCTGGGTCGAGCTGAGCACCTCGGACGTCCATGCGGCCCGGGCGTTCTACGCGACGCTCCTCGGGTGGCGGTCGGAGACCGACCCGCGGCCCGAGGCCGGCGGGTACACGATGGCGCGCATCGGCGAGGACGCCGTCGCGGCCTTCAGCCCCCTCTACCGTCAGGAGCAGCGGGCGGCCTGGACCGTGTCCTTCGCCACCGCGGACGCGGACGCGTCGGCCGACGCCGTGCGATCGGCGGGCGGCACGGTGCTCATGGGGCCCATGGACGTCTTCGACCTGGGGAGGTTCGTCGTGGCCGCCGACCCCGCCGGCGCGGTGTTCTCCGTCTGGCAGGCGCGCGCCTTTCCCGGCGCGGAGCGCTTCGGCGAACAGGGAACCCTGGGCTGGGCCGAGCTCCGCACACCTGACCCGAAGGGCGCGCTCGCCTTCTACCCGGCCGTGCTCGGCTGGACGGTCAACGCCACCGGACACTTCACGCACTGGGGCGTGGGCGGAACCGACTTCGGCGGCATGAAGGAACACACCGGCGAACCCACGCGTACGCCGCCGCACTGGCTGCCCTACTTCACGGTGGCCGACACCGAGGCCACCGCGGCGACGGCCCTGGCCTCGGGTGGTACACCGCTCGCACCCCCGAGGCAGGTCCCGGGCGGCCCATGGGTCGCGACGCTTCGCGACCCCCAAGGGGCGGATTTCGGCATCCGCACCCCCTGAGGGTGCCCCCACTCAAGGCCCTGGGGGCGGACCGGCCTCCTCCGGCGCCCGGAGCGTCTCCGCGGCGTCCGCCACCCTGCGCATCAGGCCGAAGAGGGTCTGCTGCTCGTCCACGGAGAGCGGACCGAGGAAGACCTGGTTCATACCCACCGTGCGCCTGGCGAGCCGACGGTGGGTGCCGGCGCCCTCGTCCGTGAGGCGGAGCAGGAAGCGCCGCCCGTCCTGCTGGTCACGCACCTTGTCCAGCAGACCCCGGCGCAGCAGCCGGGTGATCACCTCGGCGACGGTGGACCGGTCGAGGCCGACCCGCTCCCCCACCGTCCGCTGGTCGAGGCCCGGTTCGGCGGTCAGGGCGTTGAGCACGGCGAACTGGGGTGAGGTGATCTCCTGCGAGACCATCGCGTTCCAGAGCAGGTGGTGCGCCTGCTGCAGACGCCGGGCCAGGTGCCCGGGGTGGGTGCTCAGGTCGACGGCCTTCACGGCACCGCCCTCTCACTGTCGGCCGTCGGCGGCTGACTCCGCCGCCGACGCATCGAAGATACACAGTGTACTGAGGGTCTTGACCACAACGACGCGCCCTGGGTAGCTTCGCGGTCATCACATTTTACTCAGTGCACTGAGCAATATCCTCAATTCACGGAGCCGTGACATGACCGCACGTGACCTTCCCGCGTATCCGCTGCCCGACGGAATGAGCCAGCAGGAGATCGATTCGGAGGTGGCCAGGGCCGAGGCGGCGGCCGAGCCGGGTGCACACCATCCGCCGCGCGACTGCCCGCCGTACCGCAGCAGTCACTTCCGCCACCCGCACCGTTCGCTCATCCCCGTGCGCGACCCGGAGGCGGTCGAGCTGTCCGGGCCCGCCTTCGGTGTCACGGACGTGACCGCGTGGGACCGCGATCTGACCGCGCGGCACGGCGGTGAGCCGCTCGGGGAGCGGATCACCGTCAGCGGACGGGTGTCGGACCGGTCCGGCCGGCCGGTGCGTGGCCAGCTCGTCGAGGTGTGGCAGGCCAACGCCTCCGGGCGGTACGCCCATCAGCTGGACCAGCACCCGGCTCCACTCGACCCGAACTTCACCGGGTTCGGACGGTGCCTGACCGACGACGACGGCGGCTACTCGTTCACGACCGTCAGGCCGGGTGCCTATCCCTGGCGCAACCACCTCAACGCCTGGCGCCCCGCGCACATCCACTTCTCGCTGTTCGGTACGTCCTTCAGCCAGCGGCTCGTCACCCAGATGTACTTCCCCGGCGACCCGCTCCTCCCCTACGACCCGGTGATCAGGTCGGTCACGGACCAGGCGGCCCGTGAGCGGCTCATAGCGGCGTACGACCCCGACCTGTCCGTGCCCGAGCTGTCCCTCGGCTACCGCTGGGACATCGTCCTCGACGGCCCGTGCGCCACCTGGACCGAGGAAGAAGGCGACCACTGATGTCCCACCCCCCGACTCCCTCCCAGACCATCGGCCCCTTCTACGGCTACGCGCTGCCCTTCCCGGGAGGCAGCGAGGTCGCCCCGGCCGGGCACCCGGGCACGGTCACGGTGCACGGCTACGTGTTCGACGGCCGGGGGGAACCCGTGCCCGACGCGATCGTCGAGACCTGGCAGCCCGCTCCCGACGGATCGCGTACGGGTCTCCCCGGATCGCTGCGCCGGGACCCCGCGACGGGGGACGTGACCGGACGCAACGGGGTGGACTTCACCGGGTTCGGCCGCGCCCCGACGGACGCGGCCGGGTGCTGGTTCGTGCGTACGCTGCGGCCCGGCGGCGTCCCGTACCTCTGTGCCGCCGTGTTCGCCCGCGGCCTGGTCCACCACCTGCACACCCGGGTGTACCTCCCCGAGCTGCTCGACGAGGCTCCAGAGGCGGCCGACCCGCTGCTGGAGTCGCTGGACGCGGAACGGCGCGCCACACTGATCGCGACGCGTACGGACCCCCACACCTACCGCTTCGACATCCGTCTCCAGGGCGCCGACGAGACGGTCTTCCTGGAGTTCAGCTGATGCACGAGAGCGATGCCGGCCTCCTCGCCCCGGGACGGGCCGGCTCCGCGGCCGAGACCGCCACCGGCGACCACGCCTTCCTGCAGGCCATGCTCGACGCCGAAGCGGCCCTCACCCGGGCCCGGTCCGTCGCCGGGCTCGCCCCGGCCGGGGCGGGGCGGGCGGTCACCGCGGCGGCGGACGCCGGCCTGTTCGACGTGCGGGAGCTGGCGCTACGGGCGCGGGCCGGTGGCAATCCGGTAATTCCGCTGGTCGCCGACCTTGTCGCTGCCGTGGACGAGAGGGCGCGGCCCTTCGTCCACCAGGGCGCGACCAGCCAGGACATCCTCGACACGGCGGCGATGCTGGTGGCCTCGCGGACCCTGGCGCTCGTCCTGGACGACCTGGGGCGGACCGCCGACACGCTGGAGCGGCTGGCGGCCGGACACCGCGACGCGCCGATGCCCGGCCGCACGCTGACGCAGCACGCCGTGCCGACGGCCTTCGGTCTCAAGGCCGCCGGCTGGCGGTCGATGGTGCTCGACGCCCGGGACCGGCTCCGGTCCGTACGCACATCGCTACCCGCTCAGCTCGGCGGCGCGGCGGGCACACTGGCCGCGTTCTCCTCCGACGGCGGGGACGAGGCGGCTCTGGAGCTCGTCGCCGTCTACGCACGGGAACTGGGCCTGGCCGAGCCGCTGCTGCCCTGGCACACCCTGCGCACCCCGGTCGCCGACCTGGCCGGAGCTCTCGCCTTCACGGCGGGCGCGCTCGGCAAGGCGGCCGCCGATGTGCTCGCCCTGTCCCGTACCGAGACCGGCGAGCTGGCCGAGGGGTCCGGCGGCGGCTCCTCCGCCATGCCGCACAAGGCCAACCCGGTGCGCGCGACGCTGATCGCCGCCGCGGCCCGCCGCGCACCCGGGCTGGCCGCCACCCTGTACGGCTCGCTCGCCGCCGAGGACGAACGGCCGGCAGGGGCCTGGCACGCCGAATGGGAGCCGCTGCGCGACCTGTTGCGCCTGGTCGGCGGCGCGGCTCGGGACGCGGCGGAACTCACCGAAGGGCTCCGGGTGTTCCCGTCGGCGATGCGGAGCCACCTGGGGCTGACCGGCGGGCTGATCGTCTCGGAGCGGCTGGCCGCGGTCGCCGCCCATCGGGTGGGCCGCGCCCGCGCCCAGGAGATCCTCACCGGGGCAGCCGCGCGGGCCCGGGACGAGGGCAGGCCCCTCACCGAGATCCTCGCCGGGGAGCCCGCCTTCGACGGCCTCGATCTCGCTGAACTCACCGACCCCGCCCGGTACACCGGCTGTGCCGGGCTCCTCACCGACCGCGCTCTGGAGCGCCGATGACCACGACACCAGCCCGTCTCCTCCACCACCGCGCCGAGGGGCCGACGAGCGCACCCGCCCTCCTGCTCGGCCCCTCCCTCGGCACCTCCACCGCACTCTGGGACGGGGTCGCGCCCGAACTCTCGGTCAGCCACCGGACCGTGCGGTGGGACCTGCCGGGACACGGCGGCTCGCCCGCCGGTCTGATCGGTCCGGGGGCGGGGATCGCCGATCTGGGCGCCCTGGTGCTGGCCCTGGCCGACTCCCTGTCCCTGGAACGGTTCTCGTACGCCGGGGTGTCACTGGGCGGTGCGGTGGGCCTGTGGCTCGCGGTCCGTCACCCGGAGCGCGTCGAACGGCTGGCCGTGGTCTGTTCGTCCGCCCACTTCGGCGACCCGGGGCCGTGGCGGGAGCGGGCCGCCCTGGTGCGCGCCGAGGGCCTCGGCAAGGTCGCGGAGAGTGCGGCGGGCCGCTGGTTCACGCCCGGATTCACCGAGCCCCGGCTGCTCGACGATCTCCTGGCCACCGACCCGTCGGCGTACGCCGCGTGCTGCGACGCGCTCGCCGACTGCGATCTGCGGTCAGGGCTGTCGGACGTGCGGGCACCGACCGTGGTGATCGCCGGCCGCGAGGACCCGGCGACACCGGTCGAGCACGCCCGCGAGATCGCCGACGGCATCCCGGGGGCCGCGCTGACGGAACTGCCGCGCGCCTCCCACCTGGCTCCCGCCGAGCGTCCGCAGGCCGTGCGGGAGGTCCTGGCCGCGCACTTCGCGCCCCGCGAGCGCGGGAGCGGGACCGCCGTGCGCCGGGAGGTCCTCGGCGATGCGCACGTGGACCGTGCGCAGGCCGCGACCACGGAATTCACCGCACCGTTCCAGGAGTTCATCTCCCGCTACGCCTGGGGCGAGATCTGGACCGACCCGACGCTGTCCCGCCGCGAGCGCAGCCTGATCACGCTGACCGCGCTGGTCGCGCACGGCCACCACGGCGAGCTCGCCCTGCACGTACGCGCGGCGGTACGCAACGGCCTCGGCCCCCGGGAGATCGGGGCCGCACTGCTGCAGGCGGGGGTGTACTGCGGAGTGCCCGCGGCGAACGCGGCGTTCGCCGTGGCCGAGCGGGTCCTGACGGAGATGGAGGAGACGGAGCGGCCGGAGCGGGGGCGGGGCGGGGCTCAGGCGGACTGACCGTCCTCCGGTACGGACGCGTGGACCTGCGTGTCGTGCCCTCCGGGTGCAGGTTCCCTCCTGCGGATGCCCTCGCAGGAGTGCCGGGCCGGTTCGACGCTGCCAGGTGAGTGGGCCGGTGAGCAGCTGAGCCGCGATCCGAGGGTCTCCCCCGAGGACCGGCAGATCGCGGCTCACGTCTCAGTGGTGGGCGCGGCCGTGCCTCCTGCGTCGCTTCTTCCCCAGGTACTTGGACCTCGCCCGGGAGGGGACGACGACGTCCGCCATGTCCTCCACCTCCCGGAGGAAGGCGTCGACCTGGCCGGGCTCCTCCGCGTCAAGGCGGGAGAACTCCTGCTTGGCGCGCCCGTATTCGGCCAGCGCCTCGGTCCGATGCCCGCCCTGGCCACTCAGCGCATCGGCCAGTATCTTGCGCACCTGGGCGCGGTCCGACCGGCTTCGGAAGGTCCGGGTGTCCATCTCCTCGTACAGCGACAGCGCGTTCCGGGCTGCCTTCCTCGCCTGCTCGTACAGCTGCGGCGCCTCAGCTTCGTGTGCACGGGACTTCACGGCGCCCATCCGCAGATTGATCTCCGCGTAGAGGCGGTGCGTCGCCGCCCTGTCGAAACGGGTGGCCCATCTGTCCTCCGAGTGCATGACGTCGTACTGGTCCAACGCCTGCCGACAGCGCCGCAATGCCTCGGTACAGTCGTCCGAGGCTTCGGCGGGGCATCCCGCCCTCGCGAGATGCGCGGAGGCCAGGCGGTGCAGCGCCAGGGCGTGTTCCGGCCTGACGGCCTCGCGATAGCGCCGTTCCAGGAGCACGTAGTGATCGTTCACAGCTGCCGCATGGCTGCCGATACTCTCGTCCCACTGCCGCGTGGCAGCGTACGCCGAGCCCAGGATGGACAGCGCGAGGGCGTAGTCGCGCTCCCAGCGGCCCCGGTTCCTCGCGAGCAGTCCCTTGTACCTCGCGCAGGCGAGCTCTGCCTTCTCGACTGCCTCGTCCCCCCGCCGCATGTCGATGAGCTGCAGCGACAGGGCGCGCAGGGTGAACGCCTCCTCACCGGTGATCCTGTCGAGCTCGGCGCCGGGGATGTTCGGGTCCCTCGGCAGCTGCCGCGTCAACTCGCATGCTTCGGTGGTGGCTTGCAGAGCCTCTCGCTTCCGGTCGATGCCGCTGGCGGCGGACGCCTGCGCGCACAGCGCTCTGGCCAGGAGGGACGAGTCGAAACCGGGCGATTCACTCCTGCGCAGTTGCTCGAAGATCCGCACTGCCTCGCGGGCGTGATCGTGCGCCTCCTCGTACCGTCCGACGTCGTCGAGGCGATCGCCAAGCTCGCTGAGCATCTGGGCGAGCTCGAGCTGCCACGCGCTCCCGGGCGCCGCCTGCTCCAGCGCCCGGTAGGTGTCCACTGCCTCCCACGCGTTCTCGCAGGCCTGGCTCCGGTGGCCGGAGTTGGCGAGGTACAGGGACAGGTGCCGCAGGGCGGTCGCCAGCCCTGACCTGTTCGCCGTCGTCGTGGGCGTCGTGCCGCACCGGTAGTACGCCACGGCGTGGGTCGCTGTCGCGACCGCCAGTTCGAGCAGGGCGTCGGGAGGGTATTCGTCCAGCTCGGTGAGTACCTCGGCCGAGACCTCCTGGGCGGAGGTCTCACGCAAGGACGTGTTCAGCGCGGCGGCCAGGGATGCTCCGAGCGCACCTGCGGAGTCCCGGTGATCCGTCACCGCCATCTCCTTGACCAGCCTGATGATGGGGACGGCGTATTCGCGGAGCACCCGCTCAAGGACGATTCCGCGGGCCTTCTGCTGGGCCGTGTCGCCCGCTCCCCCGACGCCGGCCAGGTCGTCGTCACCCTCCTCCGGCTCGCGCCCGGCCGCGTGCCCGTCGGTCGCCGCCGTGATCTGCAGTACGTCGAGCACGTTCAGCACCTGTCGGCACCTGTCCGGGCTGTTCGAGGGGATGCCCGGTCCGGTGCCGCTCACGTCGAGCAACTGCGACGCCAGCTGCGGAAACATCTCGATCACCCTGGCCCCGAGCCGCTCGGCCAGGCGCTGCGGCTGGAGAGGGCGCAAGTAGCCGTCGCCGGCGAACTGCCCGTGCTGCCAGCGGGCGAAAGCTCGTCTGCGCCATTCCGACTCACCCGCGAGGTCGGGTACGAGCAGCAGCCGCCGGGCGGCTTCCGTCTCGCCGACCCCCTCCGTCTCCCTCGAGCCCTCCGTCCGCCCCGTGGCCACGGCGAGACTGGCGACGGCGACGATCCGCTCCAGCAGCACCGGATCGTCGGGGAGGTGCGCGGCCCGGGCGGACTCCTGCCATCTGCGGCGATCCACATCGATCGCGTAGTCCAACAGGGCGTCCCTGCGGAACTGAGCCGTCGTCACCACGGACCGGGATTCTTTGATGCTGCAGGCCCGCGCGTCCACCAGGGCCTGGATCAGAATCAGAAGGTAGCTGTCGAAGTCGTCGCTCTCCAGATCCGGCAGTACCTCGGTCGCGGGCGCGGAGGCCCGCATGCGTGCCAGACTTACGGGCTTGTCCTGCTCGTACCAGCTACGGAATGCCTGGTAGGCGGCCTGGTAGACGTCCTGGCGGTCCGCCAGGACCGGTGGTCCGAGGCAGGGCGGGTCGTTCTCGTCGACGAGGGCCTCGTATCGCCGCTTGAGTGACTGCCACCACGGACCGCCCCCCGCACCGTGAGCGACCGCCAGGATGCGCAACGGGTGCCGGCACTGACTGCTGACCGCGTTGGCGACGAGCGACTCCAGATGACCGGCGTGGGCGTCCGCGTCATCCACCACGAGGATTCGGTTCTCATCGAGGTCGCCCACCTCGGAGAACGCCGTCCAGAGCGGATCGACGAGCCCGGCAATCCACCCCCTGGCACCCATGCGAAGACAAAGCTCCCGGGCCAGCCGGGTCTTGCCCACCGCGGCGGGCCCGGACAGCAGACGTACCCGTATCCGCTCGGGCCCCTCGCACCATTCGGTCAGCTCGCGGACGACCTGCTTCCGCCCCTGGAACGGAACGACGTTGTAGCAGGCGTCGAGCAGATCCGTCTCGGACCACTGCGCGGCAGGCGGCAGAGGGCTGTAGGCCGGCTTCAGCATGCCGCCCCCCGCCCAGACCGGGTTGACCGCCAGCAGCGCGGCGGCCGCTTCCCGGCCGGCCGTCCGCCGTAGGCAGCTCACCGCTTCCGGACGGGCGGCCCGGTCGAAGATGCGGGCGACCGGCACGGCCGTCAATCGGCCCATGACGGCACCCCGGTCCTCGACGATGACGCCCACCAGATGGCCGCCGCTGAACAGGGCCGCCCCCGACATGCCGCTCCACAGGGACCCGCCGGGTTGTGGCAACGAGGTTCCGCTGTCGATCTGGAAGTTCCAGCGTTCGGCCGAGCGGGACCCGGCCCTGGACCCGGACACCGACCCCGACCGCGGGCTGACCGTGCCCCGGGCGTCCTCGACGTTGAGTCCTCCCTCGTCGTCCCGCTGTGCACGGGGGAAGCCGAGCGCCTGTGCCGGTACGGGCTTGTCGCCGACGAGGCGGCCCAGCCTCACCGGGCTCGAACGGCCCCTGTTCCGCAGTTCGAAGGGATCGTGATCGCCGCACGTCAGCAGCGCGTAGTCGAGATCGCGTGCGTCGCCGCACGCCGCGACCTCGAACACGCACGCTCGCTGCAGCACGTATTTGTCGTCGCCCGGCTCCCGGGCGTACCGGCGGACCTTGACCTGGGCACCCCGCTTCACGCAGTGCCCGGCGGTCAGCACGAGGTCGGGTGTGAGCAGATAGCCGGAGCCGCGCCGCCCGTCGCCGACGGACACGGAGACGACACGTTCGGCGTCGAGGCCGGGCATCAGTCGTCGCCGCCGTCGTCCGAGATCCGGTAGTCGGGAGGAACGGTCAGTGCCAGCTTGATCCGCTGGGCACTGGACCTGCCGTGCTTGAAGTCACCGGTGGCTTCGATGACCCAGAACCGCACGCCGCCCCTGCCACCGCCCTCCGTGGTGACCTGAACGGTGGCTTCCACTTCAATGCCGGAGACACCGAAGCGGAGATTCTCCCCTGCCGCTCTCCGCTGAGCTTCCTGCAGTTCCCAGCGGAGTGCCGCGACCATTTCGTTGAGCTGGAGTCCCCCGTCGGAGTTCTCGGCCATCGGTGGCGTCTCCTTCGCACAAGGAGTGCCGCACTCTCGTGCGGAGTGCCGCACCGGCGATGTCGTGACACTGCATGCCGCCAGGGCGGAAGCTGGTCGGGAGGCTGCGCTCGACCGATTCACTTCAGGTGCTTGGCACCACCCGCTCGGGGGATTCAGGACCGGAGCCCTGTGCCCGGCGTCATGCTCTTCACCGTCAAGTCTTCTCCTCCTGCTGACCGATGCAAGTCGATCAGCAGGGGAGGCCGGCAGCCGGAACGGCCTCCGGGCCGACTGCCTACGCGACCTCGCTCCACGCGGGTACGAGGAGATCCGTCCCGGCGACATGCGAGGAGAGGCACGTACGGGCATGCCGGCCGCACGGCCGGGCTCCCGGAGATCAGCCGAAGCCGCGGGCGTCCTGCTTGAGTGCGGTGTCCACGGTCAGAGCCGTCGCTACGACGAGGCTCAGCAGCGGTTCGGGCAGCTGGTAGTGGATCTGCAGCACGTAGTTGTCCGCCGTGGTGAACATGGTCTTCGCCAGGCCCTCCCAGGTCTTGGTGATCCTGGCGATCTCGGCGCCGTTGTGGTCGACGATGGCGAAGTTCCAGGCGCGCCAGTTCTCGGCCTTGATGGCTCCGACCTGCTGCCCGTCGACCGTCATGGCGAAGTTGATCTTGCCGATGGCGTTCTGCTGGACGATCTCGCCGACGGGCTGCCCGTCGGGACGCTGCACCACGACCCGGGACTTGATGAACTTCGCCGGGCGGGTGAGGAGCAGCTGCGGCTGCCCGTAGGCGTCGCGGATCTCGAGGCGGTGCGTGAGGTACTGGTCGATGCTGGAGACGAACCTGAGCACCTTGCGCAGGCCGCTCTGGCCGACCTGGACCACCGAACCGACCGTGTTGCCCTGCTGGTCGAAGACGCTGTACTCGTTCGTGAGCTCGATCAGCTTGGCCTTCTGGTTGACGACCAGGACCTGCTGGTCGAACAACGAGCCGCCACCGGGGGCCGCCTGCCGAGGAACGGCCTGCGCGGGCGCGGCCTGCTGCGGGGCGTACTGCTGGCCGGCTGCCTGCTGAGGGGCGAACTGCTGCTGCGGAACCGCGGCGTGCGGCTGGGCCGCCTGCACCTGACTGGCTCGGGGCTGAGCGACCTGGGCCTGGGCGGGCGCCTGGGCCTGGGCGGGGTGCGTGTGCTCGGTCCACCGGGAACCGTCCCAGTAGCGCAGCAGCTGGGGCGCGCCGTGAGGATCCGGATGCCAACCCGCAGGTACGTTCGATTGCGTCGTCACCGGGGCACACTATCCTGCCGAACTACGGGCCGAACTCATTGAACATTCACACACCATCTACGATGGCGGCGATGACCAGAGCGAGCGGGTGGACGGACCGGCGACGGGGCGGCAGCGCCCTGCCCGTCATCCTGGGCTGGGCACTGATGCTCGTGGCGGTGTTCCTCTGCTGCTCCCCGGCCACCACGTCCGCGCCCGGCGCCGAGACCACCTCCGCAACCGCCACCAGAGCCTTCACCCCGGTCGCCTCGGCGGTCGCGTCGGTCGTCGTGGCCGACGCCCCCGATGAGCGCGGGATCGGCAGCTCCTGTCACGGTACGGCGGACCGTTCGACGGCAGTCGTGCTGCCCGGCCATCCCGCTCCCACAGCCCTCCCCTGCACCTCTGCGGCCCTCCGGGCGGTCCCGCCCACCGGCGCCGCAGCCATCCGGGGCCCCTCGAACGACAGCGTGGGCGCAGTCGACCCATTGCGTCTGCAGGTCCAGCGGATCTAGGCCTCCCGGCCCCGTCCTCCGCGCCGCAGACAGGCCGGAGGCGGGAACCCGTGTGCCCTTGTCACCGCGTGGCGCGCCTTCCGCGCACGCGATCCGCTGAGCCCGAGGACCTGACATGACTTCCGCCAAGAACCAGAACAGCTCTGCCGCACGCCGCGCCAAGCTCGAGGAGGCCCGCCGCAAGGAGCGGGCCCGCGAGCGCCGCAGCCGCATCATCACCATCACCGCGGCCGTCGTCGTGCTCGCCGGACTCGTCGCCGGGGGCGGCTACCTGATGTCGGCCGCCGACGAGCAGGACAAGGCCGAGGAGCAGGCCAGGACCTCGCCCGTCACCGGCGAGAAGTCCTGGGACGACCTCGACCAGGACCACGTCCGGACACCCGTCGACTACCCGATGAACCCGCCCGTCGGCGGTGACCACGACCCGGTGTGGATGAACTGCGACGCGGACGTCTACACCGAGGCGATACCGAAGGAGAACGCCGTCCACTCCCTGGAGCACGGCGCCGTCTGGGTCACGTACAACGACAAGGCGAAGGACGCCGACGTCGAGGCCCTCTCCGAGCGCGTCGCCAGGACGCCGTACTCCCTGATGAGCCCCGTGGCCGACCAGAAGGGCCCGCTGATGCTCAGCGCCTGGGGCAAGCAGCTCACCGTGAAGAGCGCCACCGACGCCCGCGTCGCACAGTTCTTCACCAAGTACGTCCAGGGCGCGCAGACACCCGAGCCGGGTGCCGCCTGCTCCGGCGGGGTCGCCAAGTGACCTCGTCCGCGCATGCCTCCCGTTCACTGGTGTGGGCGGGCGCCGTGGTGTTCGTCGTGGCCGTCGGGCTCGTCCTGCTGATGGTCGTACGGCCCTCGGCGGCCTCCTCCTCCGGCTCCGGGGCACCCGTTGCCGTGCCCGCGGAGAGCTCGGCCGATGTGGGGTTCGCCCGGGACATGTCGGTCCATCACCAGCAGGCCGTGGAGATGGCCTTCATCGTGCGGGACCGCACGGGTGACGAGGACGTGCGCCGGCTCGCGTACGACATCGTCAACACCCAGGCCAACCAGCGCGGGATGATGCTGGGCTGGCTGGAGTCATGGAAGAGGCCCAAGAGCTCCGACCGGCCGCCGATGGCGTGGATGGGCCATGCGGTCACCCCCTCCGACGGCTCCCTCATGCCGGGCATGGCGACGGACACCCAGCTGGACCGGCTGCGCGCGGCCGACGGCAGGGACGCCGAGGTGCTGTTCCTGGAACTGATGACCGTCCACCACCGCGCGGGGGCCGACATGGCTCAGGCGGCGGCCGACGCCGCGGGCTCGGAGGAGATCAAGCACCTGGCCGCCGGCATGGCCCGGGCACAGGAGTCGGAGATCTCTCTGATGGCGGACATGCTGAAGGCCCGGGGTGCCAAGCCCTGAGCCCCGGGGCGGGCGACGGGCGGGTCCGGCGGCAGACGTCGCCGGACCCGCCCGCCCCGCGAGTTCACCTGGCGCCCATGTCCTTCTCACGGGCGCGACACCGGACCAGTGCTCCTTCGGCCGCCACTTCCTGAGTCATGGACCTGTCCCTCTCACGACAGGAAGCATCCGTGCGCATGGACCGCTCCCCTCGCCTGGCGGCCGCAGCCCTCCTCGATACGGCGCTGATCACTCTGGTCCCGCTGTCCCCCGCGCACGCACGCACGCTCCCTGCCGTCCGTCGGCGCGACGGCCGAGCTGTACGACGACGAGGCGGGCGGCAACGCCGACGCCGACGACCCCGCGATCTGGCGCGACGACGCCCATCCCGGGCGCAGCCTGGTCGTCGCCACCGCCAAGGAGGGCGGGCTGCGGGTCTACGGCCTGGACGCGTCCCTTTCAAGTTCGTCGACCTGCGCGACGTGCTGGACGCGGCGGACGTCCAGCGCTTGGCCCGGGCCTCGCACCGCGAGCCGCGTTCCGGAAGGCATCGCATAGGCTCGTCAGCGATATGAAGAGCTACCTCGCGCCCCTGGGGTCCAAGGCCGACAAGGACACCGTGCGACGCCACAACCTGAGCCTCGTGCTGCGCGCCGTACGGGACGAGGGTGGGACCGGCGAGGCGACCCGGGCCGGGGTGTCGGCCCGGGTGGGCCTCACCCGGGCCGCGGTGTCCTCCCTGGTCGAACAGCTGCTGGACAGTGGCTTCGTCACCGAGTCGGGCAAGACGTTCAGCGGTCAGGCGGGACGCCCCGGTACGGCGCTGAAGGTGGCGCGCACCGGGCCGGCCGGGCTCGGCGTGGAGGTCAACATCGACTACGTGTCGGTGTGCGTCGTGGATCTGGCGGGCACCGGCCGGGTGCGGCAGACCGAGCACCTGGACAACCGCGGCGCACCGCCCGAAGAGGTCCTGGCCCGGGCGGCGGGGATCGCCGCGCGCACCCTGGACTCGGCGCGGGAGCAGGGTCTGTACCCGGTCGGTACGGCGCTCGCACTGCCCGGGCTCGTCTCGGGCGGTTCGGTGCGCCAGGCGCCGAACCTGGGCTGGAACCGGGTCGCGGCAGAAGACCTGTTCGCGGAGGCTCTCGCCGGTCTGCGCCCCGGCACGGCACCGCTGCCCGTGCGTTCGGAGAACGAGGCGAATCTCGCGGCGCTGGCGGAACTGTGGTTCGGCGGGCTCGACACCGTCCGCAGCTTCCTCTACCTGACGGGCGAGATCGGCGTCGGCGGCGCCCTGGTGCTCGACGGCGAACTGCTGCGCGGCGCACACGGTTTCGCCGGTGAGATCGGGCACGTGGTGGTGGACCCGACGGGCCCCGGGTGCCGCTGCGGATCGCGCGGCTGCCTGGAGCAGTACGCCGGTCAGTCGGCCCTGCTGCGCGCGGCCGGCATCGACGAGGCCGCGGGCAGTGCCGCGGGAGTGATGGAGCTGGAGCGACGGGCGCAGGCGGGCGACCCGGTGGCGCTGGCCGCCGTGGCCGACGCCGGCCGGATGCTGGGACAGGTGCTGTCGGGGGCCGTGAATCTGTTCGACCCGGACGCGGTGGTGCTCGGCGGGATATACCGCGGCCTGATGCCGTGGCTCGCGCCGCCCGCCGACGAGGAGCTGACGGGGCGCGTGGTGTCCGGCCTCTGGTCCCGCGGGGGCGGCAGGCTGCGCGCCTCGTCCGTCGCGGGAGACGCGGCGCGGGGTGCGGCGGCACTCGTGGTGCAGGACGTGCTGGCCGACCCGGTGGCGTATGCCCGGTCCGCGCCGGAGGTCGTCTGACAGCCGGGGTGCCCGGTGGTGGGTCGGGCACCCCGGTGGGTGGGTGTGGTGGGTCAGCGGACGCCGAGGAGGTGTTCCATGGCGAGCTGGTCGAGGGCT